>DATLRJ010000064.1:0-9891 GCA_035534715.1 Acidimicrobiales bacterium | reverse complement strand
CGGCGCCGACGAAGGCGAGCTGGCGGTCGATGACGTGCGCCGCGGCGGGGAAGAGGTGCGGGTGGCGGGCGAGGACGTCGGGCCGAGCGCCGCCGATGGCGCCGAGCAGCTCGCGCCATGAGGCGAGCGCCCCGAGGTCGCCCGTCTCCGGCGTGAGGAAGCCGTCGAGGAAGTAGCGCTCGAGCTCGGCGAGGAGGCGGTGCGGGCCGCCCGCGTCGTCGATGCGGCAGTCGAGGCCGCGAGCTGCTCGCGGCCGTCGCGCGTCCCGCGGGCGCTCGACCTCGGCGGGCGGGAGGTGGTGCTCGATGTTCGTCGTGAGCGCCCGCCAGCGCGACAGCTGTGTCGCCGGCATGTGAGCGACCCCGCCGCGGGCGGGCCGGGGCGCCCGCCCGCGGTCACGGCCCGGCGCGGCGTCCGCCCCGGCCGCGTCAGCCGGATTCCCCGTGTCGCGCAGGCACCTCGCGGCACCGGTCCGCGAGCGACTCACGGGCTCGAGGAGCATCGTTTCCCCCCCGGTAGGCACGGACAGCCAGCGGTGGTGCCAGGTCTCGCCGAGAAGCATCGAGAGGCGGTGCGGACCCGCCGGTAGCCCCTCGATCCGTGCGAACGGTCCGGGGCCGATCGAGTCGAGGTCGACCTGGACCTCGGACGCTGCCTCCCCTGAAGCCAGCACGACCGCGGCCATCGGGCCACGGTAGCGGAGCACCGGAGTCGGGACCGGCCGGGAGGCGGCGCCGGACCGGCACAGTATCCTCCGCGCATGGCTGCTCACGACGAGCCGATCGTGACGGCGCGTAGCCTCACGAAGCGGTTCGGCTCCTTCACCGCAGTCGACGGCGTCGACTTCACGATCGGCCGGGGCGAGGTGTTCGGCTTCCTCGGCCCGAACGGGGCGGGGAAGACGTCGACGATGCGCATGCTCGCGTGCATGTCCTCGCCGAGCAGCGGGACGCTCGAGGTGCGCGGCCTCGACCCTGCCCGCAACGGGCCGCAGATCCGAGCGGGCATCGGGGTCGTCCATCAGCACGACGCTCTCGACACCGAGCTCACCGTCCTCGACAACCTCCTCGTCTACGGTCGCTACTTCGACATCTCGCGGCGCGTCGTGCGGGAGCGGGCGCGAGCCCTGCTCGATTTCGCGCAGCTCGGTGCCCGCTCTGGCGATCGCGTCGAGGACCTCTCGGGAGGGATGCGCCGGCGTCTCGCGATCGCGCGCGCACTGATCTCCGAACCCGAGCTCGTGATCCTCGACGAGCCGACGACCGGGCTCGACCCCCAGGCCCGTCACCTCGTCTGGGAGCGCCTCTACCAGCTCCGCCAACGTGGCGTGACGCTCGTCGTGACGACCCACTACATGGACGAGGCCGAGCAGCTCTGCGACCGCCTCGTCGTCATGGACGCGGGCAGGATCGTCGCCGAGGGGAGCCCGCGCTCGCTCATCGACTCGCACGTGAGCCGCGAGGTGCTCGAGGTGAGGCTCGCCGACGGCGTGCACGGGGAGCTCGTCGCCCGGCTCCGCGGCGAGTTCGACCGCGTCGAGCTTCTCGCCGACCGCGTCCTGTGCTACGGCGACGACGGCGACGCGATGCTCGAGGCAGTGCACGCCCACGGCTACCGCAGCACGACCGCGCTCGTGCGGCGTGCGTCGCTCGAGGACGTGTTCCTCCAGCTCACGGGCCGGAGCCTCGCAGACTGATGACCCGGCCGCTGTGGGTGCGAGCGTTCGGGTCATGGATCTTCCGCTACCGGCGCACCTGGCGCGGCTCGGTGGCGACGGGCTTCGCGCTCCCGCTTCTCTACCTCGCCGCGCTCGGTGCCGGGCTCGGAACCCTCGTCGACCACCACGTCGCGGGTACGGCCGCCGTCGCGAGCCTCGGCGGAGCCGGCTATCTCCCGTTCGTCGCGCCCGGCCTTCTCGCCGGCTCCGCGATGCAGGTCGCGACCAGCGAGGCGACGTTTCCCGTCATGGCCGCGATCAAGTGGGAGCGGCTCTACGAGGCGATGCTCGGGACGCCGCTGCGCGTCGGCGACGTGCTCGCCGGCCACCTCGCCTACATCGCGCTCCGCACAGGCGTGACCTCGGGGGCGTTCCTCCTCGTCGCGTCGGGGTTCGGCGCGCTCCGCTCGCCGGAGGCGGCGCTCGCCCTTCCCGCTGGCGTGCTCGTGGGCATCGCCTTCGCGACGCCGCTTGTCGCGTTCGCCGCGACCCAGCACGACGCCGTCGGCTTCAACGTCGTGAACCGCGTCGTCATCGTCCCGCTCTTCCTGTTCTCCGGCAGCTTCTTCCCGATCTCGCGCCTTCCGGGCGCGCTCCAGGTCGTCGCCGAGCTGACGCCGCTCTACCACGGCGTGGCGCTCGCCCGGAGCTGCACGCTCGGCCACCTCGCAGCGTGGTCGACGCTCGGTCATGTCTCCTACCTCGCCTGCCTCGCCGCCCTCTCGAGCCTGGCCGCTCGTCGCAGCTACCGGGCGCGGCTCGCGCCGTGAGCGCGCAAGCTCACGGCGCGACGAGCGCGCGCGAGCACCGAGGCGCCCGACCCGGCTGGCCGCGCCGCGCTCTTCACGTCGTCGGCCGCAACCTCGTCGTGTACCGGCGGTCGTGGCCGGTGCTCGCGACGGGCTTTCTCGAGCCCGTGTTCTACCTGCTCGGAATCGGCGTCGGCCTCGGGGGACTCGTCGGGCGCCTCGGCTTCGACGGGCACCTCCTCCGGTACCCCGAGTACGTCGCGCCGGGGCTGCTCGCGAGCGCCGCGATGAACGGCGCGATCCTCGACTCGACCTACAACCTCTACTTCAAGCTCAAGGTCGCGAAGACCTACGAGGCGGTTCTCGCGACGCCGCTCTCGGTCGCGGACGTCGCGGTCGGCGAGCTGTGGTGGGCCGTGATGCGCGGCGCGGGCTACTCGGCCGCGTTTCTCTCCGTGATGGCGGTCGCCGGGTTCGTCGTGTCGCCCTGGGCGCTCGCGTGCGTCCCTGCCGCCGCGCTCGTCTCGTTCGCGTTCGCGGCGACCGGGATGGCGGCGACGTCGTTCATGGGCAGCTGGCAGGACCTCGACACTGTGATGCTCGCGCTCGTGCCGCTCTTCCTCTTCTCCGGCACGTTCTACCCCCTCGGGGTGTACCCGGGATGGCTCGCGACGGTCGTCGAGTGCACGCCGCTGTACCAGGGGGTCGTGCTCGAACGGAGCCTCGACACCGGGCTTGTCTCGCCAGCGCTCGTGCTGCGAGCGGCCTATCTCGCGGTCATGGGAGCCGGCGCGCTCGCGTTCGCGACGCGCCGGCTCCGTGCATTGCTCGCGTCGTGAGCCGCGAGGTCACCCGCGAGGCCAGCCGCGAGGTCAGCCGCGAGGTCATCCGCGAGCGAGGGAGCGAGCCGCGTCCGCGATGTGGACCGCGGATATCCCGGCGGCGTCGAGGAGCTCGGCCGGCGTTCCCGAGCTCGACAGCCCGCGGACCGCGAGGTGAGAAAACGACGGAGTGACGCCTGCGCCTACGACCGCGGCGAGCACCGCCTCGCCGAGGCCGCCTTCGGGGTAGTGGTCCTCTGTGACGACCATCCGATCGCGAGTCGCCCTGCAGGCGGTCGCGAGGCCCTCGGCGTCGATCGGCTTCACGGAGTAGCAGTCCACGACGCGTGCGGCGATGCCCTCGGCCGCGAGCAGGTCGGCCGCGCCGAGGCTCTCGTAGAGCGTGACGCCGGCGCCGACGAGCGTGACGGCGTCGTCGTCGCTCGAGCGCACGACCTTCGAGCCGCCGATCGGGAACTTCTCGTCCGGCCCGTAGAGAACGGGGTACGTCCCGCGAGTCGTGCGGATGTACGCGACGCTCGGGGCGTCGGCCATCGCGATGACGAGCGCGACCGCAGAGACGGCGTCCGACGGGTAGAGGACGGTCGAGCCGTGCACGGCGCGCATCGACGCGAGGTCCTCGAGTGCCATCTGGGACGGGCCGTCGGCGCCGATCTCCACGCCGGCGTGCGAACCCGCGAGGCGGATGCGCAGGCCGGAGATCCCGGACATGCGGACGAAGTCGAACGCGCGCGAGAAGAACGCCCCGAAGGTCGCGGCGAACGGCACGTAACCGCGCGCGGCGAGGCCGCCCGCCGCGGCGACCATGAGCTGCTCGGCGATGAACGTCTCGAAGTAGCGCTCGGGCGCGACGGCGAGGAACGCCTCCGAACCGGTCGAGTTCCCCACCTCGGCGTCGAGCACGACGACCTCCGGGCGGGCCGCGAGAGCCGCGAGAGCGTCCCCATAGGCCTTGCGGGTCGCGACTTTCGCTCCGAGCGGGTACCTCGGGACGGCAATCGCCGCGAGGGGGTCCGGTGTGATCGCGGGCTGCCCTGGCGGGGGCGTGAGGGAGTCGGCGTGGATCGAGCTCGTCCCCCCGAGCTCCGCGATCGCCCGCTCCGCGAGGTCGGGCGAGAGGGCGGTCCCGTGCCAGCCCTCCTTGTCCTCGATCTCGGCGACTCCCTTCCCCTTCAGCGTCCGCGCGAGGACGACGCTCGGCCGGCCGGCCGCCGCGGCCTTCGCCAGCGCGTCGTCGATGGCCGCGACGTCGTGGCCGTCGACCGTGATCGCAGCGCACCCGAACGCCTCGACTCGGGCCGCGTATGCATCGAGGTCCCACCCGAGCTCGGTCGGCCCGCGCTGCCCGAGCCGGTTGACGTCGACGATCGCCGTGAAGTTGGCGAGCGAGTAGTAGGCCGCCTTGTCGAGCGCCTCCCACACGGACCCTTCGGCGAGCTCGCTGTCCCCGCACAGCACCCAGACCCTGTAGGGGAGCTCGTCGAGCCTGCTTCCGGCGATCGCGATCCCGACCGCCGCCGCGATGCCGAGGCCGAGCGAGCCCGTCGCGAGGTCGATCCACGGAAGTATCGGAGTCGGGTGGCCCTGGAGGCGCGCCCCGAACCGCCGGTAGGTGTCGACGAGCTCTCTCTCGTCGACGACACCCACGGCGCGGTAGACGGAGTAGATGAGCGGGGACGCGTGGCCTTTCGAGAAGACGAGGTGGTCGTTCGTCGGCACCTCGGGATGCGCCCAGTCGTAGCGGAGGTGCCGGGTCGTGAGCACCGCGAGGATGTCCGCCGCCGAAAGCGACGAGGTCGGGTGACCCGACCCGGCGGACGTGCTGCAGCGTATCGAGTCGACGCGGAGCTGGCGGGCGAGGTCCTCGGCGGCGGCGATCTCTTCGGCGTTCATGCAGGGCACCTCGGCATAGTCGGTGGTCGGCGTGCTGCTCAGGCGTGCTGGTCGATGTCGGACCCGCGAGACGGCGAGCGTCCTTAGCGGGACGGTCCGGGGCACGGACCGCCGCGTGGACGCGGCGTCCCTCCCCGCGCCGCCAGGCTAGTAGGCGGGGCCAGCTCAGGCCGCTCGACTCACCGAGGAGCCGCGTGGGACGCGCCGGTCGCGCCTCTCCGGAGCGGGGACGCGGTGGTCCGTCGAGGTCACGAGCCGCCCGATCGGAACGATCGCGACGACCTCGAGGCCCGCGTCGCGGAGCGCCGCCGCGGCGCTCTGCGCGCGGGCTCCCGAGGTGTAGAGGTCGTCGACGACAAGTGCGCGCACGAGCGCGCCTCGCGACGCGACCTCGCCTGCAGCGGCGACGCAAAAGCCGTCGAGGGCGGCGCGGAGGTGGCCGAGCGCGCCCGGTCCGCGTTCGAGCAGCGGCAGGAGGTCGGGCAGGTCGTCGCTGTCGTGCGCGGCGAGGTCGAGCGCTCGCCGGACGACTGCGAGGAGAGGGTGCACGCCGCGCCACGAGGGTCTGCCGGCCCCGGTCGACGGGACCGTCGCGACGACGTCCGCGTGGACCTGCTCCGAGTGGGCGAGGGAGGAGAAGCACCCGCCGAGCGCATCAGCCAGCCGGCTCGAGGCCTCGGCCCGTACGAAGCCCGTCGGGGCCGCCTTGTACGCGACGAGTGTGCGGTGAAGCGGCCCGCCGCGGGGAGCGAGGGCGGCCGGAGTGACGGGCACGAGAGACCTACCGAGCTGACGGCCGAGGGTCGCGCACGCGAAGCACCGCGCGTACCCACGGGCGACGAGAGCGAGACATGTCGGGCACGATCGGATGCGCTCCACGGACCGGGAGGATACGGAGGGGCCCTCTTACCGACAGGTCTACCGCTCCCCGCTCCGCGCTCCGCGCTCCGCGCTCCCCGCTCCGCGCTCCCCGCTCCGCGCTCCGCGCTCCCCGCTCACCGCTCCCCGCTCACCGCTCCCCGCTCCCCGCTCCCCGCTCCGCGCGCCGCGCTCCGCGCGCCGCGGCGCCGCCTCGAGCCCTCAGCGGGAAGCTCCCTGCTCCGCGTGGTGCCGGACACGGCCGCGCCTCGACCTCCGGCGCTCCACGCACAGCGCGAGCAGAACGACCGTCGCGGCGGCACTCGCTGCCGAGATGACGAGGCCCGCGACGAGGCTCGCGGGCGCGTACCGCCACGTGACCACGTACCGACCGGCAGGGACAAGGGTCGCCTGGACGAGGCCGAGCCGACTGACGGGCTCGACTCGGCTCCACCCCCCGCCGACCGGTGTCAGCCGCGCCGTCCAGCCCCGCGCGAACGTCTCGCTGCGTACGAGCAGCGCGGCCCGCGGCGTCGTGACGTGCACGACCGCGGCGCCCGTTGACGCAGTCGTCGACAACGACACCGTGCCCGCGTGGGCGACGGGACCGTCGGGGGACACGGCTGCCGCGTCCTCGAGCCAGGCGGCGCCGCGAGCCCGCGTGTTCGTGAACGCGACGAGCGTGCCGATCGTCCCGGCGAACTGCCAGTGCGGGGGTCGGATCAGTCCCTGCAGCTCTCCGTCGAGCAGCAGGCGTGCGCGGGGGGCGCGCGTCCCGACGACCACGGCGCCGACGGTGGCCACCCCGTGCGGCGAGCGGACGAGGACTCGGTCGCTCGTGGTGGCGCGCGCGGGCCGCAGCGTCGCGATTCCGTGCGTCACGCGCGCCGTGCTCCACCGAACCCGCCGGCCGGGAGCGGCGAGGCCGACTCCGAGCCGCAGCGGGCTGGCCGCGTGCCCGGGCTGGAGGACGACCGTCACGCTCGAGACGCGCGTGACACCTGCGAGGAACCAGCTGGCGGGGGAGCGCGCGGCGACCGCCCAGGGGCCGGATGCGCCCGGTGGTCGCGCTGGCGCGTCGCGGGCTGGCACCTCGTCACCGCTCGCGCGCACAGCGTCGCCTCCGGCGAGCGGGATCGCTGACCTCTCGGGAAGCGGCTGGTCGAGATATTGGGGCAAGGTGACGAGCGTCGCGAGGTCGAGCACGTCGAAGGTCGGCCCGGGGAGCCGCGACTGGTCGAGTGCTTCGAAGGTGTGGGTGTCCGTCGCGTTCTGGTAGGCACCCTGGACGATCGACCCGTAGCCCTGGACGCTCGCGATGCGGCGCAGGACGTTGAGGTCGGTCACGCCGAGCGCGTACACGGCTGTCCCGGTCCCACCGTAGAGGGGGTTGTAGATCGCGAAGCGGCCGTTCGGCCCCGTGAGGCCGCGCAGCGATGCGCTGCCCGCACCGTCGGACGAGAGAGCACCTGCCGGCGCGCTCGCGTACGAGGCGTTGGTCGCGTACGTCGCGACGTCCGCGACGACGAACGCGGCGAGCAGGACGTGGCGCGTCCGCCGCCCCGATCGGCGCCACGTCGCGACGAGCGCGGCGAGGGCGCATCCGAGCACTCCCGACGCGATGAGGTATGGCGTGAGGGGCCGCATCATCCCGGGAGAAGCGATGACGACGCCGATCGCGTTCTCGAGCGTCACGGGCGCGAGGAGCGCGAGCGCGATCAGCCCGACGAGTGCGACGAGCGGCGCGAGCGCGAGCGCGCGCCGCGTCGGTGTCCCGAGTGGGCCCGCGTTCGGGCCGGGCGCGGGCGACCGTGCCGCGCCGTCGGGGGAGGGCGAGCGCGACGTCCCCATGGCCGCCGGGCCCGCGCGCGTCGACCGGCCAGCGAGCAGGTCGTCGACGAAGAACGCGAGGAGCACCACGAGCGCGAGGTCGACGAGCACGACGTTCCGGTTTTGCAGGCGTTCCCCGCCATAGAGGGGGATGTGGACGAGGAGGTGACCGAGGGGCGAGTTCGATCCGAGCGTGAGCACGACGCCCGCGACGCCCGTCAGGTACCAGATGCCGAGACGCCGATGGGTCTCGTGGCCGCTCGCGGGCACCGACGCGTCTCGGGCACGGCGCGCCCCGCGGCTCCCGCGACGTGGTCGCAACGCGGCGAGCGCGCTCGGCAGCTGGGCGAACGTCGCGACGAGCGCGACCAGGCCGACGCCGATCGTCACCTCGGGCAGGTTGTAGTTGCCCGAGTAGGTCGCGAGACCGAAGTTTCCGTTGCCGCCGAGTGCGAACGGGAGCTCGAGGAGCGTCCCGATCTCGGTGAGAGTGAGCGATCCGCCGCTGAAGAACGTGTACGCGCTCACGCCCCGCTGCGACGCGTGGAGGAAGGTGAGGCCCGGGAGCCACTGCGCGGCCGATAGAGCAGCACCGAGCGCGGCCGCTCCGCCCACCCGAAGTGCGAGCGCGCCCGCGGCGCGCGACGTCGACGCGCCTGCGGTCCGGCCAGACCGCCAGAGGCACGCGAGGGCGTACAAGCCGACCGCGATCGCCGAGGACGACACGGCCCGGGGGTCGCCCGCGAGGACGGTCAGCGCTCCGGCTATGCCGAGCAGGAGCGTCCACCGCACCTCGCGACGCGTCGGGCGCCACGCCGGCGGGCTCTCGAGCTCGCGTGCTCCCTTGAGCGTGGCGTGGCGCGTGGTCAGCACACCTTTGACGCTCGGCGTCGCGAGGACGTCCACCGCGAGGAGCATCCACGGCATGAGCGCCGTGCCCTGGACGAGGCCGATGTGCACGACCTGGCCGCTCATGAAGCCGGTGTAGGTGAAGCTCAGGGCGCCGAGAACGGAGGCGACCGGGCCGCAGCGGAGCCGTCGGAGCAGGAGGAACGTGCCGGTGCCGCTCACGACGCCGACTGCGACGAGGTTGGCTGTCCACGCGGCGGCGCCCGGCAGCACGGCGAACAGCCAGGTTCCGGGGAAGAGGGCGCCCGCGTTCCAGCCGGCGAGCAGCGGGGTGCCGCTCCAGATGAAGGGGTCCCAACCCGGCAGGTGACCGGAGCGGATGAGGTCTCCCGCGAGCAGGCGCAAGGGGTAGTTCTGCGTGAGATCGTCGCCGGGCAGCAGAGTGTGGCCGGCGAGAGCCGGGGAGACGTCGAGAAGGACCGGGAGAAGCACGAGAAACGCGAGTGCGAGCTGGTCTGGCCGAGAGATCCGGGGCCGTCCCCGGCGGGCGGGGACGTCGTCGGCGCCGTGCGACGGGGCGCCGGCCGCACGTGCCGCGCGGCGCGCCGTGCTCACGGTCATGACGAACACGTTACAACGACCGTGCCGGCGGGTCAGGGGCACCCCCGCCGCGCCGCCGTCGCTCCGCACGGGCGCAGCGCCCGGAGCAAATCATGACTACAGAGGTCGCCTATTGCTCCGCGGGTCAGTATGCTCGGCGCGAGCGGACCCGAGCGGCGTAGAGCGCGCCGACGGACATTGCACAGGAGATGGTCACGATGGCATTGCAACTGGGCGACGTCGCCCCCGACTTCACGGCCGAGTCGACCGAGGGCACGATCCACTTCCATGACTACCTCGGCGACGGCTGGGGGGTCCTGTTCTCCCACCCGAAGGACTTCACCCCGGTGTGCACGACCGAGCTCGGAGAGGTCGCCCGGCTGAAGGGCGAGTTCGACAAGCGCAACACGAAGGTGCTCGGGCTGTCCGTCGACCCGATCGAGTCGCACAACGGCTGGGTGGGCGACATCGAGGACGCCACGGGCAACGCGCTCAACTACCCGCTGATCGCGGACCCGGACCACACGGTCGCCGACCTGTACGGGATGATCCA
>DATLRJ010000063.1:0-39715 GCA_035534715.1 Acidimicrobiales bacterium | reverse complement strand
TGCGACGCGGGGGCTACCTGGCGCCGGTCGCTGGCTCCGGCCATCGGCCGGCGCCGACGCGCGTCCTCGAGCAGTCATGCCAAATCGTCTTCGGACAATCCTGCCGAAGCAGCCTCATCCAATCCCGCCGGCAACAGGCGGTAGTGGGGTCGAGCTGGAGCACTCTGTTCGAAGGCGCGTCGAACCACGCCTGGTACGCGACGTTGTGGGTCGTGACGAACCGACCGACGTGCGCGACGTACGCGCCGTCATCACCGCCCTGGGGAGGGGTCACCGATCCCCATTCGGGCAAGCTGAGCGGCTTGCCGTGTCGCGCCGTGAAGTAGCAGACGTACGCGAGGCCGTATGGTTCGTTGACCAGCTCCGTCCAACGGCGAGGTGACGAGATCGGCGGAAGTGCCCCGGTCGGTCGGGAGTCGTATGCGATGATGCCCACGTAGCGGTCCGCGAGTAGTAGGCCGCGAGCGGGATCGGGCGGTAACCGGCGTTCACGTTCCAGTCGAACAAGAAGTGACCGCCTCGCACCGACCGCATCGCGTCGACCGTCTGCGCGAAGCACTTGGCCCAGTCGTGCCACGACGCCGGCGTGGTGCCGAGCGAGTCGTAGTACCACGTGCCGTTCATCTCGGGACCCAAGCGGACGACCGAGCACCCGAACCCATTGCGAATCAGATGCGCTGCCAGCTGCCGGCCGTAGCCACAAAATGCGCCGGAATCACATTGCGCCTGCGAACCCGCCTGACGGTCGACATTGTCCGGGACGAGATTTTGCGTGACAACGATGTTTCGATGGAGCCTATCTGCGTTCAGCCATTGCTTGAGGCTGTACTGCGGGCCGAAGATCCACGGCGACACCCAGGCTGCCCAGGAGACGTCGGCGTTCTAATAGGTGACGAGACAGTTGAAGCGGATGTGCGTCGCTCGCTGCACCGGCGCCAGCGAGGCCGGCAGGTTGCAGTTCCTCGGAGGCACGTCGATGCAGGTCGTCTTCGAGCCGTCCGCCTGAATCAGCGCGGGGGCCGCGTCGTCGGCGTGCTGGTCAGGGCAGACGTTCTCCCGGAGACCGCGCTCGTAGGCACGGGAACCGACGTGCCAACGGCGTCCAGGCCTGCCGCGAGCGCCGCGACGGCCACGAGCCGGGTTCGCAGTCCCGTCATGGCCGAGCTCCGAGCATTCGCGGCGTCCTAGCGAGCACCTATGCGTGATTGGCGGCGGTCCCGTATCGCGCGGCAGACCCGCCTGGTCAGCCGGTGCTGTTCTCGCGGCGAAGACCGCGCACCACGAGAGCGAGCTCACGCGCGCCGCGAACGCTCCTCTCCCTCCCCAACGTCGCCAGCGCGTACGTGCCCAGGCCGATGCACGCGGGGACGGCACACGTCACGAGTCCGAGGGCGCCGCGCGGTGCGATCTCGAAGGCCCCGATCTCGAAGAGCGCGGTCACACCGATCGCGAGCAGGACGGGGACGACCGGAAAATCAGGGACGAAGCTGGGCAGGTCCGGATCGATCTGACGGCGCGCGATGCGCAAGAAGTACACGCTGCTCGTGATCTGACCGAGTGCGGTGCCGATCGGGACCCCGAGCATCCCGATGAGAAACGCGAGCGGGACGGTGAATGCGACATTCACGATCATGCCGACTCCGAGATATCTCGACTCGAGGCCGGGGAGGTTCGCGGCCTTCCCGAGCACGTCCATGACGCCGCTCATCAGCATCGGGCTCTGACCCACGAGCAAGATCGCGGCCACGACGCCCGCGAGACGAGTCTGCGGTCCAAGCCATCGATCGACGCCGACGAGCACCGCGACGGCTCCGACGAGGGGAAACGCGGCGATGGTCCGGACCCATACCCGTTGGATGATCGCGAACTCCTCCAAGGTCTTCGAGAGGTTGAACCGACCGAACGTCCGGGAGAGCGTGACACCTATAGGATTGAGTGCGTTGCTCGGAATTCCCGAGAGCTGTGACGAGATGTTCGACCCGATACTGTAAAATGTCACATATCTCACGGGAAATATGAGCGCCACCAGGAGCCCGTCGATCTCGAAGTTGAACGCGCTGCCTACCTCGGCGATTTGGACACGCACGGCGTAGCGAACGATCGGTCGGAGCTCCGACAGGGACATCAGTCGGCAGTCGCGAAGGTCGATGTACTTGCGCGCCGCGTATGGGACGCTCACGACCATGACGAGCTCTTCGCATGCACTCGCCAACACGAGACCTGTCAGTGACAGACCATCTGCGACGAAGGCGAATGAGGCAGCGACATACACCGCCTGCGCGATCGTGCCCGTCGCGTTGAGATACGCCCAGCGATGATGCCCGATGAGAATGCGCTGGAGGACGGCGCGTAGCGTGCTGACGAGTAGGAGCGGCATGAACTCGCGCAGCAGCCGCGCCGCCTCCCGATGGAGCTCCGGCGACGTGTGCGCGTACGACGTGAGCTGTGGAGCGACGAGCGCGACGATGCCGCAGAGCGCACCGACGACGAGGAGCGACAGCGCGAGCAGGGTGACGAGGAGAGACGAGGTGGAGCGCCGGTCGCCGGAGCCCGCATGGACGGCGAAGTACCGGTTGCCGGTGGGCCCGAGTCCGCCGTCGATGTTCGACAGCAGGCCACGGAGGGTCGCGACCAGCGCGAACACGCCGTAGCGGTCGACGCCGAGGCGAGCCAGCAGGAACGGCGTCAGCGCGAGGTTGAGGAGGACCGCGGCGAACTGCCCTCCCGTGTTCCAGCTGAGTCCGCTGACGATGTTCCCGAACACCGGCTTGGCGGGAGCAACGACGTCGGTCTCGTCCGGCTCGCGCCCGCCGGGGTCGACGGTGGTCAAGTCTCGTCTCCCAGAACCGCGACCAGCCGCCCCACCGGACGACGCCGGGGTCGCGGGTGACGCCGGGACCGGGCGGTGCGATCGGCGGGCGTGGTCGCGGCACCCCCGGTCACCTGGTCTCCTGCATCGTCGTGCGGTCGAGCACGTGACCCGGAGCGCTCACGCGCCAAACGTATCCGCTGAGCGCACCGTCACCGGCACGCAGGGCGGGGCGTCAGATGATCCCGCGGGTTCACGCCCGACGGTCGCCGCCTGGCGCGATTCGACCGTGCGACCTGCGCTCCCGCCGCGCGCGCGCTCGTCGAGCGAGCTCGCGCGTCGGGACTGCAAGCAGCAGCTGCACGGGCGATGGCCGGATGCCGACGAGCTGGCGGTGCCGAAGCGCATCACGCCAGTCGACCCCGCGCGTCTCGAGGCGCGGGACGAGCCTGCGCAGTCCGTTGCGCCGCGCGTCTCGGTAGCGGCAGACCCAGTAGTCGATCGTGTCGAGGCTCGTGGTCCACATCGGTGTCAGGCATGCCCACCCCCAGGGGACGCAGACGTCCTCGAGCCATATGTCGCTTCCAGGGCTCTTGACGGCCGCGACCTCGGTGGGATCCAGGGGCTTGAGCAGATAGGGCATGGTCGAGCGCACCTCGTGACCGCGGGTGGTGCCGTGGCGGACCACGGTGGGCCACGGGATCGGCGCGTCGGTCGGCCACGGGTGGCACACGACTTCCAGTCCGGCGTCTCGCGCCGACGCTGCGTGCAAGGACTCGTCGTCGCCGAACGCGAGGCCGAGCTCGCGCCAACGCGCCAGATGGAATAGCCCGGTGTCGGTGAGCCCGTAGTGGAGAAGCGTCCGGGTGCCGTCTTCGCCCGAGGTCCCGAGGCCGTCCCCGAGCTGCTTGTCCGACGACAGGAGCGCGGTGTAGATGTTGACGCATCGTGGATGGCGTCGGTAGAGCTCCATTGCCTTCGCGACGACGTCCGCATCCCACCACAGGACCTGGAAGTCGGCTTGGACGAGGTGCACGAGGTCGTAGTTCCGCGCGTTCGCCTCGGCGAATGCGACCGCGTACGCGTCGTACAGGCTCCCGACCTTGCCGTTGCGCTCGAGGTCGTTCACGTCGAGAAGCCTTAGCCACGTGTCTTCTCGCTCCGCGGAGAAACGCTCGAGCTCGGCCCGCAGGAAGGGTTGTGGGCTCGCGTTGTCGATGATCAACAGGTCGTCGTCCCCGGCGACGTCACGAACGGACCGAACCGCGTTCAGGAAGTACGTGGGAAGACCGTGGCCGACGACGACGTGGAGAACGCGCGCGGTCGTGCGGGGGGCATCGCCCGGGGAGGTCACGTTGTAGTCCGGGAGAGCGCCCAGCGCCGCTCCGTCGCACGGACCGCCCGCCGTGCGCGGCGCCCGAGGGATCGACGCTGCGACCGGTGAGCGCGCACCGCCTCGCGCTTGCGCGCCGACGACGCTTCGGGCCCGGTCGGCGTCTCCTCGACGAGCGCGAATCCTCGCTGGGCGAGCGAGTGGAGACGCTCGAGGACTTCGTCCTCGCGCTCCGTGCAGTACGGCAAGTCGCCGTAGACGTACGTCACGAGGTCGGTTCGCTGCGCCAGCGCGAGACAGACGTCAGAGGTGAGACGATGATCGCTGTGCCCGAGCCCGAGCGGCACGAGCCACGCGTCGACCGGATCGGACGCGGCGAGCCGCTCGAGCTCCAGGGTGATCGCCGCTCCGAGCGCGGCATCGGCCGGCCCCGTGTAGCCGTACGCGGCCGACCGGTACTGGCCGTCCCAGAAGTCGAGATGCTCGGGGACCGCCTCGAGGATCTCGCATGCCGCTCGGTCCTCCTCGCGCCGGATCGCGGTCACGTCGTCCCCGTCTCGGAAGAATCTCGCGGCACGGTCCCAGGGAGGGAGCGGGTCGACGCGCGCCGGGCCGCCCGCGAACACCGTCAGGAAGCGAGCGTGTGGGTGCGCGACGGCGAATCGCGAACAGCTGAGGGCCGCGTCGTCGAGATGGGGCGACACGACCCGGAACTGTTGAGCCACGTCCGCAGTGTATGTCGCGCCGGCGAGCGGAGCCGTTTCCGTGCCGCCGCGCGACGGTCCTGCTATCGCGCGGTGCGCCGTACAATCAGAGCATGCGAAACGTTCGGGACCCCGCCTCGAGCCGCCGGGCGCGCGAGCCCGGCAGCTCGAAGGATCGCTAGTGCCGAAACCACGGTCCGCGGGTGTTGTGCTCCTCGCGTCGCTCGCGGTCTTCGCGCTCGGCGCGTCGGGCGCCGGCGCCGCGGCGCGGGTCGGTCGCACCGCTCACGCGGCCCGACCAGGTGGACTCGTCCAGGCGGGCAACTCCAAGACCACGTGCATATACGCAACGCTCGGGAGCCAGATGCGAGCGGCCGAGCGCGCGACAGGCGTCACGTACCGCTGCGTCGAGGTGTTCAACACCGCGGACCCGAACTGGGCCACGTGGGCGTCCCCGTGGCTCACGCAGTCGCAGTTCGGCTACACGAGGTGGGTCGCGGCGGATTCCACGCGCCGCACGATCATCCTCACCCAGAACCTCGTTCCGAACAACGTGGCGAAGCTCGCGAACTGGCGCTCGAAGGGCGCGTCCGGGGCGTACGACATTTACGTCCGTCGCCTCGCGCGCAACCTCGTGTCCGCCGGGCTCGGCTACGCGGTCGTGCGCCTCGGTCCGGAGATGAACGGCCCCTGGGAGTCCGATTGGATCGGCTCCACGGTGACGCAGGAGCGGCAGTGGGCCCTCTACTTCGCACGGATCGTCCGGATCATGCGTGCCGTTCCCGGCGCGCACTTTCTGTTCGACTGGAACGTGAACGCCGGCTACCAGAACATCCCGCTCGCCCGCTACTACCCAGGCGACGCCTACGTCGACATCGTCGGGATCGACGCCTACGACGAGTCGCCGATCCCGCTTCCGCCGGTCGGCAGCTCGGCGCGCTGGCGCACGCTCACGACGGAGCCGCTCGGTCTGCTCGAGATCTACAACTTCGCACGCGCGCATCACAAGCCCGCGAGCATCCCGGAATGGGGCACCGTCAGCACGTACGGCGACGACGGCGCGTACGTGGCGGCCATGGCGCAGTTCGTGAAGACACACGTCGTCGCGTACGAGTCCTGGTTCGATGCGGGCCACGACCACATCCTGCAGCTCGATCCCGTGGCCGCCCCAAAGACGCTCGGCGCGTACGTGTCGGGATTCGGACCGCGATCCCTGATCGGCAGATATCAGCGCTAGGCGCCGGGTCACCCGACGGGCAACCGGCCGTCCGACCGGCCGACCCGGGCTGCCGCGGCCGACGGCGCTAGGCCGGGAGCACCGCCCATGCGGCGGTGGCCAGGACGTGCCACTCGGCCCACGTGATCGGCTGGACGAACCCCCAGGTCGCGACGAGGACCCCCACCGGGTCGTAGCCGACGACGGCGACGACGTGCGGCCCGCGCGCCGTGTAGCCCGCTGGGGCGCTGGACGCGGACCAGGCCGTGAGCGCGACGCCGCGAGCATCGACCCAGGTCGCGGCTGTCGAAGCGGGAGACGGCAGGTCGAGCACGGAATACAGGGGGCCGACGGAGAGGGCATGCTCGACCGTTGCGACATCGAGCGCCGCGAGCCGACGTGCGGTCGCGTGTGTCCCGGCGATCCCACGTGTGCGCCATGTCGCGAGCACGTCGCTCGGTCGCAGTCCGGCTGTCGGACCCGGCGTCTCGCCGGAGGCCCGAGCGAGCGCGCCGTACGCCGCGAGGTACGGCGCGGGGTTGGCAGGTTCCGGACGTCGCAGGAAGACCTGCTCGATGTCCGCGACCGCGGCTACCGCGCAGTCGGCCACCGCGCCAGCACCCACGTTCCCCACGGGTCCGAAGCTCAGACCCTGCGCCCAGTCGACCGAGGCCGGCAACGGAGAGGTTGCTGCCCGCGCCGAGGTTCCCGGCAGCAGCGCAGCCGCTGCGACGACGAGGAGAGCGACCGAGCCAATCGCAGCTCGTCCGCCGACCAATCCCTTCCTCCCGCTGCGATTCATACCCGCATTCCGACCCTATTGTCCGATAATCGGTGGGCGCCATATGTGCTCGCGATCGCGTGTCCGACGTCCGAAGACACCGATCGGTCGAAAGGTGAACCGCTGTGCGGACACCTCGCGGTGTTGCGCTGTTACCAAGCGTGGCAGGAGGGAGCGCAGGTCGCAATGGTTGAAGCCAAGAGTTCGCGTCTTTCGGAACACGTAAGGTGCATGGCCAACCGCGTCACGTGACGTACACCACATTGTGTGCGAATGCAGTCACGCAAGGTGACATTCATCGGCGAAGCAGCTATATGGCCTATCGAGCAGCAGCGCGACGGACGACGAGGCTCCGCGCCGCTTGCGTCGTCGGCGCGCGAGGAGACATCACCGCTCGCGCGGCCGTCCCGCGTTCGGGAGGCGGTGACACGGTGGCGCATATATGTCACACTGGCTCGCATGGTCGCGACTCCGGATCATGGCTGTCGCGCCGTCGGCGGACGGACGCGCGCCGCCGCCGGCCGGGTCGCGACAACTCGCCGCCGCCGTCGGGACACGTCCGTCTCGTAGATCGGCGACGTCACGATCCCCGACCCGCGCGCGCGCCGGCGCGCCGCACGTGCGCTCGGTGGCGCGCTCGTCGTGGTCGCCGCGGTCGCCGCAGGCTTCGCCCTGTACATGCCGTTCGCGACACGTGCGCCCGCGCTTCGGGCCCAACGCGCCCTGTCGCGAACCTTGACGCGTGTCGTCACGCGCTCCGTCCGGGTCGTGGCCGCTCCGTCGGTGCCGCGCGTCGAGTGGCCGCGAGCGATCGCCCTCGGCACGCCGATCGGGACGATCACGATCCCCGCGGCCAACGTGCGAGGCGACGTCGTCGTCGAAGGCGTGGACCGGCAGCGCCTCGCGCTCGGTCCCGGCCACTACCCCGGCACCGCGCTGCCAGGCGAACCGGGGAACCTCGTGGTCTCCGGGCACCGTACGACCTGGCTGCGGCCGTTCTACGACCTCCAGGCGGTCCACCCGGGCGACCACGTCATCGTCGAGGTGCGACACTTGACGTGGATATACACGGTCACCTCGGTGAGGAGCGTTCTGCCCACCGACGTCTCAGTGCTCGACCGGCGACGCGGGTGGACCGTGACGCTCACGACCTGCACGCCGCGCTACTCGGCTGCCCGGCGCCTCGTCGTGCTCGCGCGCCTCGATCGGGCCGCGACGCTCGCGTCCGTCGCGCGACGGACTCGAGCGCGCCGTTACGTGTACGAAGAACGCGTCACGTCGCTTCCCGCGGCTTTCGACCCGATCCGGCGCCCGCCGCTGGCCACGCTCGCAGGATGGGTCGCCGGCACCGCGCTGTCCGTCGCGGTCGCGCTCACTCGCCGCCGCCTGGGACGCGTCCTCCCGCTCCTGGCGGCCGGGTGGTGCTGTTTCGAGGCCTATGGCGCCGCCGCCCTGTGGCTACCTCAGGTGCGGTGAGAGTCGTGGCACGTCGGTGCCGCTCACCGCTCCGGCGGGCGGTCCGCGTCGAGCCGCTCCGGCGCGTCGTATCCCGTGGCGCCGGCGCCCGGCTCCGCGAACTGTGTCCGGTAGAGCTCCGCGTATACGCCACCGCGTGCGAGAAGATCCGCGTGGCGGCCTCGCTCGACGATCCTTCCTCCCTCGAGCACGACGATCTGGTCGGCGTTGCGGATCGTCGAC
Source organism: Acidimicrobiales bacterium (assembly GCA_035534715.1). Taxonomy (GTDB): domain Bacteria; phylum Actinomycetota; class Acidimicrobiia; order Acidimicrobiales; family Bog-793; genus JAJZBW01. The sequence continues at coordinate 31,174 of DATLRJ010000063.1, read as the reverse complement.
AGCCGGTGCGCGATCACGATCGACGTGCGACCGGCGAGCGCGACTTCGAGCGCGCGCTGCACCGCCGCCTCCGACTCCGAGTCGAGGTGCGCGGTCGCCTCGTCGAGCACGACGACGTCGGGCGCCTTCAGGAGAAGCCGTGCGATGGCTATCCGCTGCTTCTCCCCTCCCGACAGCCGGTAGCCGCGGTCGCCGACGAGCGTGTCGAGGCCGTCCGGGAGGGTGTCGACGAGTTCGAGGATCTGCGCCCGCGCGAGCGCCTCTCGCATCTCGGCGTCGGACGCGCCCGGCTTCGCGTAGGCCAGGTTGGCGCGCACGGTGTCGTGGAACATGTGGGCGTCCTGGGTCACGATGCCGACGACCGCCTGCAACGACTCGAGCGTCGCGTCGCGCACGTCGATGCCGTCGATGCGCACCACCCCGGCACCCGCGTCGTAGAGCCGTGCGACGAGGTGGCTGATCGTCGTCTTGCCCGCCCCGGAGGGTCCCACGAGCGCGAGCAGCTGGCCCGGTTCGACCGTGAGCGAGACGTCGTGGAGGACCTCGACGCGGGTTGAGCGCTCGAGGACCGCGACGGACTCCAGAGAGGCGAGGGAGACCTCGTCCGCGCCCGGATACGCGAAGTCCACGTGCTCGAGCTCGACCCGCGCCGGGCCTCGTGGAACCGGCACCGCGCCCGGCCGCTCCGCGATCATGGGTGGAAGGTCGAGGACCTCGAAGACGCGGTCGAACGAGACGAGCGCGGTCATCACGTCGACCTGGACGTTCGAGAGCTGGGTGAGCGGGCCGTACAGGCGCGCGAGGTATGCGGTGAGCGCGACGACCGTGCCGACGGGCAGGACGTTGTGGACGGCGAGCACTCCGCCCCAGCCGTAGACGAGCGCTGTCGCGAGCGACGCGGTGAGCATCAGCGACGCGAAGAGGATCCGGGCGTAGAGGGCTTGGGTGATCCCGATGTCGCGCACTCTCGCGGCGCGCGCGTCGAAGGACTCGCGCTCCGCGTGCGGGCGCCCGAAGATCTTCACGAGGAGTGCCCCGGACACGTTGAAGCGCTCGCTCATCATCGTGGTCATCTCCGCGTTCAGCCCGTACGCCTCGCGCGTGATGACCTGGAGCCTCCGGCCCATGCGTCGCGCCGGCAACACGAACAGCGGGAGGATCGCGAGCGCGACGAGGGTGATCGGCCACGAGAGCACGAGCATGGTCGCCACGACGAGCGTGACGCTCACGAGGTTGCCCACGACGTTCGAGAAGACGTCGGTGAAGGCCTGCTGCGCACCGAGCACGTCGTTGTTCAAGCGCGACACGAGCGCACCCGTCTGGGTCCTCGTGAAGAACGCCAACGGCATCGAGCTCACGTGCCCGAATACCCGTGACCGCATGTCGAAGATGAGGCCCTCGCCGATGCGGGCCGACAGTCCGCGCTCGGCGACGCCGAGTGCGACGTCGACGACTGCGAGACCGGCCACCGCCGCCGCGAGCGCCACGACCACGCCCGCGTCGTGGCCGAGGATCCCGCGGTCGATGATCTCTCGGTACAGCAGCGGGTTCGCGACGCCTACGACGGCATCGAGGACTATGAGAACGAGGAAGACTCCGAGCAACGCCCGGTAGGGACGCGCGAACTCGAGAACCCGCTTCCAAGTCCCGGGCGCGAGCTGCTGGCCCTTCACCGAGTCGTCGCGTCGAAGCGAGCGCATCACGCGGAACGCGCCGGCGTTCGCACCGCCGCCGGCGCCGCCCATGCCGTGCATCATCGGACCCATACCTGCTCGCCCACCTCCCGCGCGCAGGCGCACCCGGCGCGAAGCCGCGGCCGCCAGGCGCTGCGCAGTGGAGCGTAACGTCGCCCCGGATGCCCGCGTCCGGCCGGCCGTACGCACCGGTCGTTCAGAGGCGGTAGCTTGACGCTCGACATGGCGCGCCGTATGGAAGTCGAACTGACCTCGAGCCGGGACGACGGCACCTGGACATGGCGCGCCGCGGGCGCGAAAGAGCCGCGAGGCGTTGTGCCGGAGCAGGTCCTGCCTTCCGGGAGCAGTGTCGGTGACGTCCTTCGCGTCGAGGCGGACTTCGAGCTCGACGGCATCACGATCACGTCGGTGCTGCCGCCCAAGCAGAAGCCCGAGCGTGCCGGCATGATCGAGATCGCGTCGCGACCCGCGGTCGGTGCGGTCACGACCTCGCTCGTCGGACGCGGCGCCCGCGGCTCGCGCCCCGCGGGCGACCGCGATCGCGGCCGTTCGGATGCGACGGGCCGTCCGGCCGCCGGGTCGCGCCGCGAGGGGCCCCGGCGCGACGGCGCCCGCCCGGACGGGACGCGTCCCGAGCGCCACGGAGCCGCAGGGCCGATCGGTCGCGACACGGACCGCAGGCCAGGTCCCGCGCGCGGTCGGCCGCGTAGCGCAGGCGCGCGCGACGACGCGTCGCGAGCGAGCAGGACACCCGCCGCCGGCACGCCGACCGGCATGCGCCCGCCGGCCGCGGAGGCCGCAGGAGCGCGCCACGCCAAAGCGAGACCGCAGCGGCTCGTACCCGGGACCGCGCATCGCAGCGCGTACCTCGAGACGCTCCCCCCCGAGCAGCGACCGGTCGCGGAGCAGCTCGCCGCTGGCGGGCTTCCCGCCGTCCGGCGCGCGCTCGACGAAGCCCGTGCCGCAGCTCGCGCCGAGGGCCGCGCGCACGAACCGGGTGACGCGATCCTCGGGCTCGCCGAGCAGCTCCTCCCGGGCGTGCGGGAGGCCGTGTGGCTGGATCGTGCCGAGGCGACGGTCGCCCGGATCGACACCGTGTCGCTCCGCGACCTTCGCACCGCGGTGGTCGGTGGAGCGCCGCGCGACGAGTCCGGTCGTGCGCTGCTCCAGCGGCTCCGGGAGGCGCTCGACGAACGGGTGACGAAGCTTCGCAGCACGTGGGAAGCCGATGTCGTCCGCGCGCTCGACGAGGGTCGGATCCTTCAGGCGCTCCGCCTGTCGTCGCGTCCGCCGGAGCCGACCGCCCGCTTCCCCGCGGCGCTCGTCACCCGGCTCGCCGAGTCGGCCGGGAGCGCGATGACCGCCGCCACACCGCCGGAGCGATGGCTCGCCATCCTCGAGGCCGCCGTATCGTCGCCGATTCGCAGATCGATCAAGCCCGAGGGGATGCCAGAAGACCCTGCAGGCGCGGTGCGCCGCGCCGCACAGGCGGAGGCCGGGAGGATCCCCGCGCTCGCGCGCCTGCTCGGGCTCACGATGCCGCCGCCGCCCCGACCGCTGCCGCCGCCGCCGGCACGCGCTGCGGTCCCGGCGCGCCACGCGCCTCCGGCGACCGGTCCGTCCGGCGGCTCCCCGTCCACTTGGGTCGAGCTCGACACGGGCCCCGCCGAGGTGACGCACGAGCCCGAGACGGCTGCGGTCGACGTCGCGCCCGAGCCCGAGCCCGAGACGGCTGCGGTCGACGTCGCGCCCGAGCCCGAGCCCGAGCCCGAGACGGCGCCGGTCGACGTCGGGCCCGAGCCCGAGACGGCTGCACCTCCGGCGGATGCACCCGCCGCCTCTGACGATCGTGAGTCCGCCGGACCCGGAGAGGCTCGAGCCGCGACCGACGCCTGATCGGAGGAGGCGCGCCGGACGCCGGCGCGTCAGGCGCGCAGTGACCGGTGCATAACGACGCTTCGCGCGGCGAAGCCCGCACGCTCGAGGAGCGACTTGGTCTCGCGATCTCCGGGCAGCGTCGTGATGTCGACGCCACGGCACCCCCGGGCGGCGCACCAGGCCACGAGCGCGTCGAGCACGGCCTCGCCGACGCCGACGCCTCTGGCGCCGGGTTCGACGTAGAGCGTCCGGACCTGACCCGTCGGCACGGTCCCCATCCCCCACCGCGCTGCGCCGACGCCGATGCCGACTACGACGCCTTCGTAGACGCCCGCGACGACGACGGCGTCGCGGCCGTCGAGCATTGCCCTCAGCGCGGTGTCGTCGGGGGGACCGAGCCCCTCCTCGATCGCGCAGCGACCGCCACGTGCGGCGTCCATCGCACGGCGCGCGTCGGCGGCCAACCGGGCGAGCTCTGACAGGTCGGCACGCCGAGCGAGTCGAGCGCCGTGCCGGACGTCTCGGCCGTCGCCCTCAGCCTCCGGCACTGTCGTCGCCCCGAAGCTGCGCGATGCGCCCGAGGATCGTCCGGCGGCCGCGAGTGGCCTCCTCGTACCGCCTGATCGCGTCGAGCTCCTCGGGAGAAAGCGCACCGAGGCGCTGCACGACCTGGGACGCCGCGAGTGAGTCGTAACCCGGGATCGCGAGCCCCTCGACGGCTGGGGCCGGACCTGCCGAGGTAGCGTCCGGAGACGGCGAGGATGCGTCGGCCAGGTCGGTCGCAACCGTGGGCTCGTCCCGTTGTCTCACGCCTCCGGCGCGGGCGACCTCGCGCTCGACGCGCCGGCGAGCCTCGCCGACGGCGAACCTGCCGACCATTCGGGCGACCGTGACCCGTGACTCGAGCCGCGTGCGACCCTTCGCGACGACTCCGGGAAGGTGCTCTGCCACGGTCGTGAGCACGCCGACGGGCGCGTAGAGCACGACGTCGAGGAGCTGCTCCACGAGCGGTCGGTCGTCAGGCACGTCGTCTCTTCCCGAGCAGTTCGCCGGCGGGCCCCGGCCGCGCCGGCGCCTGCGGCTCTCGCGGCGTGGCCGTCACACGCAGTCGCGACAGAGCATCCGGCCCCGATCGGCCAGCTGGATCTCGCTCTTGACCAGGAAGCAGGACTGGCAGACGAACTCGCCGGGCTGCTTCGGGAGCACACGCTGGGTTCCGTCTGCGCGGTCCTCCGCGTCCGGGACCTCTTCCTCCTCCTCTTCCTCCTCGTCGTCCTCGACGACGAGTCGCTCCTTCAAGATGACGTCGAGGCTCGCCTCCACGTCGTCGTCGTCCTCTTCTTCGTCGTCGTCGTCCGAGCTCGCGTCCTCCGCGTCGGCCACAAGTGGCACAACGACCGGCAGGTCGCCCTCGACGACGTCGAGGACGTCGTCGCCGCTCACTTCGATCAGCTCGTCGTCGTCGTCTCCGAGGGCGTCCTCATCGAGCGCGTCCTCGTCGAGGTCCTCGTCGAGCGCCGCGTCGTCGCCGAGGTCCTCGAGCTCCTCCTCCTCCAGCTCGACGTCGGCCTCTTCACCCATATCGCTTGGCATGCACTTCCTCGTCGTCGTCAGGATCGTTCGCCGGGTGCCGTCGCGCCGGGCGCAGACCGCCCGACGCTCGCGCGTCGGAGCCGTCCGCAGGCGCGGTCACTATACGGCAAGCGCACCGGACATGAACCACGAAGATGCGACGGCGATTCCCCGCGGGGTGACGGGAGCAGATCGGGCCGCGGGCGCTCGCGCCGCGCGCACGGGTCCAGGGAGCCTTTGGGGCCGCCCGGCGAGACGCGTGCGGCGGAGCCGCGTGCGATGCCGGACGTTTGCTACTCAGCCCCCCGGACCACGTCGTGCGCAACTGCCCCACCGAGATCTCCCGGAGCGACTGACGGAAGCTCCACGAACGGGCGACCCGAATGCGGGGTAGGTCTATTCATGCCCATGGGAGACGGCCGCGTCAAGGGGCGAGCCCCCGAGCTCGCCGCGTCGCGCCGCTGCGCGCTCCTCGGACTCGAGCCGACCGAGCTCTGCGTCGGAGTGGTCCACGAACGACATCGCGGCCGCGAGCGCACGATGGCCGGCCCGATCCGCGATCTGGCGGTGCATCTCCTGGGCGATCCGGCGGTAGGAGGGATGGCCCTGGGGCCCGCTCCTCAGCTCGAGCACGTGCATCGCCTCGCGCGCGGACATCTGGAGCACGTAGCGGATGTTGAACGCGAGCGCGACCGCGTAGCCGGCCTGCTCGGGGAATGTGTCGCGCATCGACATGTGCAGCTCCCCGGAGCGCTCGATCGACTCGGCGAACGCGCGCTCGAGCCCGGCCTCGGCGACGGTCTCGGGCACGCGCCACCCGAGCGACGTCCCGAGTGGCTGCCACTCGACCGTGAGCATCCGGTGGCGTTGCAGGTCGCGAAACGCCCCGTAGTCGGAGACCACGTCGAAGCGGTAGGAGGTGCGCTCGAGCGCACGACCCGGCCGGTGCCGGCGGTTGCGTCGGTCGCCGACGTACGCGCCGACGAGCGCCGCGCGCTCGTGCGCCCGGAGCCGGCGCACACGCTCGGCGATCACGTGCTCCGGCTCCGACGAGTACGGGTAGCACATCGCCGCGAGCACCTTCTCCTCGCCGCGGGGATCGAAGTCGACGAGCTCGACCGACGTGTCCGTCGAGGCGGCGCCGTCGCCCGGCTGGGCGCCGGGCCAGAGCCGGGCGACCAGGAAGTCCATCGCGTCCTCGCGCTGGGACAGGTAGTCAACCCACTCGCCACCGCGGTCGGGTCGGTCGAGCCGGGTGAGGAACGACGGGATCACCTTGCGGAGCTCGTCGAGCATCAGCTCCGCGTACCGACGCGCCTCGGGCAGCCGGTCCGCGCGCATCCGCAGGATGAGCTGCTCGAACGACTGCCCCGACCCGTAGACCCCGACGTTCGAGAGCGAGCCCGCGGGCAGCAGGCCGCGCAGCGCGTCGAGGGCCTTCGCGCGGACCGACTGGCGGTACGCGAGGTCGGAAACCTGCCCGGGCTGCGGGTGCGCCCGGCGTAGGTGGGCCTCGAGACTCGGGAGCAGCTCGGCGTACGTGTCGAACATCCGGTCCATCTCGCCCACGTAGCGCGCGCCGAGCGGGGACTCGAGCACGGCGGGGTCGCGGTGGTACCGGTAGTGCCCGGTCTGCAGCCGGCTGTCGTACGGGATGTACCGCGTCGACTGCTCCAGGTACGACATGAGCCGGCCACGCTCGAGCACCTTCGTGAGCAGGTTCGACGCCTGCTCGCACGCGAGGTGGACGCCACCGAGCTGGGCGACCGAGTCGTCGCCGTAGTCGCCGAACACCCGCGCGTACAGCTCCTCCGCGCGCCGCAAGCCGATCGTCGCGTCGACGGTCGCGTCCCCGCGCACGTCGAGGTCCGCGACGAACTCGTCGAGGAACAGACGCCGCAGGCTCTTCGAGGAGCGCGAGTAGCGGGCGAAGAGGGCACCCTTCACGACCTCGGGAAGGTTGACGAGCGCGAAGACCGGGCCGTCGAGGTTCGTGACGTAGTGGCGCAGCAGCTCGCGCTCCTGCTCGTCGAAGGCCTCCGTGGCGTAACCGAACATGCCCCGCAGAGACTACGGGAAGCGGTCAGCACCCACGCGGATCGTCCCCGACCTCGGCTTCGCCGGCGAGGGCCACGGTCGGGACGCCCGAGGATGCCGCGACGACCCCGCGCACGAGTTGCTCGGCGACCTGGCGGGCGATCGTCCCTGCGGTGCCGGAGGAGTCGACCGTGCCGATCTGGCGGAGCAGGTCGACGAGCTGCTTCACGTTCCGGACGAAGTCGCCGCCGGTCATGGCCTGAGCTACGTCCGGGCCATCGTGACGGCGGCCCCTCGCGGGGAGCGCGAGCAGCCGGCGCAGGTCCGACCCTTTCGCCCAGTCGTACGCGAGTGCCGCGAACCCTCCGTCCAGCTGCCTCGTGCGGGGGAGACCCGCGGCGCGCTCTTCGGCACGCAGCTCCTCCGCGAGCGCGTCGAGTTGCGCGAACCGTTGGACGAGCTGCCCGGTCGGGAGCGTTGGCGCGCCTGACGCACGCCGCGCCTCGAACGTGAAGCCGGACACGAGCGCTGCGAGGCTGGGCCCGTCCAGCCCGTCGAGCAGCCCGGTCGAGAGCGCCTCTGCGACGAGCAGATCGCAGTCGTGGTAGATGCCCGCGAGCCGGGTCCCGGCCGTCGTGACCCTCCACCCGGACAGGTACCCCCGCCTCGCGAGGACGCCGAGCACCGCGTCGAGCTGGCGCGTGAGCGGGGCCTCGCTGAGGTACTGGGCGAACGACGAGCGCACGAGGCGGTACGCGTCGTCGCGCGAGTACCGGCGCACGAGGTTGACCGCCATGTTGTACGTCGGGCGGAACGACGAACGGAGCGCGCGGCTGCGGGCGGAGGCGAGTGACGCGACCTCGCCGAAGGTGTGGAACGGCGACCACAGCACGGCCGCATACCCCACCTCGTCGATGCCGCGCCGGCCGGCGCGCCCGGTGAGCTGCGTGTACTCGCCGGGGGTGAGGTCTGCGTGCCCGTTCCCCGAGAACTTCGAGAGGCTCTCGATGACGACGGTGCGCGCCGGCATGTTGATGCCGAGCGCGAGCGTCTCGGTCGCGAAGACGACTCGCACGAGCGCGTCCGCGAACAGCTCCTCGACGGTCTCGCGAAACGGCGGGACCATGCCGGCATGGTGCGAGGCGATTCCGGCCTCGAGCCCGACGAGGAACCGAGCGAAGCCGAGGACGGCCAGGTCGGCGTCCGACAGCCGCTCCACGTGGCGCTCCGCGATCTCGCGGATGTGTGCACGCTCCTCGATCGAGGTCAGCCGCAGTCCGGCCTCGACGCACTGGCGGGCCGCGTCGTCGCATCCCTGCCGGGAGAAGACGAAGAAGATCGCCGGAAGGAGGTCCTCGTCGTCGAGCCGCTCGACGACTTCGACGCGCCGGGGACGGTAGAGACGCTGCCGACCGGCGCGCGGCGGCGGCCGTCTCGCGGGGCCGCGCTCCCGGCTCACGCGGTGCGACCGCTCGTCGAGCGCGATCGCCTCGCGGTTCGGCGTCCCGTCGACGAACGTCGGAAGCAGGTGAAGTTCCTCGGAGTAGCGGTCTCCGACGAGGTAGAGGTGGCGGAGCTCGACCGGGCGCCGCTCCTCGATCACCGCGCCGGTCGCGCCACGCACCCCGTGGATCCACCCGGCGAGCTCCTCGGCGTTGGACACCGTCGCCGAGAGGCAGACGAGCACGACCGACGGGGGGGCCGACAGGATGATCTCCTCCCACACCGCGCCGCGGTAGCGGTCCTCGAGGTAGTGGACCTCGTCGAGCACGACACAGCGCAGCCGCGCGAGCTGCTGAGGGCCCGCGTAGATCATGTTCCGCAGCACCTCGGTGGTCATCACGACGACGTCCGCCCCACCGTTCAGCGACACGTCGCCTGTCAGCAGCCCGACGCGCCGCTCGCCGTAGGTGCGGGCGAGGTCGCCGTACTTCTGGTTCGACAGCGCCTTGAGCGGCGTCGTGTAGAACGCGCGCCCGCCCTCGGCGAGCGCGCGAGCGATCGCGTACTCGGCGACGAGGGTCTTGCCCGAGCCCGTCGGCGCGGCGACGAGAACCGACCTCCCGGCGTCGAGCAGGTCGAGAGCGTCGACCTGGAACGGGTCGAGCGGGAAGGGGTGGTCGCCGAGGAAGCGCGTGCGCAGCGCCGCGGTGTCCGATCCCCCGTCGCGAGGAGGTTCCCCGGCGAGGTCACCCGCCGGCAGGCTCACTTGCCGAGCAGCTTGCCGACGACGATCGACACCTCGTAGAACACGAGCATCGGCACCGCGAGCGCGAGCATCGAGAACGGGTCCGAGCTCGGGGTGACGACGGCCGCGACGAGCACCATGATGACGATCGCCGGCCGGCGCCACTTGCGCAGGCGCGCGGGTGAGAGCACCCCCGCGAGCTCGAGCGCGATGAGCACGACCGGGAACTCGAACGTGAGCCCGAAGATCGCCATGAGGGCCATGATCAAGGTCAGGTACTTCGACGGCGAGAAGATGTCCTTGATGCCCGGCCCGCCGACCGCGTGGAGGAAGCCCAGGGCGTGCGGGAACGTGAGCCAGGCGACGAACGCTCCGAAGCAGAAGAGGGCGACCGTGGCCACCGTGAACGGCACGGCGTAGCGCTTCTCGTTCGCCCGAAGGCCCGGGGTGACGAACCGCCAGAGCTGGAAGAGCAGGACGGGCGACGCGAGCACGAGGCCCCCGTACGCCGTGACGTTCAGCCGGATGCCGAACGCCTCGAGCGGACCGGTCACGTAGAGCGCGCACGCGCTGCCTTTCGGCAGCGTCGCGCAGTACGGGTGCTCGAAGGCGAGCAGGATGTGCGGGTAGAAGACGTACGCGACGACCGCCGCGACGACGAACGCGACGACGCAGACCACGAGTCGCCGGCGCAGCTCGCCGAGGTGCTCGCTGAGCGTCATCGCGTCCGGCGACGGACGCGGCCCGCTCCGCCTTCTGATCAAGGTCGCCATGTCCCTACTTCGGTGCCGGCGCGCGCGCCGGGCTCAGTTCATGCTCGGGTCGTCGGCGAGTAGCGGCACGTGCTCGGTGCTCGCGCGTGGGGCTCGTGACGCTCCGGATCGCGCCGCGAGCGAGTCGGTGCCCCGCGCCGACCCTCCGGCGTCGGATCGCACCGCCGGCACCGCACCGGGCCCCGACGGCGTGCCCGTCGCCGACTCGTCTCCGACGAGGCCCGTCGCGGACGTCGACAGCACCTCGTCGTGCAGGTCGTCGACCTCGGCGGTGACACCCTCGTCCCCGGCGGCTTCGCCCCCGACCCCGGACACGGACGGCTTGGTCAGGTCGGCGATGAACCCGGACACCATGTTGGTCGGCAGGCGCGGGATGTTCGGAAGGTCGAGGTCGGGGATCGCGGAGCGGATCTCCTCCGTCACCTGGTCGCGGACCCTCGTGAGCTCGCGCCACGCGGCTCCGAGCTGGCGCGCCGCTTTCGGCAGGCGCTCGGGTCCGAGGACGATGAGCGCCAGGACGAGCACGACGAGGATCTTCGCCGGGTCGAGGAATCCCACGGTCGGAGTCTACAAGGGGGTCGTGGTGCGGGCGCAGCGGCCGGCCCCGCGGCTCCGGCGCTCACACGCCATGGAGCGCGGGACGGCCGTGGCGCCACACGACCGCGACAACACGCCCCACGATCGTCGAGCCCGGGATCGTCCCCCAGTAGCGGCTGTCGCACGACTGGGACCGGTTGTCGCCCATGACGTAGTAGCGCCCCGGAGGGATGCGCTGGCGTCGCACGGGCTTGCCGAGGACCGTGTGCGGCGGCAGGTAGCGTTCGGGCTGCGGGCGGCCGTCGACGTAGATCGTGTTCCCACGCGAGTAGATCGTCTGGCCCGGCGAAGCGACCACCCGCTTCACGAGGTCCTTCGCGGTCGGGTCCTCGCAGACGCCCGCCACGTCGCCGGGCGGACGGGCGAAGACGACGACGTCGCCGTCGCGGAGCGAGGACGCCGAGAATGCGAGCTTGTCCACGAGGATGCGGTCCCCGACCTGCAGTGTCGGCTCCATTGACCCCGACGGCACGTAGAACGCCTGGAGGACGAAGGTGCGGAGCAGCACCGCGAGAACCGCCGCCGCGACCACGATCGTGCCCCACTCGAACGCGACCCGCCGCGCGCGCCCGCCCGGGCCGCGCCGTAGGACGCGACCCGACGACCGGCTCGCCGCGGGTGCGTCCCCGCCGCTCCTCGGCGAGGCGTCGGCGTCGGGGTCGAGGGTCGACCGGCTCACATCGACTCGATGAGCCGCTCGACGCGCTCGTCGTGGGCCCGGAAGGGGTCCTTGAGCAGCACCGTCCGCTGGGTCTGGTCGTTGAGCTTCAGGTGGACCCAGTCGACCGTGAAGTCCCGGCGGCGCTCCTTCGCCCGTCGGATGAACTCGCCCCGCAGCCGCGCCCTCGTCGTGGCCGGCGCGTGTTCCATCGCGTCGTCGATCGCCGCGTCCGTCACGATCCGCTCGACTGCGCCCTTCGCCTGCATCCGGTAGAAGATCCCCCGCTCGCGCGAGACGTCGTGGTACTGGAGGTCGAGCAGGGCGACCTGGGGTGCGCCGAGCGGCAGGTCGTGGCGCGCCCGGTAGCCCTCGACGAGCCGGTGCTTTATGACCCAGTCGCACTCGCGGTCGAGGCCGAGCGGGTCCTTTTCAATCCCGTCCATGCAGTGCTGCCACATCGCGAGCGCGCGGCCCTCCATCGGCGAGAGCCCCCGTGTCTCCGCGTACCGGACGGCGCGCGACAGGTACTCCTGCTGGATGTCGAAGGCACTCGCCTCGCGGCCGTTCGCGAGGCGGACGCGCCGGCGGCACGTGAGGTCGTGGCTGATCTCGCGGATCGCCCGGATCGGGTCCTCGAGCGTCATGTCACGCAGCACCACCCCGGGATCCTCGAGCATGCGGAGCAGGATGCTCATGACCCCGACCTTCAGATAGGTCGCGTACTCGCTCATGTTCGAGTCGCCGACGATGACGTGGAGCCGGCGGAACCGCTCGGCGTCCGCGTGGGGCTCGTCGCGGGTGTTGATGATCGGGCGCGAGCGCGTCGTCGCGGAGGACACCCCTTCCCAGATGTGCTCCGCGCGCTGGGACATGCAGTACACCGCGCCGCGCGCCGTCTGGAGCACCTTGCCCGCGCCGGAGTAGATCTGCCGGGTCACGAGGAACGGGATGAGCACCTGCACGTAGTGGGCGAAGTCGTCCCGTCGGCTCGTGAGGTAGTTCTCGTGGCAGCCGTAGGAGTTGCCCGCCGAGTCCGTGTTGTTCTTGAACAGGTAGACGACGCCGCGGATGCCTTCGTCGCGTAGCCGCGCCTCGGCGGAGGCGACGAGCCCGTCGAGGATCCGCTCCCCCGCCTTGTCGTGAGCGACGAGGTCCTCGATCGCGTCGCACTCGGGGGTCGCGTACTCGGGGTGGCTGCCGACATCCAGGTAGAGGCGCGCGCCGTTCTCGAGGAACACGTTCGAGGAGCGACCCCAGCTCACGACGCGTCGGAACAGATAGCGCGCGACCTCGTCCGGGCTCAGGCGGCGCTGCCCGCGAAGCGTGCAGGTGACGCCGTACTCGTTCTCGAGCCCGAAGATCCGGCGGTCCACGGGGTCAAGCTACTTCCGTCTGGCCCGTGCGGGGCGCGGGCAGGCGGCGCGGAAGTGGCCGCGCGCGCACGCCGTCAGCTCCCGAGCAGCTCGACGAGCTCGGTGCCCTCGAGCCGGCGGAAGGTCCGGCGGCCGTTCCCGCGGCTGAGCGCCGCGACCTCGATCTCCTCCGCGCGAAGGGTTCGCTCCGGACCCGCGAGGCAGGAGACGCACGCTCGCAGCGCGTCGCGAAGCGACCAGCCGGCCGAGTAGGCCTGGTCGAGGCGGGCCGCGATCGCGTCCGCGTCGCCCCCGAGGACCGTCGAGCGCTGCTCGTCGACGACCGTCCCGTCGTACGCGATGTGGTACAGGCGGTTGCCCTGCTCGTTCGTGCCGAGCTCCGCGACGAGGATCTCCACCTCGAGCGGCTTCATCTCGTGCGTGAACACCTGGCCGAGGTACTGCGCGTACAGGTTCGCGAGCGAGCGAGCGTCGACGTCGTCCCGGGAGTACGCGTAGCCCTTGGTGTCCGCGTGACGGATGCCGGCGACCCGGAGCTGGTCGAACTCGTTGTACTTGCCGACCCCGGCGAAGCAGACGCGGTCGTAGATCTCGCTGATCTTGTGGAGGGTGCGCGACGGATTCTCCGCGACGACGAGGATGCCGTCGTCGTAGGTCACGGCGACGAGCGACCGGCCGCGCGCGATCCCCTTCTGCGCGTACTCGGCCCGGTCCTTCATGACCTGCTCGGGCGCGACGTAGTACGGCATGGTCATGACGGGTCACCCCCGCCGCGGACCGCGCCCCGGCGCCGCTCGAGGAAGGCGGCGAACCGTGCGGCCACCTCGTCGTCGGGGACCCGCGCGAAGCCCGTGACGTCGACGGTCGCGACGATCGGGAAGATCCCGCGCACGAGGTCCGGGCCGCCAGTCGCGGCGTCCTCGTCCGCGGCCTGGAACAGCGCCTCGAGCGCGAGCTCGACCGCGTCGTCCCGGCTCATCGCGTCCCGGTAGCCGAGCTTGATCGTCGTCTTCGCGTCCCGCCCGCCCGAGCCGGTCGCGTGGAAGTCCGTCTCCTCGTACCGTCCGCCCGTGACGTCGTAGGTGAAGATCCGTCCCGTCTCGCGCAGCGCGTCCCAGCCGGCGAACAGCGGGACGACCGCGAGGCCCTGCATCGCCATCGGAAGGTGGGAGCGGACCATCTGCGCGAGCTGGTTCGCCTTGCCCTCGAGGCTGAGGACGGTGCCCTCGACCTTCTCGTAGTGTTCGAGCTGGGTCTGGAACAGCCGGACCATCTCGATGGCCGGGCCGGCGGCGCCCGCGATCGCGACCGCCGAGAACCGGTCCGCCGGAAAGACCTTCTCGATCGAGCGGTGCGCGATGCTCACGCCCTCGGTCGCCCTGCGGTCGCCCGCCATGATCACGCCGCCCGCGTAGCGCAGTGCAGCGATCGTCGTCGCGTGCCGAATCTCGCCGGGAAGGCCCGCGGTGGCCGGCTTAGGCGCGTCCGGGTGGGCTGCGCTCGGTTGAACCCTTCGGAGTAGGTCCGCGAAGCTCGGCCCGGGGTCGTCGCCCGCGGTGAACAGGTAGAGGCTCATCGGGCACGCACCCTAGCGGTGCGGCTGCGGCCCGTGCTCGACCTCACTCACCGCCCTTTTGCACGTAGTTCCGGACGAACTCCTCGGCGTTGTCTTCGAGCACCTCGTCGATCTCGTCGAGCAGGTCGTCGATCTCGGCCTTCAGGCGGTCGCCGCGCTCGGTCGACGGCGGTGCTTCCTCGACGACCTCCGGTGCCTCCTTCGGGGGCGCCGTGCGCTTCTTCAGCTCCCGCTCAGTCATCGGTCCACGTCCTCCTAGGCGCCGAGCCGACGGAGCAGCTCGGCTGCGCTGTCACAACCATCGAAGAGCGTATCGACATGCGCCGCGCTCCCCCGCAGCGGCTCCATCATCGGAACCCGGCGCAACGGGTCGCCGCCGAGGTCGAAGACGATCGAGTCCCAGTTCGCGGCCACGATCGACGGTCCGAAGCGCTTCAGGCACTCCCCACGGAAGTACGCGCGGGTATCGGTCGGCGGCGAGGTGACCGCCGCCTCCACGGCGGCGTCGTCGACGAGCCGCTCCATCTTCAGCCGGCGGAACAGGGACCGCTCGGGACGGATGTCGTGGTACTGGAGGTCGAGCGCGGCGACACGGTGATCGTCGAGACCGCAGCCGTGGCGCGCGCAGTACGCGTCGATGAGCTCGCGCTTCGCGACCCAGTCGAGCTGGTGGCGCAGCGCCGCGGGCTCGGCCTCGAGCGCCGCGAGGACGGACTCCCACCGGTCGAGGACCTGTCGGCCGGCGCCGTCCGGGCCGATCTCCTCGAGGCCGCGCTCCTCGGCGTACTTGCGTGCCGCGCCGTACAGCTCCCACTGCACGTCGAGCGCGGTCATCGTCTCCCCGCTCACGAGCTCGAGCGGCTCGTCGAGCGCGAGGTCGTGGGAGACCGCCCGCATCGCAGGAACCGGTCGGGCGAGGACGAGCTCGCGCCCGTCGAGGACGCCGTCCTCGATGAGCAGCAGCACGAGCGCGGTGACGCCGACCTTGAGGAACGTCGCGACCTCCGAGAGGTTGGCATCGCCGGTGATCACGTGGAGGCGGCGGTACTTCGTCGCGTCGGCGTGCGGCTCGTCGCGGGTGTTCACGATCGGGCGCTTGAGCGTCGTCTCGAGGCCGATCTCCTCCTCGAAGAAGTCCGCGCGCTGCGTGATCTCGAACGCCGGTGCCGATCCAGGATCGGCTTCGCAGCCGACCTTGCCCGCGCCCGTGTAGACCTGCCGGGTCACGAGGTGCGCGGTCACCTCGCGCGCGAGCCGGGCGAACGGCACCGCGCGATCCATCAGGTAGTTCTCGTGGCAGCCGTACGAGTTCCCCTTGCCGTCCGAGTTGTTCTTGTAGACGACGATCTCCTCGCCAGGCGGGAGCGCCCGGCGCGCCGCGACCATCGCGCGCTCGAGCACGAGCTCCCCGGCGCGGTCCTGGGTCACGAGCTCGAGCGGCGTCGCACACTCGGGCGAGGAGTACTCGGGGTGCGCGTGGTCCACGTAGAAGCGCGCGCCGTTCGTGAGGACCGTGTTCACGAGATGCGTCTCGACCTCGGGGGGCATCGCCCCCTCGCGCACGTAGCCGCGCGCGTCCCGCCCAGGTGACTCGTCCTCGAAGTCCCAGCCGACCCGACCGGCGAGCTGGGCGACGTAGGAGTTGATGAGCACGGAGGAGGCCGTGGTCGGGTTGCCGTCAGCACCCCCGACGACCTGGACGCCGTACTCGGTCTCGATGCCGTAGACCTTGGCGATGGCCACGTAGGCGACGCTACCGCAAGACCTGTTGCGCGCCGGCTACAGGTACTGGCCCGTGCCGACGCGCTCGATCGCCCGTCCGCCGCGGGTGTCGTCGCCGTGGTCGAAGATCGTGCGCACGTACACGATGCGCTCGCCCTTCTTGCCGGAGATCTTCGCCCAGTCGTCGGGGTTCGTCGTGTTCGGCAGGTCCTCGTTCTCCTTGTACTCCTGCTTGATGGACTCGAGAAGGTCCGCGAGCCTGATCCCGCGCCCGTCGCCGGCGAGGACCCGCTTGATCGCGAGCTTCTTCGCCCGCCGCACGATGTTCTCGATCATCGCCCCGGACGAGAAGTCCTTGAAGTACAGGACCTCCTTGTCGCCGTTCTGGTAAGTGACTTCGAGGAAGCGGTTCTCGTCGTCGGCCCGGTACATCTCGGCGACGGTCTTCTCGATGATCGCCTGCACCGCCTTGTGCGGGTCGCCGCCGCCGAGGGTCGCGACGTCCCCGGGGTCGAGCGGCAGCCGTGTCGTGAAGTAGCGCGCGAAGATCTGCTGCGCCGCGGCCTCGTTGGGCCGCTCGATCTTGATCTTCACGTCGAGGCGGCCCGGGCGGAGGATCGCGGGGTCGATGAGGTCCTCACGGTTCGAGGCGCCGATGACGATGACGTCGCGGAGGGCCTCGACACCGTCGATCTCGGCGAGCAGCTGCGGCACGATGGTCGACTCCATGTCCGAGCTGATCCCGGTGCCGCGCGTGCGGAACAGCGAGTCCATCTCGTCGAAGAAAACGATGACCGGTACGCCCTCCTCGGCCTTCTCTCGCGCCCGCTGGAAGACGAGGCGGATCTGGCGCTCGGTCTCGCCCACGTACTTGTTCAGGAGCTCCGGGCCCTTGATGTTCAAGAAGTAGCTCCGGACGTTCTCGTTGCCCGTGATCTGGGCGACCTTTTTCGCGAGCGAGTTCGCGACGGCCTTCGCGATGAGCGTCTTGCCGCATCCGGGCGGGCCGTAGAGAAGGATGCCCTTCGGCGCCGGCAGCTCGTGCTCGGCGAACAGCTCGCGGTGCATGTACGGCAGCTCGACCGCGTCGGTGATGGCCTCGATCTGGCTGTCGAGCCCGCCGATGTCCGCGTACGTGATGTCCGGGACCTCCTCGAGCACGACCTCCTCGATCTCCTGACGCGGCAGCTTCTCGAGGAGCAGCTGCGTGCGGCTGTCCATCAGCACGCTGTCACCCGCCCGCAGGCGCACGCCCGCGAGCTCGTCGGAGAGCTCGGCGACCCGCTGCTCGTCCGCTCGTCCCACGATGAGTGCCCGGCGACCGTCGTCGAGCATCTCCTGGATCGTGACGACTTCGCCCGACTGCTCGTAGTGGCGCGCGAGCACCACGTTGAGCGACTCGTTCAGCACGATCTCCTGGCCGCGGCGCAGCTCGCGCGCGTCGAGCGCGGGGTGGAGCGCGACCCGCATCTTCCGGCCGCTCGCGAACACGTCCACGCTGCCGTCGTCGTTGGCCTGTAGGAACGTGCCGTACGCGCTGGGGGGCTGGGTCAGCTTGTCGACCTCCTCCCGGAGGGCGGCGATGTTCTCCTTGGCCTGCTGGAGCGTGAAGGTCAGCTTCTCGTTCTGCGAGAGCGCGTGGCTCAGCTGACCGGTCACCTCGAGGAGCCGCTCCTCGAGGACGCGCACGCGTTGCGGCGCTTCCTGCAGGCGGTGGCGCAGCTCCGCCACCTCGGACTCCGCGGCCTCGAGCTCCGTCCGGAGCCCCGCAAGCGTCTCGTCGTCCATCGCCAGGACCACCTCCTCGTCGAGCACGTTCCCCGACACGCGGACCCTACACCGGCACGCACCCCGAAGCGGCCGTCGTCGCGCCACGCCGGACTGTGCCGTGACCGTCGTGCCCCAGCTCCGCCGCGTGCACGACGCGTCCACGCGCGGGCTGCGAGCCCCTACACTTCCTTGACACCCCCGGGGCGGCGGTTTACCGTCGCGCACCCAGGTGCGGATGGGCGCGCGCGGCGCGCCACGACGGACCCCCGGGACGACGAAGGAGCGCCGAGCGGCATGAAGGTCTGGATCGACCAGGATCTGTGCACGGGTGACGGTCTCTGCGAGGAGATCTGCCCGTCGGTCTTCACCCTGCTCGACGACGGGCTCGCGTACGTGAAGGACGGCGACACCGTGATGAGCGACCCGGGTGGAGCCCAGGGCATGGTCGCGGTCCCCGGCGGCCTCGAGGACGCGGTCACCGAAGCCGCCGAGGAGTGCCCCGGCGAGTGCATCTTCATCGAGCAGAGCTGACCCTCGGCCGGCCACCGGCCGGCGGCACCCGGCCGCCCCCGCCACTGGGCCGCGACGGGGTGCGGCGACGTGAGGCGCCCGATCAGCTCGGGCGCACGCCGACCTCGTACAGCCGCTCGAGCAGGTCCGCGGGATCCTCGTAGACACGGTACGCGCCCGCGCGCTCGAGCTCGCCGGCCCCGTACCCGCCGGTCATGACGCCGAGCCCGAGGATCCGGGCGCGTCGCGCCGCGAGCAGGTCCCACACCGAATCCCCCACGACCAGACAGTGCGACGGGTCCGCACCGATCGCGGTGGCTGCGGCGAGGAACAGGTCGGGATCTGGCTTCGCGTACCGCACGTCGTCGCGCGTCACGAGCACCGCGCCGGGCGCCCCGAGCAGCGCGAGCGCGGGCCTCGCCGATGCGTCCAGCCCGCTCGTCGCGATCGCCCACGGCACCTCGCGCTCGCTCAGGTGGGCGAGCAGCTCCCTCGCCCCCGGGAGTGGACGGACCGACGCGCGCATGCGCTCGAACGCCGCGGCGTGCGCCGCGGTCAGGCGGGCCACGTCGTGCTCGTCGAACGCCCGTCCCGTCTCGTGGGCGAGCGCGCCGAGGAACAGTCCCCCGCTCATCCCGATCCTGCGGTGCACGCTCCACGCGGGCACCGCGATCCCGGCGTCGAGCAGCGCCTCGTGCCACGCGACGACGTGCTGGTAGACGCTGTCGAGCAGCGTGCCGTCGAGGTCGAACAGGAAGGCGGGGCCGCGCGCCCGGCCCCCCTGACCGGACGTCACGTGGACTCACCCGTGCCGTGGTCCTCGCCGGCGATGACCGCGGCCGCGACGCTCGGCGCGAGACGGTAGGCAGGTAGCACGCACGCCTGCAGCACGTGGTACAGGTCGGGCTTTCCGTACCAGGGATGCACCTTGCGCCGGTTCTCGCGGTCCAGCTGCGCGTACCAGCCCGCGCGGTCGTGGTCCACGAGGTGCGCGGCCGCGAAGTCCCAGAAGCGCCGGTACCACGCCTCGTAGGACGCGTCGCCGGTCACCCGCGCGAGATAGCTGCTCGTCCCGATCCCCTCGGCGACGGGCCACCAGTAGTGGTCGTCGTTCACCGGTGCGCCGTCCCAGCCGACGGTGTAGACGAGCCCGCCGTTCACCGCGTCCCACCCGCTCGCGACGGCTCGTGCGAACAGCGCCCGCGCTGCGTCCGGCAGCCAGGCGTCGCGCGCTCCTTCGAGCAGCCACGCGCCGATCAGAAGCCGCGACCACTCGACGAGATGCCCGATCGTCGCCCCGTAGGGGCGGAACGGGTCGTCCGGCTTGTCGGCGTTGTACTCGAACAGCGCCTGCCAGTCGCGGTCGTAGTGCTCGGGGAGGAGCCAGCCGTTGCTCCGCGCATAGCCGTCGATCAGCCTTTGCGCGATGCGCACCGAGCGGTGGCCGAGTGCGGCGTCGCCGGTCAGCGCACCAGCCGCGAGGAAGCTCTCGCACAGGTGCATGTTCGAGTTCGCGCCCCGGTACGGCTCGGTCTCCTCCCACGAGCGGCTGAACGTCTCCGCCGTCGCACCGTCGCGCTCGGACCAGAAGTGCTCGTCGATGACGCCGAGGACGTCCTCGAAGAGCGGGCCGGCCGCGTCGTGCCCGGCACTCGTCGCGCTCGACGCCGCGAGTAGGACGAACGCGTGGTCGTACGCGCTCTTCGTGTCGAGGAGCGGACCGGAGGAGGTCACCGACGCGAAGTACCCGCCGGCGCGGTCGTCCCGGTGTCGCTCCACGATCTCTGCGAGCCCGCGTTCGACGATCGACCCGCAGCCCGGGACGCCGAGGAGCTCGCCGATCGCGTAGCTGTGCACCGCCCGCGCGACGGTGAGGAGCTGCTGGCGGGGAGAGGTCGCCGGCGGGCATCCGGTGGGCATCGGTCGGCCGTCGTCGTCGAGCTCGACGAAGCACCCGTCGGGGGCGACCGTTGCCCGGAAGAACCTGAGCAGGCGCCGCGCCTCGTCTCCGAGCGCGGCCCGGTGCGAGCTCGATCCGAGCCAGTGCAGGGCTTCGCCGTCGGGACCCGAACTCACCGGCACGCGTCGATCACCCCCTGGAGGTACCCGACCGCGTGCGCGCGCCCCCGGCTGCAGTACGCGGTCGTGTCGACGCCCACCCACGTGTCGGCGTCGAAAAGCATGGCCGGGACGTGGTCGTCGATCACGAAGCCGTCGAAACCGGCGTCGGCGAGCCGCTTGACCACGCGCTCGGGGCGCAGGTTGCCCTCGCCGAGAAAGCACTCGCGAAACGAGGGCACGGTGCCGAGGACGTCCCTGAAGTGCACGTAGCACACACGGCCCGACGCGGCGAGCGTGTCGATCACGGCATCGACCGCTTCTTCGCCCCCCATCTCCGACACGGTCCCGAGGCACAGGTCCAGCCCCCACGCGGGGCTCCCTCCCGCCAGCTCGGACGCGGCCACGAGCGACTCCGGTGAGGTGAAGATGCGAGCCGCGCCGCCGATCGGCTCCTCCACGGGCGGGTCGTCCGGGTGGAGCGCGAGGCGCACCCCGGCCCGCTCGGCAACCGGTAGCACCGCGTCGAGGAAGTACCGGTAGTTGGCCCAGAGCTTCTCCGCCGTGACCGGCGCCACGAGCTCCCCGGTCGGGGAGAGCTTGTAGCCGGCGAGCGCGTTCCCCGCGGCGACCTGTGCGAGGTCGAACGCCGTGACACGCGCTCCTCCACGCCCGCTCGCCGCGACGTCCGTCCGCCAGACGTAGGTGACGATGAAGTTGTAGCCGAGCACCGGGATCCCGGCCGCGCCCATGTTCTCGACGGTCTTGCAGAAGTCCTCGAGCTGCTCGTCGCGTCCGGGCAGCCCCTGTTGGACCCGGTCGAAGTGCGCGCGCGGCACGTTCTCGAGCCCTTCGAGCACGAGGCCGTGCGACTCGACGCGCCGGCGCAGCGCGACGAGCTCGTCGAGGCGCCAGTGCCCGGCGTCGGTCGAGAGGTTCGTCGGCGTGTGGAGCTGCACGCCACGCAGCCCGAGCTGGCGGGCGAACGTCGCGATGTCGTCGTCGAAGGTCTCGACGTGCCCGAGGGCGACGCGCATCACCGAGGCGCCTCGGGCTCGCCGCCGGACCGACCCGGCTCCGGGAGGAGCACCGGGATCCCGGCGAGCAGTCCCCCGTCGACTCGCACGTCCTCGCCGGTGACGAACGCGGCGTCCTCGCTCGCGAGAAAGGCGACCACCGACGCGACCTCGTCCGGGGTGGCGAGGCGGCCCAGCGGGTGCGCCCGTCCCCACCGGTCGAGGAGCTCGTCCGCGCCGGCCGCTCCGCCGAAGCGCTCCGCTGACGCCCGGAGCATCGGCGTCTCGACCGAACCCGGGCTCACGGTGTTCACGCGCACCCCGTGTCGCGCCTCGTCTAGGGCCATGGCGCGTGCGAACGCGCCGAGCGCGCCCTTGCTCGCCGCGTATGCGACGACTCCGGTCTGGCTCGCGGCGCCCTGGACGGACGAGACGACGACGACAGCCCCCCGCCGTGAGCGCCGGAGCGCGGGCAGGCACGCGCGAGCCGCGAGGAACGCGCCCGTGACGTTCACCGCGAACACCTCGTCCCAGAGCGCGCGCGAGGTCTCGAGGACGTCGCCGTAGCGCTGGATCCCGGCGCTCGTCACGAGCACGTCGAGTCGACCGGTCCGACCGGTGAACTCGTCGACCGCGCGCTCGAGCGCCTCGGCGTCGGTCACGTCCACGCAGAACGCGGCGGCCCGCTCCCCGCGCGTCGAGATTCGGTCGACGACCCGTCGCAGGGCGACCTCGTCCCGGTCGAGCAGCGCGACCTCCGCGCCGTGCGAGGCGAGTCGCTCGGCAACCGCGGCGCCGATCCCGCTCGCCCCTCCGGTCACGATCGCCGCACGGCGTTCCCCCGCGGTCGCGTCCACTCCCGGCACCTCTCCGTCGGGGCTCGGCATGCGCGCGTCAGCCCGCCACCGGGTGGACGACGGCTGCGAGGCGCTCGAGGAGCGCCGCCGCCTCCTGGAGCGGTCGCTGCCACACCCTGCGACCGATCGTGATGCCACGGGAACCGGCGGACATCGCGTCGCCGACCATCTCGACGAGCTCGTCCGCGCTCCCCCCCGCGGGACCACCGAGAACGACGACCGGGACCCCGAGCTCGCGGCACCAGGTCTCGAGCACCTCCCGGCGCCCCGGGTACGCCACCTTCACGATGTCCGCCCCGAGCTCCACGGCCATGCGGCACCCGTCGGCCTCGATCGCGACCGCCTCGTCGCCGCGAGGCAGGCGCAGGCAGATCGGCTCCAGCATCACCGGGATGCCGTGGTGCTCCGCGGCCCCGACGACCTCGCCGACGAGTGCGGCCGTCGCGGCGCGCTCCGCGGGTGGGACGTCCCAGGGCATGAGCATCTTCACGGCGTCCACGCCGAGCGCGCAGGCGCGCTCGAGCGACGTCATGAGCACGCTCCTACCGGCTTCCCCTTCCCGCCAGTGCGTGTCGACGGTGAGCAGGCGCGCAGGCGCGCTGCGGTGGGCGAAGAGACCGGCGGTCCGGCGCGCGATCCCCGGACCGAGCAGGAAGGCGTCGCACCCGAGTGGGAGCATCGCCTCGATCATTGCGACCGGGTCCTCGAGTCCGGCGACCCGACCGAGCATCGTCCCGTGGTCGACGGGGAGCACGACCGTGCGGCCGTCGGCGGCGAAGATGCGGCCGAGGCGGACCTGCTTGCCGGCCGACGCCGACGTGGCGGTAGTCGCGGCGAGCTCCCCGTGCCCCGGTGGGTCCGTCGCGCCGGGCGAGTGCGCGCTCACGGCGTCACCAGCTCGTCCGCGACGGCCGGCTCGGGGAGCTCGTCCACGCTGGTGAAGCGCTCCGCGGCGAGCCCGGCGAGCAGCGCCGCGCCACGGATGCCCGCTTCGGCCACCCGGGGGTACACCGGGTTGACGAACGCCGCGGACTTGAGCTCTCGCAGCAGCGGGTTCGTGGACCAGCCGCCGCTCAGCCGGACCTCGGTGACCGGCCCTCCGAGCTGCTCGAGGCCGTCGAGCAGCTCGCGGGAACCCGCGACCGCCCGACCGAGGGCACGCCGCCAGGTGAGCGCCGGGGGCTCGCCCGGGCGCGGCACGGGCCACCCCGCGGAGCCGTCGGTCACGCGCAACGCGCCGACCGGCGGCACCGGACCGTCGGCGTCGCTCAGCTCGGCGATGCCGTCGAGGTCGACCAGCAACGCCTCCGCGTCGAGCGAGGTGCACCCGTGCTCGGTCCGGGCGCCGAGCTTCGCGAGCAGCGGGATGAGCACGAGCCCGAGCGCGAGACCGCCCACGAGGGCGTAGCTGTCCGGGAGGACGTGGCAGCCGGTCTCGATCCCGAGCGCGAGACCGGCCGAGGGATCGGGGGCGTCGTCCACGGCCACCGAGCGTATGAGCGCCTCTGCCGTGCCGCACGAATCCATGACCTGCGACGGGCGCGTCACGCCGTTGCCGACCGACGCGCACAGGTGGTCGTGCCCGCCGACGGTGAGCACCGCGCCCCGCAGGCGCTCGAGACCGTCCGTCACCGCTCCGCCCGACACGCGGCCGAACGACGTTCCCGCCTGACGCACCGGCGGGAAGAGCGAGTCGCGCGCGCCGGTCCAGCGGATCGCGTCGGACCACCAGGTGCGGCGCACGACGGAGAAGCCGCCGGTGCGGGACGCGATCGACGCCTCCGCAGCGTCCTCGCCCCCGAGCCGGTGGGCGATCCATTCGGCGACGCCGAGCGCTCTCGCCGCGGCTCGGGTCCCGGGGACGTTGCGCACGAGCCAGCGGAGCGTCGCGATCGTGGGGATCTGCGAGGTCCCGAGCCCCGTCGTGCGCCCGAACGCGCTGCCGAACTCCGCGAGCAGCTCGTCGTGCTCGGCCGCGGCCCTCGTGTCGTACCACGCGACCGCGGGCTCGATCGGGACGCCCGAGGCGTCGAGGAGCACGACCGTCTCCGCCATGCTCGTGATCCCGCACCCGACGATGTCGCCCGCCGGTGCCGCCTCGAGCAGCTCGGCGAGCGCCGCGCGCACGGACGAGAACAGCACCTCCGGGTGCGCGTTCCCGCCGGTCGGCACCGCCTCCCAGGAGGTAGGCACGGCGGTGCGCGCGAGCTCGCGCCCGCGGTCGTCGACGAGGCCGGCCTTCGTCACGGTCGTCCCGACGTCGATGCCGACGAGCAGCACGCTGCGCCCGCTCACCGGCCCGAGCCGGCCTGCACGCTCGCCCACGGTCGGGCGCGACCCTCCATCGCGGCGAGGGACTGGTCGAGCCGCTCGCGCGCCGGGCCGGCGAGGAACGCGCGCCGCTCCGCGCCCGCGAGCGCGACCGCCTCCTTCCAGTAGACCCGGCCGGCGATGAAGCCGGATGCGCCGCCCTCGTCGCACGAGGTGCGCACCGCGTCGAGGAACTCGGAGAGCGGCATTCCCGCCGAGAGCATCGCCCACGGAACGCTCACGGCCGCCGCGACCGCCCTGCACGCCGCCGCGTCCCCCGGGTACTCGAGCTTCAACAGGTCCGGCTGGGTCTCGGTGAGGATTCGAGCGGACTCGACGATGAGCTCCGAGCGCCGTCCCGGGTCGAGCCCTTCCTCGCCGGGGAGCGCGTAGAGGAGCGTCTCGACGACCGAGGGCACACCGGCCGCGGCACAGTCCTCGACGACCGCCCGCACGACGGAGACGACCTCCTCGACGAGATCCGGCTCGCCGGGCCCGCGCACACGGTCCGGACGAAGCTGCACGAGCAGCTTCACGGCATCGCCGCCCATCTCCGTCACCCAGGCGGCCGTGCGCTCCGGGTCGCGGCGCGCGCGCGGTTCCCCCTGCCAGGTGTCGCGTTCCGGCGGCTCCACCGCCACGAGTGTCGCGCAGCCCGGGGCCATCGCCTTCGCCTCTCGAACCGCGGGGACTCCGAACTCCGGATCGAGCAGGACTGCGCTCGCGGCCGGGCTGAGCGCCTCGGTCACGTCGACCTTGAACGCGCGCAGCTCCTCCGGACCGGTCGGACGGTCCACGGCCGTGAGCATCCTGCGCAACGTGTTCCGCTGGTCCATCGCGACGATCGCGAGCGTGCCGTCCGGCCTCGCGATCGGTCCCAGCCCGGCGCGGGTGCTCGTCGTGGGTCTCGGGTTCGCCATGTCGTGTCTCCCTGGTCTCGTCGAGGTCGTGCGGTCAGCGCGGGCCCGGAGGCGGGATCTCGCCCGAGCCCCGTTCGAGGAACGTCGTCGGCAGCACGACGTGGCGGGCCGGTCCCTCCTCGCCGCGCAACCTGCGCAGCAGGAGATCGGTCGCGGTCCGACCCATGAGCGTCGGATCCTGACGGTGGACGGTGACCGGCGGCGTGAGCGAGTCGGCGATCGGGAAGTCGTCGAAGCTCACGAACGCGACGTCCGTGCGCCCCGTGCCGTGCAGCTCGCGGACGACGTCAAGCGCGGCGACCGCGTTCGCGGACAGCACGGCCGTCGCGGGGTCGGGGGGTGCGAGGACGCCGTCGAGGATCGCACCGTCGCCGTCCGGGGCGCGGGTGTGCGAGACGACGAGTCGCGGGTCGAAGTCGATGCCGGCGTCGGCGAGCGCGAGCCGGTACCCGTCGAGGCGGTGCCGGAGCGGGACGCGCTCGAGCGACGTGCCGACGAACGCGATCCGCCGGTGACCCCGGGCCACGAGGTGCGCGGTGGCCCGACGCGCGCTGTCCTCGTTGTCGACGACCACCGTGTCCGCGTCGACGCCCTCCGGGGTGCGGTCGATGAACACGATCGGGACCGCACCCGGGCCGATCGGGAGCTGCTCGTGCGCGTAGTCGAGCAGGCACGGAACGACGATCAGCCCCGAGACGGACCGGTGGAGCAGCCCGAGCACGACCGCGCGCTCCTCGGCGACCGTCGCGCCCGCGCTCGCGATGATGAGGAACAGCCCGGCCTCGCGTGCGGCCTCCTCGACAGCCTCGGTCACCGCGGCGAAGAACGGGTCGCCGATCGTCTCGACCACGAGGCCGATCGCCTCGTCCCGTCCGGTGCGCAACGAGCGAGCCAGAGGGTTCGGGCGGTAGCCGAGCGAGCCGATCGCCTCGCGGACGCGTCCCGCGGTCGACTCGGCGACCTCCGCGTCGCCGTTTACGACGCGCGAGACCGTCTTGATGCTCACGCCGGCGAGCTGTGCGACGTCGCGCAGCGTCGGGGTCGTCACGGCCTCAGCCCGGTCCCGCGCCGACGGGCTCGGACGCGCCGAGCGAGCCGAGCAGCTCGTGGACTCGCGCGGCGTCGACGCCGCCGGCGAGGGGCTCCTCGCAGGAGGCCGACGCGACCGCGAGCGCGAATCGGACGGCCGTGTCGAACGCCTCCCCCGCCTCGAGCGAGTGGACCAGGCCGCCGACGAGGGAGTCGCCCGCGCCGATCGGGTTCACGACCCGGACCTCGGGCGCGGCGCACCAGGCGACGGACGCACCCGACGAGAACGCCGCTCCCTGGCTCCCGGCGCTCACGATCGCCCGCCGCGCCCCTCGCAGCACGAGCTCGGACGCCGCCCACGCGGCGCGTTCGACCACGTCCGGCCCGGTCGGCTCCACGACCTCGTCCGTCCGGCCGAAGAGCACGGCCTCGGCTTCGGAGAGGTTCGGGCTGACGACGTCGGGCCCTTCGCCGAGAGCCGCGTCGAGCACCGGACCCGTCGCGTCCACCACCGTCGTGACGCCGAGCGACCGGCCGACGCGGACTGCGCGCGCGTAGGCGTCGACCGGCGAGCCGGGTGGCAGGCTCCCCGAGCACACGAGCGTCGCGTGCCCTTCGCTCCGGACGCGAACCTGCTCGAGCAGCGCGTCCCAACCGCCCGAGTCGACCTCGACGCCCGGCTCGTTCAGCACGGTCACGCGGCCGGACGACTCGAGGAGGATCGTCGCGACGCGAGCGTCCCCGCCGACCTCGACGCCGACGAGCTCCGCGCCCTCGCCCCGCGCGAGCGCCTCGAGCCGCGCGGCGTCGACGCGGGGCAGGAAGCCGACGATGCACGCACGGTCGGCGAGCGCCCGCGCGACACGAGCGACGTTCACGCCCTTTCCGCCGAGGGTCGTCGCAGCGCGCCCGGTCCGGTGCACGTTGCCGGGAACGAGCGCGCCGAGCGCGACCGTCCGGTCGACGCACACGTTCGGGTTGAGGATCAGCACGGCACCACGACCGGTCCGCCCGGCCACGCGCCACGTTCGTCGCGCGCGAGGCCGAGCACGCCGCGGACCCGGACGACCTCGTCCTCGACGGGGCGCGTGCCGTCGACGCGGACGTGGTCGATCGCGGGTCGCACTGCGGCACGGGTCGCCGCGAAGACGTCCGGCGCGGCGAGCTTCGCCGCGTCCCGAGGTGCGCCGCGGCGCGCGAGGCGCGCGAGCAGCAGCTCGTCCGGCACGTCCACATAGCACAGCGCGGTCCGCGCCGCGAGCCGGCTCGTGAGCGCCGACCACGCGACCCGGTCGCGCAGCTCGTCGCTGAACGGCGCGACCAGCACGACGCCGAGCCCGACACTCAGGTTCGCAACTGCGGTCGCGACGAGCGACGCGTAGCGCCCGTGACGCAGCGCCGGCCCGTGTCGCGCGTCGTCGAGGGCGTCCACGCCCACGCCGGCGAGCGCGAGCGCCGCGGTGGTGAGCGCACCCGCGACGTCGTCCAGGTCGAGCAGCGCGAACCCGGTGGCGCGGGCCAACGCGGTCCCGAAGGTCGTCTTGCCCGATCCCGGCGAACCCGCGACTGCGACCGCCCTCACACGCCCGGGCCTTGACACGTGCGCAGCGCTCATGAACCAGCATGGGCGTACGTGAGCGCTGCGCGGAGCCGCGGGTCGGCGCGACGGCGAGACGCCACCCGCACACGGCCCACGGCTCCGCCCATCTCCTCGCGCTCGCTCAGCCCGAGAACGACGAGAGGTAGAAGTACTTCGAGATGCTCTTGCTCGAGGCGTTCGCGGTCGTCCCGACCACGTTCTTCACGAGCGTCGACTTCGGCACCGCCGACTTGTGCCCGGTGAGGATGTCGTACGCGTACTTCACGCCGTCGGCTCCCTCGAGCGCGGGCTGCTGGATCACGAGGACGTTGATCACGCCCTGCTTGAGCAGCTTCACGGTCGCCGGCTCCGCGTCGTAGGCCGCGACGAAGATCTTGCCCTTCTTGCCGGCGGAGGCGATCGCCTCACCGGCGCCCTGGGCACCGTAGATGTTCGTGCCGAAGATCCCGACGAGCTTCGGGAACTTGAGCACCATGTCCTTCGTCTGGCTCGCCGCGAGCGTCGGGCTGTCGTTGTTGTACTCGATCGCCGCGACCGACATCTTCGGGTACTTCTTGATCTGGGCGATGAAGCCCGCCTGGCGGGCGTCGGTCGTCGAGATTCCCGGGTTGACGTTGTCGACGGCGACCTGGCCCGTGTAGTGGGCGAGCTTCGCGATGGTCTCCGCCGCCTGCTCCCCGCCCTGGTAGTTGTTCGACGTGATTCGGGCCGCGAGGATCGAGGTGTCCTTGAGCGTCGTGTCGACCGTGATCACCGGGATGCCCGCCTTGATGAACTTCTCGATCGGCGCCTTCAGTGCGACGACGTCGGTCGGCGCGATGAGCAGCGCGCTCGGGTGCTCCGCGAGGAGCGAGTTCACGACCGGGAGCTGGGTGGTCGGGCTGAACGTCGTGCCGCCTTGCCAGGTCAGCTTGACGCCGAGCTTCTTCGCCTCGGCCGCAGCACCCGCGTGCATCGTGATGTAGAACGGGTCGGTCGTGAGGCCGGGGACGAGCGCGATCGTGATGTGCTTCGCCGCGACCTTGGGCGCCTTCGCGGCGGGGGTCGACGCCGCCGAGCAGCCCGCGAGCGCGAGCGACGCGGCCGTCGCAACGACTGTCGCCGATCCGACGAAGCGCGCCTTGCGACCCACCCTCGCAGCCCCCTTCGACCTGTGCATGTTGGACATTGCTACCCCCTCAGTCGTCATCTAGCTGCTTGCTCTCTAGGTGCCTCTTATCTAGAGGTCTGTGTGCACCGCCCGACACGCGCGTCGGTCGGCGGCGATCCTGCGGCATCAGTCGGTGCCGGCCCGGGTGCGGACCCGGTCGACGGCGACGGCGCCGATCACGACTGCCCCGATCGCCACCTGCTGCCAGAACGGTTGGACGTTCGCGAGGACGAGGCCAGTCGTGAGCACCGCGATGATCCCGGTGCCGATCACGGTGCCGAACATCGTCCCGCGCCCGCCGAAGATGCTCGCCCCGCCGATCACGACCGCGGCGATCGCATACAGCTCATCGTTCGCCCCGGCGATCGGGGACGCCGCGGAGAAGTTCGCGGTCACGAGCAAGCCGGCGACGCCCGCGAGGAAGCCGGAGATCATGTAGACGCGCACGAGGTGGGAGTCGACGTGGATGCCTGCGCGACGCGCCGCGATCTCGTTCGATCCGATCGCGTACGTCCGCAGCCCGAAACGAGTCCGGGTGAGCATGAGACCGAAGATCACCGCGAGCGCGAGCGCGATGAGCACCGGGACGGGCAGCCACCCGGAGAAGACGCTAGCGGTGCCGAGCGACGTGACGAAGCCGGGGATGTTCGTGATCTCGGTGCCGTTGTTCAACAGGTCCGTCGCTCCCGCGACCGCGGTGAGCGTGCCGAGGGTGACGATGAACGGCGGCAGCTTCCCACGCGTGATGATGATCCCGTTCACGAGGCCGATCCCGGTGCCGGTCGCGAGCATGACGAGCACTCCGGCGAACGCGGCGAGGCCGCCGGAGGAGTGCGCCCCGAGCATGTTCGCCATGATCAGCGAGCCGGCCATGGCGGAGAACCCGAGGGTCGCGCCGTCTGCGAGGTCGATCCCGGCGGTGACGATCACATAGGTCTGGCCGATGGCCAAGATGAGGTACTCGACCGCGAAGCTCGAGGTCGCTAGCCACGCGGCCTTCGTGTAGAGCGTGGGCGCGGCGATCCCGAACGCGACGACGAGCGCCCCGAGCACCCCGAGCGTCCAGAGCGCGCCGATGCGCTCCATGAACCGCTGGAAGATCGGCGCCGACTCGAGCTCGGCTTCCGCTTCTGTTTCGGCTACCGGAGTCGGCACGAGGCCCGGCGGTGTCGCGGCGGCGCTCACGTCGCCCGCCCGCCCTCGACCATGGCCGAGCCCGTGATCCAACCGACGATGCCGTCCATGTCCGTCTCCGCCGGCCGGAGGTCCGCGATCAGCCGGCCGTGGAACAGCACGAGGATTCGGTCGCAGACCGCATAGACCTGGGGGAGGTTGTGGCTGATGAGCAGGACCGGCAGGCCGCCCGCTGCGACGGTCCTGATCAGCTCGCCGACCCTGGCTTGCTGTTCGACACCGAGCGCCGCGGTCGGCTCGTCCATCAGGAGGATCTTCGAGCCCCACGCGGCGGCGCGCCCCACCGCGACGGCCTGGCGCTGTCCGCCGGAGAGCCGGCCGACCCGGCTCGACACCGAGGAGATCCTGATCCGGGTCCGCTCGAGGTCCGTGATGCTCTGCTGGGCCATGGCACGGCGGTCGAGCCAGCCGATCCAACCGAGCGGCCCGCGCACCGTGCGCTCCCGGCCGAGGAACAGGTTCTGCCAGACGCTCAGGTCGGGCGCGAGCGCGAGGTCCTGGTACACGGTCTCGATCCCCGCGTCGCGGGCGTCCGTCGGGGACTTGAAGCCCACCCGATCCCCGTCCACGAGGATCTCCCCGGACGTCGGCGCGAGCGCGCCCGCGATGATGTTGACGAGCGTCGACTTGCCCGCTCCGTTGTCGCCGACCAGCCCGACGACCTCGCCGGGATAGATCGCCATGTCGAC
>DATLRJ010000062.1:0-9201 GCA_035534715.1 Acidimicrobiales bacterium | reverse complement strand
CGTGGCGAAGCTCTCCACGCAGCCGTAGGTGAGACCGGTCGCCTGCTCGGCGGACGCGAGGCGGGCCTGCCACCCCGACGAGCCGACGTAGATGCACGGCGTCTTCGAGTCACCGCCGGTCACGGGACCGCCTGCCGCGGGCGCCTGGGTCGTGGTCGTGGTCGACGGGGGCCCAGTGGTCGTGGTCGTCGTGGTGGTCGTCGTTGTAGGCACAGTGGTCGTCGTCGCTGGGAGGGAAGTGGTCCCGCCACCGCCACCGCCACCGCCACCGCCACCGCCACCGCCACCGCCACCGCCACCGATGATCGGCGCGGGCGCCGCGGTGGCGGCCGGAGAAGGTGTCATCGTGGTCGCGGTCGTCGCAGGTGGATCCGTCGCCGGCGCGGGTGGCGCGGTCGTCACTGGCGCCTTCGCCTTGGCCCTCGGGGCTGGCGCGCCGGCCTGCACGATCCTCCATCGGCGCACAGCGGTCCGCGTGCCGCGGGCGACGAGAGTGATCTCGATCGACCGTTTCGAGCGCGCCGAGTTCGCGCCGAGAGTCGCCGCTCGCGTGATTCTGCCGTCGCTGCACCTCATCGTCGCGTCGAATCCGCCGATCCTCGGTCTCGACGACCAGGTGCACCTCGTCGCC
Organism: Acidimicrobiales bacterium; assembly: GCA_035534715.1. Classification (GTDB taxonomy): domain Bacteria; phylum Actinomycetota; class Acidimicrobiia; order Acidimicrobiales; family Bog-793; genus JAJZBW01. The sequence continues at coordinate 8,570 of DATLRJ010000062.1, read as the reverse complement.
CGGTGCACGGTCGCGGCGAACCGGACGATGCCACCCCGCGCGGCGAGGTCGCGGAGAGGAACCGCTCGCACCGAAAGCGCGAGCGCCGACGGCACCGCGAAGCCGAGCACGGCGAGCGCGACGATGCTGGCTCGAGATCCTCGCCGGCCCGCGGTCGGCCGGCTCCCGCGCGCTCTGACCACTCGGCCCACTCGGCCCCCTCGGCAGCCTCGGCAGCCTCCGAACGCGGCCTCCAGGCGAATCTAATGTCCTTCCATGTCAATCCACAACGCGCCCTGCTCGCGTGACCGGAGCCGCTGCCGATGCGACGTGGCTCGCGCAGAGAAGCCAGCTACGCTCGGCCCGGTCTACCGCGAGCAAGAACATGCGGGGCGAGGAGTTCCTCCATGGTCAGATGGCGCGTGTCACCTCGACAGTCCGGTCGCTCGCGGGCCGCAGCGTGCGCGGGCGCGATATGTGCCGGGGTCGTCCTGCTGTCCACGGCCGCTGCCGCGAGCCCCGCGACCCTCACGCGTGGACACGCGTACTGCTTCTATTTCTTCGGCCACCCCCAAGGCGGCATGCACCTCGTCGCGGCCGGTCCGCGGGTGATCTCCGCGGGGCCGAGCGACTACATCAGCGGCGTCGGCGGCAAGCCTCAGGACACCGTCGTGTACGTCGACTGCGTCGACCGAGCGGGCAATGCGGACGGCTCCGCGTATGTAGGCCTTCCGCGCGTCGTGCTGAAGCTGTCCGGAGGGCACTTCGCGTTCGGTGAACATGTCGTGGACCACATCCGTAGGCTCGACAGCACCGACACCTCGCCCCTCACCGTGTCCGTGACGTTGACAGGCGCGGTGACGGCGGGCTCCTCGTCCACCGGCGCGATTCGCGGCGTGCTGCGCGTGGCCGCTCCCGGCTGCCTCGCGAGGCCCTTCGCCTCGGCGTACACGGGGACCTGAGTCCTCGGACGTCGCTGTTTGCGGCGGCCAGCTGAGGAGACCCTCGACTACGGCTCGGGCGTCGGCGCCCTGCCCGCCGCGACACGTGCGCATGCGGGGTCCGATGCGAGGGGGTCGCCGAACACCGCGTACGCGCGCGACCGCGAACCACCGCACAGTTCGGCGTGCTCACACGCGCCGCACTCACCCGTGAAGCGAGCGTCGCGGATCCGCCGCAGGAGCGAGTCGGTCCGGTAGATCTCGAGAAGACCCCGTTCACGCACGTTCCCGAGACGGAGCGGAAGGAAGCCGGACGGGTGAACGTCGCCGTTCGCGGCGACGAAGATGACTCCCTTGCCGTCCCGGGTAGCCGCGCTCGGGGCGCGCATCGGCGTCCGTGGACCGCCGAGACGCTCGACGAGACGACCGCTCAGGCGGCCGTAGAGCTCGCCGGCGTTCCGCGCGGGGGCGCCCCGGCCCTCGCCAGCGCGGCGCTCGGCAGCGATCCGCCGGAAGAACGGCGCCTCGACCGTGCGCACCGTGAACCCGTAGCGCGAAGCATCGACGAGGAAGTGGCAGACGTCCTCGTTCTCCCGCGGCGTCGAGGATGCGGTGTCGATGCCCCGACCTGTCGCGACAAGGAAGAACACCTCCCATATGTCGACACCGCAATCGACGACGAGCGCGGCGATGTCCGCGAGCTCCTCGAGATTCGACGCCATGACCGTGGTGTTCACCTGGACGGTGAACCCGTGGCGCCGGAGCGCGGAGATCGCCTCGAGGGTCGAGCCGAAGTGGCCCGCGATGCCGCGTACCCGCTCGTGGGTCCCCGCGGTCGCTCCGTCGAGACTGAGCGACGCCGTCCTCACGCCGCACGAGCGCAGCGCGCGAAGCGCTCGATCGCCCAACCGTGGGGTGACAGACGGGGCGACCGCGACGGGCACCGACCGCGCGGTCGCGTACGCGGCGATATCGACGATGTCCGCCCGCTCGAGGCAGTCACCCCCGGTGAGCACCAGGATCGGACGCGGACTGCCCACCGACGCGAGCTCGTCGACAAGTGCCCGTCCGTCTGCCGTCGAGAGCTCGTCGGGACCCGGGGTTCGCTGGGCGGACGCCCGGCAATGGACGCACGCGAGGCGACAGGCCTTCGTCGTCTCCCAGAACACGAGCAACGGCCGGTCGTCGAAGCGCCGGCGGATGTTGCCGCGGCCAGACGGGTGCACGTCAAAGGGCATAGGTCGCTCGATCCTGTGGGCCGCGGTGCGTGCCGGGGGCGCTGCGGCAACGAGACTCACCTGCCGATCCTCGGCCACCCGGCAAGGTGACACCAGAGGCGGAAGTCCCTCGACCAGTGGATCTGAGCAGCTCGCTGCGGTGGGCGAGCCCGTCTCGAGCGGCACCTGCGACCCCCTCCGCGGCGATCGGCCCGGCCCGCGCGACGCCGAGCGCTTGCTCGCGACGGTGGAGGCCTACGACGAGAGCGGCCGTGTGCCGCACGGCGACCTCCCTGCCGAGGAGTCCGATCGCGCCTCCGGTCAGTCGTATCGCGCACGCGGCCCGACCGACCGGTCCGGCGTAGGGCGCGCTCGGACGGGGCAGACAGGTGTCCGGCAGCCCGGAGGCGCGCCCGCAGCCTCCATATCCTCAATGAAGGCGTCCGAGGTGCCGTTGAATTGCCGCGGCGATCGCCACGATCGCGGTCAGCGGAGGTGACGCACCATGGCTACCAGCCTCGACACCGCGCCTGGCGCCGTGATCGCCGTCGACCGCGCCCCGGTCGAGCGACCGGGTGCGCCTGGCGGCACCTACGGCGAGCTCTCGCCGCGGCCGGCGTACGAGCCCGGACCGCCCGTCGAAGTTGGTGGAGTCTCCCCCGGGGTCAAGGCCCTTTACACGTTTCTCGGGCTCGTGCTCGCCGCTTACGCTATATCCGTCATTGCTCGACGCACCGGCGACTCGGTCCCGCTCGTCGACGGCTGGGGCGTCGCGTCGTTCGAGATGCTCGCCGGCGTGCTCGTCCTCACGCGCGGCCTGACCAATCAGCGGGATCGAGCGTTCGGGCTGTGGCTCGGAGTCGGGATGTGCTCCTGGGCGTCGGGCGACTTCGCGATGACGATCGAGACGATGCACGGTGCGACTCCCGCGACCCTGTCGACCGCCAACGTGCTGTGGTTCGGATTCTTCCCACTCGCGTATGCGGGCGCGATGGTGCTGATGCGCCGCGACGTGCGCCGCTTCACTGTCGCGAACTACCTCGACGGGCTCATCGCGTGCCTCGTCACCGGAGCCCTCTTCACGGCCTTCGCGTTCCGGGCGATCGCGGGCGCGAACGGCGCGGGCACGGAGTTCACTGCTGTGAACGTGATCTACCCGCTCGGCGACCTCCTGCTGCTGTTCCTCGTCGCGATCCCAATCCGCCTCCTTCCTCCCGGTAAAAGGACGCGCTGGTACCTCATCGCCGCGGCCTGCGTCTCGAACGCCTCCGGCGACATCGTCGCCCTGTTCCCGAGGCTCACCGCGTCGCACGCCGGCTACCTGCTCAACTCGGTCGCGTGGCCGGTATCACTCTTCCTGATCTCCTCGGCCGTCTGGCTCGCCCACAGCACGACCGATGCTCCCCAACAGGACACGACGAACGGCTTCTCGGTCCCCGCTGTGGCCGGCGGGCTCGCCCTCGTCGTGCTGTTCGTCGACTCGTTCCGTCACCTCGACCAGGCGGCGATCGGCTTCGCGAGCGCGACCATGCTCGCGGCGGGCGTCCGCTTCGGGATCGCGCTCCGGAGGCTACGCGCGCTCACGGAGGAGCGCCATCAGGAGCTGAGGGAGCGCCAGCAGCAGCTGAGCGCAGCGGCCGCGGCCGAGCAGTCCTCGCGCGAGGCCCTGCAGGCCACGGTAGGCGAGCTCAGCGAGCGCCAGCAGCAGCTGAGCGAGGCCGCGTCGGCCGATCTGGCGTCGCGTGAGGCACTCCAGGCGACGGTACGCGAGTACTCGGACTTCGCCTCGCGAGTCGCGGACGGAGATCTCACGGCCACCCTCCCCGCAGGCGGCAATGAAAAGCTCGAGGAGCTCGCTGAGAGCCTCAACCGCATGGTGCTCGGCCTCGCGGAGATCTCACGCGAGATCAAGTCCGGGGTCGTCGATATGAGCTCCTCGACGGCCGACATCCTCGCAGCGGTCCGCGACCACACGCGAAGCGCCGGTCAGCAGTCCGCAGCGATCGAGCAAGCGTCCACGACCGTGGACGAGCTCGGTGCGGCCGCCGGCATCATCTCAACGAAGGCATCCGAGGTCGCCCGGCGGGCCCGTGAGTCCCTGCAGGTGAGCGACGAGGGCTCGAGTGCCGTTGCAGCGATCGCAGAAGCCATGCAAGACATCCGTACCCGGGTAGACGGGATAGCGCGCGATATCGAGATCCTCTCCGAGCGCACGAAGCAGATCGGCGAGATCACCGAGACTGTGAACGGTCTCGCGGATCATTCGAAGCTGCTAGCGCTGAACGCGAGCATCGAGGCGGCGCGCGCAGGCGAGCACGGCCGTGGCTTCGCCGTCGTCGCCGAGGAGGTGCGGCGGCTCGCTGAGCAGTCGAAGAGCGCGACGGCGCAGGTAGAGACCATTCTCGGCGACATCCAGGCGGCGACGGAGGCCGCGGTGCGCGCGAGCGAGCAGGGCAAGGAGGTCGTCGCCCACGGTCTCGCGCTCGCCGACCGCGCGGGCGAAGGCATCCGCAGCCTCTCGGAGACCATTCGTGCCGCGTCGGTCTCCGCGGAGGACATCGCCGCGTCGGTCCAGGAGCAGAGCGCAAGCGTGAGCCAGATCGCCAGCGCGATGAACGAGATCAACGCCGGCACGGGGCACTTCGTCGAGGGCGCCCGCCAGTCTCAATCGGCCGCGGAGAACCTCGACGAGCTGTCCGGCAAGCTCGCGGCCATCGCGGGGCGCTACCGCGTGTAAGCGGGCTCGCCAGTCGGCACGGGCGGAGCTGCGGCGCCGTCCGCGAGATCGCGGTCACGGGTAGACGGTCTCCGAACGCGCCGGTGCTGCGATCGAACCGGCACCCGCCAGGCGTCGCAGCGCCACGGCGATAGACGACTGATCGCGACCCAGATGTCGCGCCCGAGCTCCTGCCGGGGTCGCTGCAGACGGCCGACGCGTCGCCGAGGACGACGACGAGGTGCGCGTCGCCCTGAAGGAGGTGCGCACGCTCGCCGCCCGGCTAATGCACCAGGAACGGGAAGACGACAGAGGTGCCAGCGCAGGCGATCGCCAGCGCTGTCCGGTGACGAGGGGCTCGCGGGCTCCCGGCGCGAACGCAGCACGGCGGCGCGAGCCCCTTCGTCGCCCGAGCGAGTGCGCCCACGACCCATCTACCTGGGATTTTGCGGTGGAGGCGATGGGGCTCGAACCCACGACCTCTTGACTGCCAGTCAAGTGCTCTTCCAGCTGAGCTACGCCCCCGTGGGAGGTTTGAGCATACCAGTCGGTCCGACTCGCTCCACTGGCGTCGCCGGTGGTCCCTGCCGGCCCCGTGCCATAGCCCGGCGGGACGCCTGCACGAGGTCGCGGACTGGCGCGGCCTGGTCGGTAACCTGTGGGCCGTGATCGACGGATACGACTTTGCCGAGGTAGAGGCCCGCTGGCAGCAGCGTTGGGCGGAGTGGGGCACCTACGAGGTCGACGCGGACGACCCGCGCCCTCCGTACTACGTCCTTTGCATGTACCCCTATCCGAGCGGCCCCGCCCACCAAGGCCACGTGCGCAATTACACCCTCGGTGACGTGCTCGTCCGATACCGCACGATGCAGGGCAACGCCGTGCTCTCGCCGTTCGGCTTCGACTCGTTCGGGCTCCCGGCCGAGAACGCGGCGATCAAGGGCGGGGCGCACCCGCGCGAGCACACCGAGGCGCGTATCGCCGAGCTGAAGTCGAGCGTGCAGCGCCTCGGTGCCGTCTACGACTGGCGGCGCGAGCTCCGCAGCCACGACCCGGAGTACATGCGCTGGAACCAGGTGATCTTCACGCGCCTTCTCGACGCCGGCCTCGCATACCGGGCCGAGGCCCCGGTCAACTGGTGCCCGGGATGCCAGACCGTGCTCGCGAACGAGCAGGTGCTCGCGGACGGCACGTGTGAGCGCTCGGGCGACGTCGTCGAGCGGCGCCAGCTCGAGCAGTGGTTCTACCGGATCACACGCTACGCGGACGAGCTCCTCGACGCGCTCGACGGCCTCGACTGGCCCGAGCGCGTAAAGACCATGCAGCGAAATTGGATCGGTCGCTCGAGCGGCGCGCGCATCGCGCTCGACGTCGTCGACGAGTCCGGTGACGCGATCACGGCCGCCGACGGCACGCCGCTTCGGATCGAGGTGTACACGACCCGGCCCGACACCGGCTTCGGCATGACCTACGTCGTGCTCGCGCCCGAGAATCCGCTCGTGCGCGCGTGCACGACCCCCGAGCACGCTGGCGGCGTCAGCGAGCTCGCTTCCCGGGTCGCGGGCGAGTCCGAGGTCGAGCGCTTGTCGACCGAAGGCCCGCTCGACAAGCGGGGCGCCGCGACCGGGAGCTTCTGCGTCAACCCCTTCACCGGCGCACCGGTGCCCGTATACGTCGCCGACTACGTGCTCGCCGACTACGGCACGGGCGCGATCATGGCCGTGCCGGCCGAGGACGCTCGCGACTTCGAGTTCGCCCGTGCCTACGGTCTCCCCATCGTCCGGACCGTCCAGCCGCCCGAGGACTTCGCGGGCGGCGCGTACGCCGGCGAGGGCCGCAAGATCAACAGCGGCTTCCTCGACGGCCTCGACGTCGCGGCAGCGAAGGAGCGCGCGATCTCCTGGCTGGAGGAGTCCGGCGCGGGTCAGCGCTCCGTGCAGTACCGGCTGAGGGACTGGCTCATCAGCCGCCAGCGCTACTGGGGCTGCCCGATACCCGTCGTCTACTGCCCCGCCGACGGCATCGTCGCTGTTCCGGACGACCAGCTACCCGTGCTCCTTCCCGACGACGTCGAGTTCCTCCCGACCGGCGAGTCGCCGCTTCGGTCCCACGCAGGGTTCCTCCACGCGACCTGCCCGCGCTGCGGGGGACCCGCGACGCGCGAGACAGACACGATGGACACTTTCGTAGACTCGTCGTGGTACTTCCTACGCTTCTGCGACCCGTGGGACGCGAGCGCGCCGGTCGACGACGCGGCGGCGCGCCACTTCATGCCCGTCGACCGGTACATCGGCGGGATCACGCACGCGATATTGCACCTGCTCTACGCGCGCTTCTTCACCCGGGCGCTCGGCGACGTCGGTCTCGCGCCCACCGAGATCCGCGAGCCGTTCGCCCAGCTTTTCACGCAAGGAATGATCCGTCTGGGCGGAAGGGCGATGTCGAAGTCGCGCGGCAACGTCATCTCGCCGAACGAGTACTTCGCATCGGTCGGCGCCGACGCGCTCCGCCTCTACCACCTGTTCGTCGGGCCGCCGGTCGACGACATCGACTGGACCGAGCAGACCGACGAGATCATCGACGGCTGCTCACGTTTCCTGCGCCGGGTCTGGCACGTCGCGACCGCTGCAGACGGCGCGGAGATGGCCGACGTGGTGGGCGCGACGCCCGAGGACCCCGCCGGTGACGCGTCGCACGCGACGAGGTGGGCGTCCGGTAGCGCCCCCGACGAGCTCGCACTTAGAAGGGTCACCCACCAGACGATCGCGCGGGTCACCGCCGCCCTCGAGCGGTACTCGTTCAATACGGCCGTCGCGGACTGCATGAAGCTCACGAACGCGATCGGCGCCGCACGTCGAGCCGGCGTCGCCGCGCCGGCCGTCGAGGACGCGACGGACGCGCTCGTCAAGCTTCTTGCGCCCTTCGCCCCGCACATCGCCGCCGAGGCATGGGAGCGGCGGCGCGGCGGGCACGTCCACGGTGAACCGTGGCCGCTCGCCGACCCGACGCTCCTCGCCGAGGAGAACGTCACGATGGTGATCCAAGTCGACGGCAAGCTGCGCGACCGCGTCGAAGTCGACGCCGGGATAGGCGAGGACGAGGCGATCGCCGCCGCGCTGTCTTCGCCGCGCGTCCTCGAGCTGCTCGGCGGCTCCGCGCCCGCGCGTGTCGTCGTCCGGCCGCCGCGCCTCGTCAACGTCGTGCGCTGACGCCGACCGCGGGCCGCGCGCCCCCGCAGCGCGGGCCGGGCTCCCGCTCGACCGCACGCGGGCGGAGCGGTGCGGCGACCGCTCAGCGACGAGCCGGCTCGAGGCCGAGCAGCTCGGCCACCGCGTCGTCGCCGAGGTCGACGAGCGACTCCAGCCGAATGTCGGCGATCGCGAACCGGTCATCGACGGCGACGCGGGCGTCGGGCACCGCGACGACCCGCATGCGCGCCGCCTTCGCAGCGATGCAGCCGTTCAGCGAGTCCTCGAGCACGACGCACTCGAGCGGGTCGGCGCGAAGCGCGGCGGCCGTGCGGAGGAAAATCGCGGGGTGCGGTTTGCCGAGCGCGTCGTCGACAGCGGACGAGACGACCGAGAAGCGCCCGGCGAGGCCGAACCGTCGGAGCACCGCGTCGATGACCGGGGGCGTCGACCCCGAGGCGAGAGCCGTCTCGAGCCCATATCGGGTGAGCAGGTCGATCGCCTCGACTGCACCTGGGAGCAGCTCGAC
>DATLRJ010000061.1:0-16270 GCA_035534715.1 Acidimicrobiales bacterium | reverse complement strand
CTCCTCGCCCTCACCGGCCGCGGGGATCTCCCGTCCGGCCTGCACGTCGTCTGATCGGCCCGGGCGGCGCCCCCTCGTCGCACGCCTCCAGCCGCGGCCGGACCGCCGGGACCGCGACCGACGTACCGCCTCTGGGGCCGCCTGATCCCCGCTGCGCACGGATCACCAGCGGTAATGGACCTCGGGGGCGATCCTTTCGCGGTAGACCGTCGCCAGGCGCGCGATCGTCTCGGGGTCGAGCGGTGGCCGCGAACCGGCCGCCGCGTTCTCGCGTGCCTGACCGGGGCTCTTCGCGCCGGGGATCACGGTCGACACCGCGGGATCGGAGAAGCAGTAGCGGAGCGCGAAGCCGGCGAGCGTCTCGCCCGGCGGGACGAGCTCCGAGATCTCCGAGAGCACGCCAAGCCCGGTCGCGAGCTCCACCCCCGAGAACGTCTCCCCGACGTCGAACTCCTCACCGTGGCGGTTGAAGCTCCGGTGGTCGTTCGCCGCGAACGTCGTCTCGGAGGTGATCTTTCCCGTGAGGAGCCCCGACGCGAGCGGCACGCGCACGATGACCCCCACGTCCGCGCTCCTCGCAGCGGGGAAGAAGCGCTCGGCCGGCCGCTGGCGGAAGACGTTGTAGATGATCTGTACCGTCGCGACCCCTCGGTAGTCGATCGCCTTCAGCGCTTCCTCGACGCGCTCGACGCTCACCCCGTAGTGGGCGATGCGGCCACTCGCGACGAGGTCGTCGAGCGCCGCGAACACCTCCGGGTGGTAGAAGACGTCCGTAGGCGGGCAGTGGAGCTGCACGAGATCGAGCGTCGCCGTCTCGAGGTTGTCTCGGCTCCTGTCGATCCATGCGACGAGGTTCTCGGGCGTGTAGTGGTCGACGCGCTGCTCGGGCGCGCGGCGCCCTGCTTTCGTCGCGACGACGATGGGCTCGGAGACTTCCCGCCGGAGCCGCGCGATGAGGCGTTCGCTGCGCCCGTCGCCGTAGACGTCGGCGGTGTCGAAGAAGCGCACGCCGGACTCGACGGCAGCATGGAGCGCCTCGAGCGACGTGGCGTCGTCGACGTCGCCCCACGCGCCGCCGATCGCCCAGGAACCGAATCCGATCACGCTCACGTCGATGCCGGTCTTGCCCAGCCGTCTGTGCTCCATGCCCGTCAACCTACCGGCGCGCCATGATCGGATGCCGCGGGCGCGCCGTGACCGGGTGCCGCGATCTCAGGTTCAGCGATCGGATCGCGCGACGGGGAGCGTGAACACGAATCGCGCACCGCCGCCTGGGCGCTCCTCGGCGCGGATCGTCCCTCCGTGGACCTCGACGAACGCCTTCGCGATCGCAAGCCCGAGGCCGGCGCGACCGCCGCCGCTCACGCGGTTGAACATCGCGAAGATCCGGTCGCGCTCCCCGACTGGCACGCCGGGCCCGCGATCTTCGACGACGACCTCGACGAGGTCGTCGCGTACCGCGGCGCCTAGGTGGATGGAGCTTCCGGGCGGCGCATGGCGGACGGCGTTCTCGAGGAGGTTCGCGATCACCTGGACCACGAGGAGGTGGTCGACATCGACCGCCGGAAGCGTGAGGGGGATCGATCGCGCGACACGCCCGGGCCACGCCGGGCCCAGCGCCGCGAGAGTCTCCGCTACGAGGTCGTCGACGCCCGTCGGCAACCGCCGGGGACGGAGCGCGCCTGCCTGGATGCTCGTCATGTCGAGGAGGTTCGCGACGAGGCGCTCGAGCCGGTCCGACTGGGTCTCTGCAAGCTCGAGCAGCTCGTCCCGCTCGTCGGCCGTGAGACCGAGATCCGCTCTGCGCAGCTCTTGCACCGCGGCCTTCACGGTCGCGAGCGGAGTGCGCAGATCGTGCGAGACGGCTCCGAGTAGTGCCTGGCGCCACCGGTCCGCCTCCTCGAGGAGCTGACCCCGCACGGCCAGCTCGCGCAGCCGCGCGCGCTCGAGGGCGACGGACGCCTGGTTCGCGTACGCGCGCAGGATCTCGCGGTCGCGCCCCTCGGGAGCGGGCCCCGCGAGGACGAGAAGACCGATCGGCCGGTCCCCGACCACGAGCGAGAGCCACGAGATCCCGTCGCTGCCCGGGGTCGCGCCTCCGACGCTGCGCGCCTCGCCGGCGGTCGGCGCGACCGCCTCGAGCTCGGCTGCTGTGAGCTCGAGTCCCGCCGCGGCCACGAGCTCGAGCGTGCGCTCACCAGGACCATGTGCCCCGCGGCGCGGCTCTGGCCGCACGGGGCTGAGCACACCCTCGCCGCTGTCGGGCGCGAGGAGGATGGCGACGGACCGCATCCCGAACGCTCGCAGCGCCGTCGACGCGACGACCCCGAGGAGCTCGGCGGGCGTCGCGTCGCCGATCAGCGCGTCGGACAGCTCGAGTAGGCGCCGGGCGTCCGCCTCGCCCAGCGACGCGTGCGCGCGCGCCGTCGCCAAGCTCGCGACGATCCTCGCGACGATGAGCATCACGGCCGCGTAGACCGCGAGCGCGAGCCAATTGCGTGTCGCGCCGACCGTAAGTGTGTCGTAGGGCGGGATGAAGAGCAGGTCGTACGCGAGGAATCCCGCGACGACCGCGACGACGCCGGACACGAAGCCCCCGACCGCTACGCCTAGGACCACAGGCACGACGAGCACGAGCGCGCTCGTCGCGACACCGATGTGGCCTCTCACCGGGACCATCGCGCCACCAAATGCCGCGTCGCCCGCGAGCGCGAGCGCGCTCCCGAGGATGAAGCGCGAGGGAGCGGGAGACCAGCGCCTCGTGGTCCGCGGGGACGCGGTGCCCGACGTCGCCGGCCTGCGCGCCCCCCTCACAGTCGTCGGCGCGCGCCCGCCGCGCGCTTCGCGAGAATGCGGGCGTGGACGCAGAGATCGCCGCCGACGACGAGGACGCCGTCGGGGTGAACCCCGCGGGGCGGTTCCGGATCTACCTCGGCGCCGCGGCTGGCGTGGGGAAGACCTGTGCGATGCTCGACGAAGGGTGGCGCAGGCACGAGCGAGGCAGCGATGTCGTGGTCGCCTTGGTCGAGACTCACGGTCGAGCGCACACCCGCGAGCAGCTGCGCGACCTCGACGTCATCGCGAGGCACCCGGTCGAGTACCGGGGGTCGACCTTCGAGGAGATGGACCTCGACGCCGTGCTCGCGCGCCGTCCCGAGGTCGCGCTCGTCGACGAGCTCGCGCACACGAATATCCCGGGCTCGGGGCGCAACGAGAAGCGTTGGCAGGACGTCCTCGAGATGCTCGACGCGGGGATCGCCGTCGTGAGCACCGTGAACGTCCAGCACCTCGAGAGCATCGCGGACGCCGTCGAGCAGATCACGGGCGTCTCCGTCCGCGAGCGAGTTCCGGACTGGGTCGTGCGCCGGGCGGACCAGCTCGAGCTCATCGACTCGTCCCCCCAGCAGCTGCGGCGCAGGATGGTGCACGGCAACGTCTACCCCGCGAGCAGGGTCCCCGACGCGCTCGCCGGCTTCTTCCGCACCGAGAACCTCGTAGCGCTGCGCGAGCTCGCCTTGCGCTTCGTCGCCGACGAGACGGAGGAGGAGCTCCTCGCCTATCTCCAGAGCCACCACCTCGCAGGCGTGTGGGAGACGACCGAGCGCATCATGGTCGCGGTCACCGGGGCTCCGGGCACGCTCGGCGTCGTGCGGCGCGCCGCGCGGCTCTCGGGACGCGTGAAGGGAGACCTTCACGTCGTCCACGTCATCTCCGACGCCTCGCCGCGCGGAGGATCCGTGGCCGAAGTACGCCACCTCGCCGAGGACGTCGGCGGCACGTGGCACGAGATCGCGGGCGACGACCCGGCGCGCGCGTTGGTGGTGTTCGCGCGCGAGCATCAGGTGACCCAGATCGTCCTCGGCTCGAGCCGGCGCAGCCGAGTCGAGGAGCTCACGCGAGGCTCGGTCGTGAGCCGAGTGCTCCGCTTCGCGGCGGAGGCCGGCATCGACATCCACGTGATCGGCCGGCGGGACCGCGAGGAGGGCACGGCGACCTCGTGACGGCGCGGCGCCCCGCGCCGGGCTCGAGCACGGAGGGTCGACGCGGCACGCCGGTCGAACCCGTCACCGCCGAGCGTCTGCGCCATCTCGCTACCACGACGACGCGGCGCGCGCCGTGAACCGGCCGCCCCTGCGTTCCACCCGCACCGCAAGGCCGTAGCACGCGCTGAGCGCGCCGTCGCGGAGGACCTCGTCGGCCGGTCCGGACGCGACTGCGAGACCCTCTCGGAGTAGCAGCGCGTGGCTCGTCGACCCCGGCAGCTCCTCGAGCGTGTGCGCGACCTGCACCGTCGCCGGCGCCTCGAACCCTCGTGCGAGCGTGTCGAGCGCGGAGACGAGCGCCTCTCGCCCGGGAAGGTCGACGCCGACGGCGGGCTCGTCCAAGAGGAGCAGTGGATGGCGACCGAACATCGAGCGGGCGAGAAGCACCCGCTGGCGCTCGCCCTGTGAGCAGTGCGCAAAGCTCTGAGCCGCGAGATGGCCGCAGTGGAACCGCTCGAGCTGTCCGAGCGCCGCGGCGCGCGCCGCCGCGTCGAAGCTCCCCCACCACGGCGCGAGGATCCCGTCGCGGCCCGTGAGCACGAGCTCGAGAGCCGACGAGGCCGCGGGGATCCGGTCCGCCACGCTCTGCCCGACGAAGCCGATGCGCCGCCGGAGATCACGCATGTCGACGGCGCCGAGGCGACCCCCGAGCACGGTGACGGCTCCCGTCGTCGGATGTCGCTGCGCCCCGAGCAGCGACAGCAGCGTCGTCTTGCCCGCACCATTCGGGCCGAGCAGCGCCCAGTGCTCCCCCTGCCCGATCGTGAGCGACACGGGACCGAGGATGCGTCTGCCGCCCGCGACGACCGTCGCGCCGGCGACCACCGCGGGCATCTCTGCTGCGCTCGGCGCCGGCACAGCGAGCATTCGATCAGCTCGCCGCCGCCGGGCGCAATGCCGGTCGATCGCCCGCGGGCCGACGAGTGCTCGGCCAGCAACCGAGCGCCACCCGCTGGTAGGCGCCAGCAGGCCGGGAGGGTCGCGACGCGATCCTCCCGGCCTGCTGGATCCGAACCGTTGCAGGGGAGCTGCAGGGGAATGGTCAGGCCTGAAGTATCGCCTCGACCTCGATCTCGATCTTCACGCTCTTCGAGACCATGACGCCACCGGTCTCGAGCGCCATGTTGAACGTCATCCCGAAGTCCTCGCGGTCGATCTCGGTCGACGCGCTGAACCCGACGCGCGTGCCTCCGTAGGGATCACCCGTCGCGCCGTTGAACTCGACGTCGAGCACCACGGAGCGCGTCACCCCGTGGATAGCGAGGTCGCCCTCCACCTTCCAGGCGTCACCGCCTGCTGAGAGCACCCGCGTGCTCGTGAAAGTCATCTGCGGGAAGCTCTCGGCGTCGAAGAAGTCCGGCGAGCGCAGGTGCGTGTCACGCTGCGCGTCGCGAGTGTCCACCGTCGCGACGTCGACGGTCGCGGTCACCGCCGACTGGCTCGGCTCGGCCGCGACGGTGATCGCGCCCTCGAACTCGTGGAACAGCCCTCGCACCTTCGACACCATCAGGTGCCGGACGACGAAGGCGACGCTCGAGTGCGCCTTGTCGAAGGTGTACACCCCGGGCAACGGGACGAGCGCCCCGTCGACGTTGCGCGTGAACCCTGACGTGTCTGCCATGACGGCACTCCATTCTCCTGGCGGCCCGCGGACGCGGGTCCCGCTCGACATGACCTTCGCGATGCGCTTCGAGAGTGATAATACCACGCAACTATTTCTTGCACAAATAGTGCTGCCGCAGCGGTTACAGTGGAGCCATGGCGACGAGCCCGGCACCACACGTGGCGACGGCCGACGCGGGGGTGTCGCTCGAGCCGAGCGCGCGGTCCGCGCGAGATGGGGCCGGGCGCGGCGCGACACGCGCCGAGCACGACCCGATCACGCTGATCGGCCTCGTGTTCGAGACCGCGAGTGGGCTGCGCAAGGTGCTCACGCCCGGCCTCGAGGGCGAGCTCGGTGTAGGCGGCCAGTCCTTCGAGATCCTCATGCGTCTCGGGCGGAGCGGTGGCGGCAGGCTCCGGATGAGCGACCTCGCGGCGCAGACCACGCTGACGCCTAGCGGGCTCACCCGGGCGATCGACCGACTCGTCGAGGCCGGGCTCGTGTCGCGCGAAGTCTGCCCGAGCGATCGCCGCGGCGCGTTCGCCCGCCTCACGCCGCTCGGGCAGCAGCGCACCCGCGAGGCGCTCGCCCGGCACGAGCGCGACGTCGCATGCCTCCTCTCGGGCGTGCTCGATCCAGACGAGCAGGTCGCGCTCGCCGCGCTGCTCCGCAAGCTGCGGGACCGCGTCCATCCGCACGCGTCGCTCGTGAGCGACGGCGAGCTGCTCGCGACCTGAGGCCCGGCACGTCGCGCGCAGCGCCGCGGAGAGGTGCAGGACCACCTCCGCCGGGTAGCGTGCGGTACGGCATCGACGTCGACGGAGGCCGCCATGGGACACGACAGCTTCGGGGCACAAGGTCAGCTCGCGGTAGGCGACGAGCGAGTCACCATCCACAGGCTGTCGGCCCTCGGTTCGGGCCACGACGTAGAGCGGCTTCCGTACTCGATGAAGATCCTCCTCGAGAACCTCATCCGCAACGAGGATGGCGTGAACGTCCGCGCCGAGGACATAGAGGCGCTCGCCGACTACGCGACCACGGGCGCCGGCACCCGAGAGATCGCGTTCTCGCCGGCCCGGATCCTGCTCCAGGACTTCACCGGAGTGCCGTGCGTCGTCGACCTCGCTGCGCTCCGGGACGCGGTCGAGGAGCTCGGGGGCAAGCCCGACCGGGTGAACCCGCAGATCCCCGTCGACCTCGTGATCGACCACTCCCTCATCGCCGAGGTGAGCGCCCGGCAAGACGCGATGGAGATCAACTCCGAGATCGAGTTCCGGAGGAACCTCGAGCGTTACCGCTTCCTTCGCTGGGGGCAGCAGGCGTTCTCGAACTTCCGAGTCGTGCCACCGGGCACCGGCATCTGCCACCAGGTCAACCTCGAGCTGCTCTCGCGGGTCGTGTTCACCGACGCCGAGGGCAATGCCTACCCCGACACCCTCGTCGGCACCGACTCACACACGCCAATGGTCAACGGTCTCGGAGTCATTGCGTGGGGCGTCGGTGGGATCGAGGCCGAGGCCGCGATGCTCGGCCAGCCCATCCCCCTGCTCATCCCGAGCGTCGTCGGGCTACGCCTCGACGGCGCTCTTCCCGAGGGCACAACCGCGACCGATCTCGTGCTCTCGATAGCCGAGCTGCTCCGCCACCATGGCGTCGTCGGCAAGTTCGTCGAGGTCTACGGCCCCGGCGTCGCGAGCGTGCCCGTCGAGAACCGGGCGACGATCGGAAACATGTCACCCGAATACGGCTCGACCGTCACGATCTTCCCGATCGACGAGGACACGCTTCGCTACCTGCGCCTCACGGGGCGACCGCCCGAGCTCGTCTCGCTCGTCGAGGCGTACGCGAAGGAGCAGGGACTCTGGCACGACCCGTCGGTCGTCCCGGCCTACTCGGAGACCGTCACGCTCGACCTCTCGACCGTGGTCCCGAGCCTGGCCGGGCCGTCGCGCCCGCAGGACCGTGTACCGCTCGACCGCTCGAAGCAGATGTACCGCGCCGCGCTCGCCTCCACCTCCGCCGCGCCGGACAGGCCTCCCGTCGACATTGCGCTCGCGCGTGGCGAGCGCTTCACCCTCGGCCACGGAGCCGTCGTCGTCGCCGCGATCACGAGCTGCACGAACACGTCCAACCCCCAAGTCATGATCGCCGCTGGCCTGCTCGCGAAGAGGGCGGTCGAGCGGGGGCTCAGCGCGAAGCCGTGGGTGAAGACGTCGCTCGCGCCCGGATCTCGTGTCGTCGTCGACTACTACGAGCGCGCCGGGCTGATGACATACCTCGAGAAGCTCGGTTTCGGCCTCGTCGGCTTCGGCTGCACCACGTGCATCGGCAACTCCGGCCCGCTCGCGCCGGAGATCTCCGCCGCGATCGCGGAGCATGGGCTCTCATGCGCGGCGGTGCTCTCGGGCAACCGCAACTTCGAGGGCCGAGTCCACCCGGACGTCCGCATGAACTACCTCGCGTCCCCTCCGCTCGTCGTCGCGTACGCGATCGCCGGGACGATGGACATCGACCTCTACAGCGAGCCGCTCGGCACCGACCCCTCCGGCGGCCCGGTGTACCTGCGTGACATCTGGCCCTCGACCGGCGAGGTGCTCGAGGTCACGGCGTCCGCGCTCGACGCGTCGATGTTCACGAAGGACTACGCGGACGTGTCACTCGGCGACGAGCGGTGGCAGGGCCTCGAGACCCCGACCGGCGACCGCTACGCATGGGACCAGTCGACCTACGTGCGGCGCCCACCTTTCCTCGACGGCACCGGGCCCGAGCCGCTCCCGACGACCGACGTCGTCGGGGCCCGCGCCCTCGCCGTGCTCGGGGACAGCATCACGACGGACCACATCTCCCCCGCCGGCTCGATCAAGGCGACGAGCCCCGCTGGCGAGTGGCTGCTCGCTAACGGCGTCGAGCCGCAGGACTTCAACTCGCTCGGGACTCGGCGCGGCAACCACGAGGTCATGATGCGAGGGACGTTCGCGAACGCCCGCATCCGCAATCGGCTCGTCCCCGGCGTCGAGGGCGGCGTCTCGCTCCACCTCCCCGACGAGGAGCAGGCAACGATGTACGACGTCGCGATGCGCTATGCGGCGGAGGGCGTGCCGCTCGTCATCCTCGCGGGCAAGGAGTACGGATCGGGCTCGTCGCGCGACTGGGCCGCGAAGGGCACCGCGCTTCTCGGCGTGCGAGCCGTCCTCGCCGAGAGCTTCGAACGGATCCACCGCTCGAACCTCATCGGCATGGGGATCGCTCCGCTGCAGTTCCTCGAGGGCGACGTGGCCTCCCACCGGCTCACGGGCCGCGAGCTCTACTCGGTCACCGGGATCGCGGGCGTGCCCGCCGACGAGCTCATCGGCCGCCACGTGACTGTACGCGCCGACGACGTGGAGCTCACCGCGCTGCTCCGGATCGACACGCCGACCGAGGCGGAGTACTTCGTCGCCGGGGGCATCCTGCCGTTCGTCGCGCGCAAGCTCGCGCAGCAGTAGGTCGCCGGGCCGGGGAGGCGCCGCGACTCGGTCGAAGCGAGTCAGCCGGCGGGAGCGTGTTCTCCGAGCCGCGGCCGCGGCCCCGGACCGAGCACGTGCTCGAGCCCGGACGCGAGGCGCACGAGGGTCGGCTCGCTCCCCCGAGGACCGACGAAGCTCGCGCCGACCGGCAGTCCGCGGACCGACCCGATCGGGATCGTGACACTCGGGTATCCGGCGACCGCGGCAGGAGACGAGCTGACAACCGCCGGGGGGTCTCCGTTCACGTGGTCGATCGGTGCTGCCGGCTCGGCCGTCACCGTGAAGAGCGCGTCCACCCCGGCGGCCGCGAGCGCCGCGTCCACACCTCGCCGGCGGGCGCGCTCGCGATTGCGCTCGAAGCACTCGAGGTAGTGGGCGTCGTCTAGTCCGGCCGTCGCGGCCGACTCGACGAGCAGGTCCTGGCCGAACAGTGCGAGCTCCTCGCGAGCGTGCGCCTCGTTGAACTCGACGAGCTCCGCGAGCGAGCGCGGGGCGTCGCCGCGCTGCCCGGCACGGCGCGCGAGGTAGCGATCGAGGCCGTCGTGCAGCTCGTGGGTGAGGACGACGAGCTCGTCGTCGAATCTGGCGAGCTCGGCCGCCGTCGGGACGTCCGCGGGGTCGACGAGCACCGCCCCGGCGTCGCGCATCGCGTCGAGGGCGCGCGCGAACAGCTCGTCGGTCGCACGGTCGTGCCCCGTGTAGTGCTCGCGCGCGACGCCGATCCGCGCGCCGGCGAGGCCGTCCGGTCCCGCCGAGAGGGCGAGGGGGACGGCGGCGGTCCCGGCCATCGCGTGATCGCACATCGCGTCGAATGCGAGGGCGGCGTCGGCGACGGTGCGCGCGATCGGCCCGACGCAGTCCTGAGTCGCCGCGAGGGGGATCACACCGCCGGCGGGGATCCGAGCATGCGTCGGTTTGAGGCCGACGACGCCGCACATCGCCGCCGGGCACACGATGGAGCCGTCGGTCTCCGTCCCGACCCCGACGGGCGAGAGGCCTGCGGCGATAGCGGCGGCGGTGCCCGACGAGGAGCCCCCAGGGCTCCGGTCGAGCGCGTGCGGGTTGCGCGTCTGGCCACCGACCGCGCTCCATCCGCTCGAGGAGTGCCTCGAGCGGAAGTTCGCCCACTCCGAGAGGTTGGTCTTTCCGAGGACGATCGCGCCCTGGCGGCGGAGCGCGACGACGGCGTCGGCGTCGCGGGCGACGGGAACCCCGGAGAGGGCGAGCGACCCTGCAGTAGCGCCGAGGATGCCGGCGGTCTCCACGTTGTCCTTCACGAGCACGGGTATCCCGTGGAGCGGTCCTCGCACGCGCCCAGCCGCCCGCTCGGCGTCGAGGCGGGCCGCACGGTCAGCGGCGCGGGGATCCATCGCGAGGACCGACTCGAGCCGCGGGCCGCGTCGGTCGAGCGCGTCGACGCGCGCCGCGAGGACCTCCACGAGCTCGGCGCTCGAGAGCTCGCGCCGCTCGAGGCGCCCGCGCAGCTCCGAGAGCGTCGCGAACGCGAGCGCGGCATCGCCCCCGCGATGCACGCTCATCCGTCGCGCGATCGACCCTCGTCAGCCCGCGTGGACGAGCCGGCCGAGGCCGATGTTGCTCATCCAGCCTTCGAGCACAGAGGTCACCCACGTGAGCCGGTTGAGCACGAGGAGCACGCCGAACCCTGCGAGAAGCACGCTCGACGCGATGGTCACCTGTCGCGACCGTTGCTTGATCCAGCGCATCGCGCCCGCGACGCGGCCGAGCGCGCACCCGACGACGAGGAACGGCACGCCGAGGCCGGCCGTGTATACCGCGAGCAGCAGGGCACCCTGCCCGACGCCGCGGTCGGCCGAGGCGACGACGAGGACCGACGAGAGCACCGGACCGATGCACGGCGTCCAGCCGAAGCCGAAGGCGACCCCCGCGACCGGGGCGTATAGCGGCCCGAAGCGCGCGGCGCTCGGGTGGAATCGTGCCTCGCCATAGAGGAACGGGGCACGCAGCACGAGGGATCCGGCGATGAAGAGCGACATCGCGATGACGACGCCACCGGACACCCGCGTGAGGAGGACCTTGTCGCGGGTCACCGCGCCGCCGAGCGCGGACGCCCCCATCCCAAGGAGCACGAAGACCGCGCCGAACCCCGCGATGAACAGCAGGGTGTCGCGCGCTATGCGTCCGATCTGGCGCCGCGCGCCGGCCTCCGCCTCGCCGAGATCGAGACCCGTGACCATCGACAGGTAGGCGGGCACGACGGGAAGCACGCAGGGCGAGACGAACGAGATGACCCCACCGCCGAAGGCGACCACGTAGCTGACACCCGCCGCGCTCACCACCGACGTCCGCTCCTCTCGTGCCGGCGGCGCCTCGCCGCGCCCGTCGCCCCGGCGCGGCAGCCGGCCGCGTTCCACCGAGCCGTCCGATGGCACGGTCCGGTGCGCGCCCAGCCTCGCACGTCCCGACCCACACGTGCGAGCGCGAAGTGAGCGCAGCTCGGCGGTGGTCCTTGCTTCGCGCGCGCGCCCGGGGCATTGTCGAGACATGGAGACCGGCCAGTGGCGCTGACGCCGCGCGAGGCCGCGATGCTCGACTTCGAGCGCGGATGGTGGCTCGAGGACGGTGGCGAGCCCAAGCATGCCGCCGTCCGACGGTGCCTCGACATGTCCGCGACGTCCTACCGCGCGGGCCTCGACCGTCTCATCGACTCGCCCGACGCACTCGCGTACGATCCGCTCCTCGTCCGGCGCCTACGCCGGCGGCGCGACGAGCGCCGGCGCGCACGTTTCGTCGGGGAGGCGCCCCGCAAGCGCCATCCTCGCTGAGGCGACCCGGCCCCCTCGGGGAGCGCCCGCCGCTCGACGGCCGGGCGCAGGCCGCGATCTCCCTGCTGGCGGCGCGACCCGAGGAGACGTGCGTGCTCTCGGACTTCGACGGCACGATCTCCCCGATCGTGGGCGACCCCGCGACCGCTGCCCCGCTCCCCGGGGCGGTCGACGCGCTTCACCGTCTCGCGCGCCGCTTCCGTACTGTCGCGGTCGTCTCCGGTCGGCCGGCGACCTTCCTCGTGGGGACACTCGGACTCGGCGAGGAGCGCAGCCCGCTCCTCGCCTACGGCCTTTACGGTGCCGAGCGCGTCGACCCCGACGGCCGCGTCACGGCAGTCGCGACGCAGCGAGACGCCATCGACGCTGTGTGCGACGCCGCCCGGGAGCTCGAGGCCGGAGCAGCGCCGGGCGTCGAGGTGGAGCGTAAGGGGCGATCGGTCACGCTCCACTGGCGCAAGGTGCCCGAGCAGCGCGCTGCGGCCGAGCAGCTCGCGGCGAGCACCGCGACGCGCCACGCCCTCGTGCTACGCCCCGCTCGGCAGTCGACGGAGCTCGTGCTCCCAAACGCTCCAGACAAGGCCAACGCGGTCGCCTCGCTCGCCGCCGGGGCCAGCGCAGCGTGCTACCTCGGCGACGACGTGGGCGACCTCCCCGCCTTCGAGGCGCTCGGTGTGCTCTCTCGCACGAGCGGCACGTCGATCGTCCGCGTGGCGATCGCGAGCGACGAGTCGCCCGCCGGCCTCACCGACGAGGCCGACGTCGTGCTCGGCGAGCCCGCGGGTGCTGTCGCGTTCCTCATCGCGCTCGCTGCGAGGTCCGAGGCGCGTTGATCCGCGCAGGCCGCGCGGCGGCGACGACGTCAGCGAACCATCTCGCCGGTGGGCGCGATCGCGCGACCTCTCCGAGCGACACCGCACGCGACCGCCGCTCGGCCGGCGTCATCGCGAGAGCGCGCGCGAGCGCCGCCGACGTACCGCTCACGTCGAAGGGCTGGATCTCGAGGGCGCTCGCGCCGAGCTCGGCGAACGCGCCCGCCTCCCGAGAGAGCACGAGCACGCCGTCGTGGCGGTTGACGACCGGGCCCTCCTTCGCGACGAGGTTCATGCCGTCACGCACGGGGTTCACGAGGAGAACGTCATAGGTGCACAGCGCCGCGACCGACGCGTCGAAGTCGTCGGCGACCTCGAGCACGATCGGGAGGTGATCGCCGGTCGCGAACCGCTCGTTCACGCGGTCGACGAGGTGCTCGACGTCCTCCCGGTACGCGCGGTACTCGGGCATCTCCTCGCGCGAGGGATAGGTGCGTGCGATGAACGTCACCGAGCCGCGGTGGCCTGGCACGGTCTCGAGCAACTCCTCGTAGGCGAGAAAGCCGCGCAGCAGGTTCTTCGACAGCTCCACCCGGTCGCTTCGGAAGACGAGCGCGCGCCCGTCGAGCTGCTCGAGCAGCTCGGCGCGTCGGGCCTCGCACGCCGGTGAGGCGGCGACGGCGGCGAGCTCGGTCGCGTCGGTTCCGAGCGGCGCGGCGAACACCGCGGGCGCGTCGAGACCGAGCGCGGTCGCGCAGCTCTCGAACCGGTCCGCCCAGCGCGTCGTGTGGAAGCCGCACGCGCCGAACGACGCGAGGCCGCCGACGAGCTCGCGCGCGACGCTTGTGGGGAGCACCCTGAGCTCCTCCGCGTCACAAAACGGCGTGTGGTGGAAGTGGACCGTGCGAAGGTCCGGGCGCTCCGCGGCGAGGAACGCCCCGACGAGCGCGAGGTGGTAGTCGTTCACCACGACGGTGGCACCCTCGTCCGCGCAGAGCGCGACCTCGCTCGCGAGCGTCCTGTTGTACTCGCGGTAGCCGTCCCACGCCTCGTACCACGCCCTGTCGAAGACCGGTTGCCGGACGCGGTCGAACAGCCCGTGATAGAGGAACCACAGCGTCCCGTTTGCCACGACCCGGTACGCCGCTCGCTGCACCTCGGGCGCGAGCTCGACGAGTCGGAGCTCCGTCCCTCCGGGCAGCGGAGCCGGCACCCCCTCACGCGCGGCCCGGCGATCCGCGTCGCCCATCGCGGTCGCGATCCACAGCGCGCCGGTCCCGGCGAGCGCGTGCACGAGGCTCGGAGCGAGACCGCCCGCCGCATGCCGGGCGACGAGATTGCCGTCGGCCCCTACCGCGAACGTCGCGGGCCCGCGGTTGGAGACGACGACGAGCTCGCTCACCTCGCAGGCAGCCCGAGGCGGGCCAGCGCCGCTCCGAGCACCTCGCGGGCCTGCGGTGCGAGGTCGGCGAGCGGCCGGTTGCGATGTGCCCGGGTCCCGATATCCACCTGTGCGAGCGCGCCCGCCCCGTAACGCTCGGCAACGTCGATGAGCAGCGCGATCTCGACGCCGTAGCCGGGAGCGAGCTCGACGTCGTCGAGCACCGACCGGCGAACCGCCGTCTCGCCGGCAAGCGGCTGGCGGACCTCCGCGAGCTCGGGCACGGTGAGCGCGAGGACGGGCCGGGCGACGAGCTCGGTCACGCGTCCACCACCGGTCGGGCTGCCGTGGAGCGAGCGCGTGTACGCGCCCTTCACGAGCACCGTCGCCGGGCGCGACAGCAGGGGGCCGAGCAGACCGGAGACGAAGTGCGGGCGGAAGTTCGTTACGTCCGCGTCGAGGAAGACCACGATGTCCCCGCTCGTCGCGGCCACGCCCGCGCGCATGGCGTCGCCCTTGCCGACCGGCGCCGGCACGGCGCCGCGCGTCGCGCCCGAGCTCCGGACCACGCGCGCTCCCCCGCGCTCGGCGATGGTCGCGGTGGCGTCGAGCGAGCCGTCGTCGACGACGACGAGCTCGTCGACGACACCCGCACGACCCATGAGGCCGTCGCGGACCGTCGCGACGACGCGCCCGACGGTCGCCGCCTCGTCGCGCGCCGGGATGCACACCGACACACGCGCCGCGCCCTTCAGCTCGCGTACGAGCGCGACGGGGAAGTCACGGTGGTCGAACGAGGCGATCGCGCCACGGGTCGAGGTCACGGCGCCCATCTTCGCCGGTGGGCGCGCGCACGGCAACGCCGGGCTAAGGGCTGACGACACAGTGCGCTTTCAGCAGTGCGCTTTGACGTGCCCGCCGCCGTCGTCCAGACTGTCATCACCATCAAGAGCGGCTGAGGGACGGGCCCTGCGACGCCGCGGCAACCAGTGAAGGGCCGGGCGCGCCGATCGGCGGCTGCGCACGGGTCGCACCAGGTGCCAATGCCCGAGCGATGAGGAGGCACCTCGTGGGACACGTCCAAGGTCTGCGCTGCCGTGAGTGCGGTCGAACCTTCCCCGCCACGGCGTCGCACGTGTGCGACTTCTGCTTCGGTCCACTCGAGGTCGCGTACGACTACGCGGCGATCGCGTCCTCGGTGTCGCGCGAGTCCATCGCCGCGGGGCCGCGCTCGATCTGGCGGTACGCGGCGCTGCTCCCCGCAGAGCGCGACGAGGCAGTCGACCTCGGCGCGGGGTTCACGCCGCTCGTACGCGCGGACCGGCTCGCGGCAGCGCTCGGGCTCGGCGAGCTGTGGGTGAAGGACGACACCCGCAACCCGACGGGCTCGTTCAAGGACCGCGTCGTCTCGGTCGCTCTCACCAAGGCGCGTGAGCTCGGCTTCACCATCGCTGCGTGCGCGTCGACGGGGAACCTCGCGAACTCCGTCGCCGCGCACGCAGCCCGCGCGGGCATGGGCAGCTACGTGTTCGTCCCCGCGGACCTCGAGCGCGTGAAGATCCAGACGACGGCGGTGTTCGGCGGCAACCTCGTCGCCGTGGACGGCAACTACGACGACGTGAACCGACTGTGCGCGGAGCTGGCGAGCGAGCACCCCGACTGGGCCTTCGTGAACGTGAACGTCCGCCCCTACTACTCCGAGGGCTCGAAGACGCTCGCGTTCGAGGTCGCCGAGCAGCTCGGATGGGAGGTGCCCGACCACGTCGTGGTGCCGATCGCGTCGGGCAGCCAGCTCACGAAGATCCACAAGGGCTTCCACGAGCTCACCGCCGTCGGGCTCGTCGCGGGCGGGGACTCGGTGCGCGTCTCCGGCGCTCAGGCCGACGGCTGCTCTCCCGTCGCGACCGCATTCGCCGAGGGGTCGGACCTCGTCCGGCCGGTGCGCCCGCACACGATCGCGAAGTCGCTCGCGATCGGCAATCCCGCGGACGGCTGGTATGCGCTCCAGGTCGCCCGCTCGACGGGCGGGGAGATCGCGTCAGTGAGCGACTCCGAGATCATCGAGGGCATCCGCCTGCTCGCGCGCACCGAGGGGATCTTCGCGGAGACCGCGGGCGGCGT
>DATLRJ010000060.1:0-6376 GCA_035534715.1 Acidimicrobiales bacterium | reverse complement strand
GCCCGCCTCGTGCTGTACTCGTGCGAGGAACGTTACGGGATCGTGTGGGTGTGCCTCGAGGCTCCGGCCGCGGACATCCCGGAATTCGCCGAGTGGTCCGATCCGGCTTACCGCCATGTCGCGTGCGCGCCGTACACGTGGCGGACGAGCGCGGCGCGGATGGTCGAGAACTTCACCGATTTCGGCCATCTCGGGTATCTCCACGACGGTCTGCTCGGCTCCCGCGACGAGCTCGTGGTCCCCGCTCACCGGGTCGAACAGGTCGGGAACGAACTGCGCTACGCGGTCACGATGCAGGTGCCGAACGCGAACGACGACTTCGCGGTCACGGCGCTCGCCGGCGACCGTGGCTCGCAAACGAACACGTACGTGCTCACCCTGCCCTTCACGGTCCACCTCGCCTGCCGCTACGACGGGACGGGTGCGCACCGCACGCTCCTCTTCGCCGTGCAGCCGCGCGGGAACGGCGAATGTACCGGGTACTGCTACCAAAGCCGCGACTTCGACCTCTCCGCGCCTGGCGATCCCTTCGCCGCGTTCCAGCAGGTGCTCGCGGAGCAAGACCGCCCGATCGTCGAGAGCCAGCTCCCTGTCGAGCTCCCGCTCGACCCGGCCGCGGAGATGCACATGCCATTCGACCGGGTCGCCATCGCCTATCGCCGAGCGCTTGCGCGGCTCCTCGAGCCGATCGGCTCTCCGGACGGGCTCGACGCCGACCCGTCACTCGTCCGGGCGTGACGAGCCGGCGCCGGCACAGACACCAAGAGGAGCGCGCATGCGCGTCAGCGAGATGAGCGGGCTGCGCGACGAATGGTACGCCGTCGCGCCCGTCGAAGGGTCCCGCGGGGCCGCACCGAGTCCCGTCGCGCTGCTCGGCGAGAGCTACGTGCTCTTCGTTGCCGAGAGCGGCGGCGCGGCGCTGACCGAGCCGTACTGCCCGCACCGCGGCGCGAGCCTCGCGGCGGCCTCCGTGTGCGCGGACCGGCTCGTCTGCTGCTACCACGGCTGGGAGTTCGACGTCACGGGCGCGTGCACGCGGATCCCGCAGCTCGAGCCTGGGCTCCCCCTACCCTCGAAGGCGCGTCTGCGAACGTGGCCGGTCGTCGAACGCTACGGAATGTGGTGGGCATGCATCGGGAAGCCTTCTCGCGACGGACCGCCGCCGTGGCCCGAGGCGGACGATCTCGGGTGGCGCGTCCACGTCGACTTCTTCGAGCCGTGGGACGCGTGCGCGCTGCGGATCATCGACAACAACATCGACCAGTCGCACCCCGCGTTCGTCCATCGGGGGACCTTCGGCGACCCCGAGCGACCACTCGTGCCGCGCTACGAGCTCCTGCGGAGGGAGAACGGCTTCTCGGCGCGCATCGTTCACGAGGTCTCAGGCGTCGGACCCCAGATGGGGATCGACGACCTCACACAGCGGTTCGAGCGGGTCACGGAGGTCGAGCTGCTGTCCCCCGTGCACACGCGCATCCTCCTCGACTACGGGGGGCTCGCGCCCGACTACTGCTTCTACGGCTCGGCGACCCCGATCGACGACGAGCGCTCGTACTATGTCCGGCTGTCGGCGCTGTCCGCTCCAGAGGACGCGCAGCCCTACGACATGTTCCGCGAGTACTCACGGCAGATAACCCTCGAGGACAAGGTCGTGCTCGAGACGACGCACGGCGACTTCCCCGTCGACCTCACGAGCGAGGTGCACCTAAGGTGCGATAAGACGACGCTCGAATACCGCCGCGTCCTCGCACAGCTCGCGGCTCGCCGCCGCGGGGCGAGAGGCGCGCCGGCAGCGGGCCCGCACGCCCCCGCGACGAGGGCGCGGACCGTGGTCACCGATCCGGGGGCTCGCGCCGACGCGCCCAGCCGAGGAGCGCGAGCTCCTCGTCCGCGAGCGGAACCGTCCGCCCGGCCAGCACGAGCGCAGCGAAGCCATCGTCCGGAGCCATCGTCGTGATCGCGGCGAGCATCGAATCGCCGGTGTTCTCGATGCGGTGCACGGACCGCGGCGGAAGCACGAGGAGCTGCCCGGCCACGACGTCGAGGACGTCGTCGTCGCAGTAGGCGGTCCCGGAGCCTGCGAGGAAGAGGAACGTCTCCACGGACCGGGGATGGGAGTTCGGCGGCTGAGCACCTGCCGGCTGCCAGATCTCGAGGAACACCGACACGTCATGGTCGGGCCCGGGCGCGCGCAATAGCGCGAGCTTGACTGTGTCTAGGGGTGAGATGAGACGGGCTTCGGACACGCGGGCGTCGTGCAGCTCGGGCGGGCGGTCGGCAGGCACAGAACTCTTGCTACTGCGCGCCGGGACCGCGCGCCGCGCCAGATGCGTGCGCAAGGGCAGATCCGAGGTCGTCACCGAGCGCGATGAACCCGAAGCACTGGCGCACGTTGTAGATCGTCGCCTCGACGCAGAAGCCCGGTGAGGTCGTCGCGCAGCAGTCCTCGAGGAGTACGACGTCGTAGCCGATGCACGCGGCGTCGGTCAGCGTGGCGAGCACGCACTGATCGAGGTTTACTCCGGCGAAGAGCACCGTCGAGACATCGAGGTTCCGCAGCACGCTGTCGAGCTCGGTGTCGAAGAAGCCGCTCATCCGGTACTTGTCCACTCGCACATCCGACGCTGCGACCTCGAGGCCATCGACGACCGCGGCCGACCAGCTCCCCTTCTCGAGGACGTGGGACCCTGATCGAGGCAGCGCGCCGCCGATCCCGATCCCCGTGCCGTCGGGGTCGTAGACGTGCAGAACGCCGGGGGGGAGATTCGCCCGGTCCGGCCGGTTGCCCCAGTTCAGCCATATGACGGGAACATCCGCGGCACGAAGCGCGGGAAGTAGGCGCGCGAGGGGCTCGATCGGCGCGCGCGCCGGAGACACGTCGACTCCGACGTACGACAGCCAGCCGCCTTCGGCGCAGAAGTCGTTTTGCATGTCGATCACGACGCACGCGGTGCGCGTGAGATCGAGCACGACCGGCACGGGTTGAGCCGCCACAGCGAGACGCCGCGACGCAGGACGACCACGCACGAGATCGATACCCTCGGAACCCGCGTGCCAGGAGTTGCGAGGAGTCGCGCCCACCATCGCCATCGTGCGAATCTACCCGCGGGCGGGCAATCACTGCACGAGGTGGGCACGTGCCGTAGCGTTCGCCCATGCGCGACTCCCCTTCCGCCGATGCACCCGACCTCGCGTCGAGGGACGTGCCGCGAACTGTGCAAGCCGCCGGCGACGCGCTCGGTGCCTTCGTCCCGGGCCCCCGCGCCCGCATTGCGGGATCGGCGACAGGCCCGCTCGAGGGCATCCGCATTGCGGTGAAGGACCTCCTCGACGTCGAAGGGTCTCGCACCGGGGCAGGTAATCCGGACTTCCTCGCCGATGCTCCGATCGCGGCGCGAAGCGCTCCCGCCGTCCGCGCTCTTCTCGAGGCGGGCGCGCGCCTCGTCGGCAAGACGATCAGCGACGAGCTCGCGTTCAGCTTGTCGGGAACAAACGTGCACTACGGGACGCCGGTCAACACCGCGGCGCCGGGTCGGGTGCCCGGCGGATCGTCGAGCGGTTCGGCCTCGGCCGTGGCCGGTGGTGCTGCGGAGCTCGCGATCGGCACGGACACCGCCGGGTCCGTCCGCGTGCCAGCGTCGTACTGCGGCATCTTCGGGCTCCGGCCGACCCACGGGCGCATCTCGACCGAGGGCGTCGTGCCCCTCGCCCCGAGCTTCGACACCGTCGGGCTCTTCGCGGCAGACCCGAGGGTCCTCGAGCGCGGGTGGCACGCCCTTGCCCGTGGAGCACCCGGGCCGATCCCACCCGGGGAGGAGGACCTCGACGAGCCCATGGCACCTCCGACGACCCTCGTGTGCCCACCCGAGCTCGTCGGGCTGCTCGACAGCGACGCGCGCGCGGGGTTCGAGAGGGCCGCCCGCGAGATCGCTCGGACACTCGGGTGCGACCTCGTCGTGCGGGCGCTCATCGAGCCGGGGGATCTCGGGCGCGTCCTCGAGGCGTTCAGGACGATCCAGATGGCCGAGGCGTGGGGATCGCACGGCGCCTGGATCGAGCGACGCCGCCCGCGCCTCGGTCCGGGCATAGCGGCGCGCTTCGCGGCGTCGTCTCTTGTCACGCGCCGCGATGCCGACGCGCTGCGACCGGTTCTCGCGGAGGTCCGAGGCGCGCTGCGTGCCTCGCTCGCTCGCGACGAGATCGTCGTGCAGCCCTCCGCGAGCGGCGCGGCCCCAGAGATCACACTCGAGGGGCCGGCGAAAGACGACCTCCGGCTCCGGACACTGTCGCTCACGGTGCTCGCCGGCGCGGCAGGCGCGCCTGTCGTGTCGGTTCCCGCCGGGACCGTGCACGGCCTCCCGCTCGGAGTGGCGCTCGTCTCGGTCCCCGGCGACGACGCGCGCCTCGTCGCGTGCGCGGCGCGGCTCCCGCGTGCGGCAACCGTGCGCGACGCGCCCGGCGCGTCGCCCCGGAACGGCTGACAGAGCCCCGGAGCGCAGGCCGTGGGCGCACCTTGCGCGTCGGCTCGACCAGCGCACGGCCCGCGGCGCGCCGCACCGCGTGCGGCCCGAGGGTCCGCCCCACCACCCGCGAGATCCCGGCGACGTGCCGCTCATGGACCTGATCGCTACAGTCGAACGCGTGCCCGCCCACGCGATGCCGCAGCTCGCTTACACGCTGCACAACTCGCTGACCGCGTGGGAACACGGGCCGTTCGCTCTCGTCGTCCTCGCGACCCTGATCGCGACCGGTGCGTGGTACCTCCGGGCGGACTGGAGGCTCGCCGCCCGGGGACGGGCGTGGAGCCGTTGGCGCACCGTCGCGTTCCTCGCCGGCCTCGTGGCGGTCGACCTCGCGCTCCAGTCGCCGATCGCGAGCTACACGTCGGCGTTCTTCCAGGCCCACATCATCCAGCACCTCTTGTTGATGGTCGTCGCTCCGCCACTGCTCGCCCTCGGGGCGCCTTCGACACTCCTGCTCCAGACTGCAAGCCGGTCGGCCAAGCAACGATGGCTGCGCGCGCTGCACAGCACGCCGTTCGCCGTCGTGAGCCACCCGATCACGGTGTGGGCGCTCTACTACGGCGCGATGTACATGTTCTTCCTCACGCCCGCTGTCGGGTTCTCGATGTCGCACATGGCCCTCATGGACGCGATCAATGTCGCGTTCCTCCTTGGCGCGACGCTCTTCTGGTGGCCGACGATCGGGATCGACCCAGTCCCCCGCTGGCGCATGGGGTACGGTGCGCGCATCCTCAACCTCTTCTTCGGGGTTCCCGTCGAGACATGGCTCGGCATCGCGCTGATGAACGAGAGTCGATCGACCGCCCGATCGGACGCGGCGATGTACACCCTCGCGAGCATCCATAGCGGCGGGAGCCTGCTCTGGATCTTCTCCGAGCTCGCCTCCGCGGGAGCGATCCTGCCGATCTTCGTCCAGTGGATGCGCTCCGAGGATCGCAAGGCCGCTCGAGCCGACGCCGCGCTCGACGCGAGGGAGGCGGAGCTGTCCGCTTCGTTCGTGGTCCACGCGTCCGACGGGGTCGGCGGCCTCGTATCCCGCTGGGAGGCATCGCTTCGCGCTCCGGTCGAGCCCGCCTGGAACCCCTCCGGCAGCCGCACCCCGCCAGCCGAGCCCGCGCCTCCGGCCTGACGCCGGCTCGGCACGCCGCCGACCCGGTAGGTTGGCCTCATGAGCTCGGTGCGCGTCGAGAGCGCCGCCGATGGCGTCCGCATCGGAATCCACGAGCTCGGGGGTGGCGGCCCGCCCGCCCTCCTCGTCCACGCAACGGGCTTCCACGGCCTCGTGCTCGGACCACTCGCCCGGGGGCTCGGGGCGCGCTTCTCGAGCCTCGCCCCGGACCTTCGCGGGCACGGCTGCTCAGGAGCGCCCGACCGCGGCGAGTACGGCTGGGACGGCTTCGCCCTCGACGTTCTCGCCGCGGCCTGGGTCGCAATGCCGCCCGCGCGAGCGGGCGACACGAGCACTCTCCCGCTCGTTGGCGTCGGGCACTCGCTCGGCGGCACAGCCCTTCTGCTCGCGGAGGCGGCGCGGCCCGGGACGTTTGCGGCGCTCTACTGCTACGAGCCGATCCTCTTCCGCCCGGAGCAGCGCCGATCGACCGAGGTGCCCAACGCGATCTCGGAGCGAGCTCGGCGGCGTCGCCCGCGCTTTGAGTCGCGCGCCGCCGCGCTCGAACGATACGGATCGAAGCCGCCCCTCGACGGCCTCGATCCGGACGTCCTCGCCGCGTACGTCGAGCACGGTCTGCTCGACACGACCGACGGAGCTGTCGAGCTCGCGCTCCGGCCCGAGGACGAGGCCCTCGTGTTCGCGTTCGGCTTCGCGATCGATGCACTCGAGCGCCTCGGAGCGG
>DATLRJ010000059.1:0-12222 GCA_035534715.1 Acidimicrobiales bacterium | reverse complement strand
CGCAGGCGGTCGGCGGGATGGACTCCTACCTCGTCGGGTTCGCAGTCGTCGGCACGGGCATGATCACGGCCGGCTTCAACATCATCTGCACGATCATCAACTACCGGGCGCCCGGCATGACCTGGAGCCGGCTCCCGATCTTCATCTGGTCCCTCCTCGCGGTGGCGTCGCTCCTCGCGCTCGCGACTCCGACGCTCGTGACCGGCGGTCTCTTCGGCATCCTCGACCGCACGGCCCAGACGGCGTTCTACGTGAACGAACGTGGTGGGAGCGCATTCCTCTGGCAGAACCTGTTCTGGTTCTTCGGCCATCCCGAGGTGTACATCATGGCCTTGCCCGGCTTCGGGGTCGTCGGTGAGATCCTTCCCGTGTTCACCGGGAAGCCTCTCTTCGGCTACCGGGTCGGAGCGGCGGGGATGATCGGCGTCGCGCTGCTGTCGTTCTTCGTCTGGCAGCACCACCTGTTCCAGAGCGGGATCAACCCGGACATGCGGCCGCTGTTCATGCTCACGACGGAGCTGATCTCGATCCCGACGGGCTTCATCTACCTGACGGGAATGGGTACGCTGTGGAAGGCGAAGATGCGCTTCGAGGTGCCGATGCTCTTCGCGCTCGCCCTGTACTTCAACTTCCTGCTGGGCGGGATCTCGGGTGTGTTCCTCTCGGACGTCCCGGTGAACGTCACGGTGCACGGAAGCTTCTTCGTCATGGCGCACTTCCACTACACGATCATGGGTGGTCTCGTGTTCGCCTTCTTCGGCGGCCTCTACTACTGGCTGCCAAAGATGACGGGCAAGTCGTTGAACAAGAAGCTGAGCCTCATCCACTTCTGGATGATGTTCATCTTCTTCAACTGCACGTTCTTCCCGCTCTTCATCGTCGGGCTGCTCGGCCAGCCGCGCCGGGTGTTCGAGTACGCTCAGCGCCTCCAGGGGCTGAACGACTTCTCGACGATCAGCGCGTACCTGCTCGCGAGCTCGTTCCTCGTGTTCGTCGCGAACTTCGCATGGTCGATCTTCATCGACCCGAAGCCCGCCCCGGCTAACCCATGGGGTTCGCGTGGTCTCGAGTGGCAGACGCCGACACCCGTCCCGTTCCACAACTTCGACCGGATCCCCGTGATCCTCGCCGACCCGTACCACTACGGCGAGGCGGACGCGCTACCGGTCGCAGACCTCGGTGTACCGGTCGGCGCCGGCGCGGGATCCGGGGCCGCGGGCGGTGCTTCGGGATTCGCGGGGGGCACGATGATCGAGGGAGGACCGAGCGATGTCTGACGTCACCGAGACCCGACCTCAGCTGATGAGCACGCCCGAAGAGGCTGCCTATGAGCTGCGCTGCGCCGAGGGCGCGATATGGACGGGGAGCCGGCTCGTCGTCGGTATCTTCCTGTTCGTCTTCGCGAGCCTGGCCTTCGCGTACTTCTACCTCCGGTCGGCGAACGACTCGAATCTGTGGCGTCCGCATGGCATGACTGCGCCGACGACGATCGGCGCGGCGATCTTCGCCGTGACGGCCTTCGCCTCGGTGATCAACTTCTACGGGACCTTGCGCATGCGCAAGGGGATGAGCGTCGACTGGGAGGTGAGTGGCTGGACGGGAGTCGGAGCCCTGCTGCTCGCGTTCTCGTTGCAGCTGTGGGAGCTCACGCGTCTGCCGTTCTTCCCGGGCGCGAGTGGCTACTCGTCGACGTTCATTGGATGGGCAGTGTTGAACCTCGCCCTTCTGATCTCGAGCGCGTACTGGCTCGAGACGCTTCTCGCCCGCGCGATCCGTCTACGTCGGGCCGTCGCCGAGGATGGCGGTCCGTCTCGCTCCTCCCAGCCGCCCGCCCGGCTCTTCCGCGCGAACCTCGAGGGCTGCACGACGTTCCTCGGCCTCGCAGCCCTCGTGAACCTCGTGTTCTGGGTGCTGTTTTACGTGGTGGTATGACGTGATGGCACAATGGACGCCGTCGGAGCGCGCTTCTGCGCCTCTCCGCGCAGCGATACTGGAGGTAGTGCGGTGATGCTGGCTTCGAGCACGTTCAGCTGGGCTGGACCTCAGTCGCTGACGTTCGCGATCCCTGTCGGGTCGCTCCTCGTGTACTGCCTGTGGGGATTCTTCCAGCGGCGTCCATCGCGTTGAACGGGGGGGCCGGCGAGAGCCGGTCCAGCGGACGGAGAACCCCGGGCGTACGCTCGGGGCTTCTCGCGCTCGCGATTCTTCTCGCTGTAGCGGTGCTCGCACCTCCGGTGGGGACTCTGGCGCGGCGGTACGCGGTCGCCGAGGCGCTGCAGTTCGCCGTTCTGGCCGTGCTCGTGCCGGCGCTGGTCGTGCTCGGTGCGCCGTGGCGGATGGGCCGGGCGGGCGGCGCGGTGTGGGCCCTTCGTCTCGCGGATGCGCGGCGGCGCCATCGCAGCCCGGCACGGAGCGTCGTCTTGCTCGCGATCTATCTCGCCGCGGTCATCGGATGGCGTACCCCGCCCGCGGTCGACGCGCTCGTGCGCAGTGCGCCGCTGGCGCTGCTCGAGGCGGCCACCCTCGTCGGACTCGGAGTGCTGTTCTGGCTCGAGGTCGTCGTGTCGCCTCCAATGGTTCCCCGCTCTGGCTTCCCGGTGCGGATCGCCGTCACGGTCATCGCGATGTGGACGACGTGGACGATTGGGTACCTGCTCGGCATGTCCCATACGGCGTGGTTCACGGCGTTCGTCCACACCCGCAGTTCGGGGCTCAGCCTGTCCGCGGACCAGCAGCTCGCCGCGGGTGTCCTCTGGGTGGTGCCGGCGATGGCCTACCTACCCGCGGTGCTCGTCAACCTCATGTCGTGGTTGAAGGACAGCGAGGACGCGGACGAGGAGCTGCGCCAGCTTGTGCGTGCGGAGCGGAAGCGGTCCTGGTGGGGTCCGTCTCCACCCTCGGCGGAGGTCGCCCGGAGCCATCGTGGGCGAGCTGGTGGCACCAGAGAGGCGCACTAGCGCCAGCGGGGCAGGCGCGCCGACGGGCCCGCTGCGGGATTGTCGTGGGCGCAGCCCCCGATGGGGCGCCGCCACGCTACGTCGCCGCGACGAGCACGAGCCTCGAGTGGAAGGTCGTCCCGAGCCGCTGCGCAAGTGCACTGATCGCGCGCTGGGCACGTGCCTGGTCGGAGGTGAGCAGACGTTCGGCGCCCGTGAGCTTGGTGATCGCAGCTCGATCGTGCGGATTGTCGAGGAGCGTGGTGATCTCGCCGATAGCGGTGAGGGCGTCCGGGTCGCACCAGACGAGGACATCTGTGGCGATCGTGTTCAGTGCACGACCCGTCGGCGACGAGGGGTTGTCGATCCCGGCGAGATCGTCGATGCTCGCGTTCGTGTAGGAGCACGCGTCGAGGTCGTCGCGGATGAGCGCGGGGATCTGCGCACGGTGGCTCGCGGTGATGTGGCCGCTCGTGACGTCCGCGTAGAAGCCGAGGGCTTCGGTGAGGCCGAGGTTGCAGGGCTTGGTGTCGTTCACGATCTCGGTCACGGAGGCCTGTGCGGTCTTCACGTCGTTGCCGTGCGTGGGGTGGGTCGGGAGGTCGGTGAGGACGGCGACGACCACGACGACGGCGACCACCATCGACACGAGAGCCGACGGCCTGCGGAACCAGGGCGGGCGCGGCGGCGGCGAGAACGGGGAGGCCCCCTCCGTGCGGTCTGTCGTCGGTGTCGTCGGCACTGCCCGTCCTGTCAGTGGAGAAGCTCGCGAGCATAGGTCGCGATGCCCGCGCCGAAGCGAGCGATGCTCGCCGGCGCGAGCGTCGTCGGCCCGTTGAGGCGCTCGTTGCCGAACGGAGTCACCTCGAACCGCTCGCGCTGCGAGCCGTCGAGGAAGTACATGGCCTCCGTGTGCGCAACGTGGTGGGAGGCGCGCGAGACCTCGATCGTTATCCCGTAGTGGGTCCATACGACGTCGAGCGCGCCGATGCCGCCGGTCAGGAAGTACCAGTTGGGGTAACGCCCGAGTCCGAGACGACCCGTCGTGCGCGACAGCCACGCGGCGGACAGCGCTTCGGGGTCGGTGTTCACCGCGACGAACGCGACGCGGGGCGCGTCGCCGCCGAGCGCCTGCTCTGCACGACGAATCTCGGCGCCGACGACGGGGCAGATGTCGTCGCACGCCGCGTCGAAGAACGTGAGGACGACGACCTTGCCGCGGAGCGAGGCGAGGCTCGTGCGGTGCCCCGACTGGTCGAGCAGTGTGAACTGTGGCGCGACCGAGCCCGAGCGCGGCGAGAGGTCCATGAACGACCTCAGCGGCGCTGCGAGCGTCGTCGAGTGAGGGGTGGTCGAGCGGACGGTGGTCGCTCGCGACGACGCGGACACCGAGTAGGCGTTGAGGCCGGCGCTCGTGAACACGCGCTCCAGCAGGACTCCGCCGCCTCCGAGCACGACGACGGCGACGACCGCCAAGGCGATGAACTTCCGCGGCACACCCGGCGGGCGCCGAGCGAGCGAGACGGTGAGAGGGTCCGTCGTGGCCGGTCCTGAGGCGGCCCCGTCCTCGTGCGCGGCTGAGGTCACGAGCGTGACGTCAGCTTGGCGACCCAGCTCTCGAGGCTCGCCCTGCTCTGTGCGCCGAACACCTCGCCGGCGACGCGTCCCGAGGAGTCGAGGAAGTAGGTGACCGGCAGCGCGGCGATCACGTACTTCTCGCTCGCCACCGTCCCGTTCGCGTCGATGCCGACCGGGTACGTCGCATGCGCGTGGGCGAGGAGCGACCGTGCGAGGGAGAGGTTTGTATCGTTCGCGTCGACTCCGACGAAGTGGACCACCCCTCGGTCTGCCGACGACACGGCTCCGAACGCTGCGAGCTCCGCTCGGCAGTCGACGCACCACGACGCGAAGAAGTTCACGATGGCCGGCTTTCCCCGATACGCCGCGAGAGAGACGGGTGCACCACCGCCGAGGCGCGGCAGGGAGAACGTCGGAGCGACCTTTCCGGTGGGGACCGTCGGCAGGCCGGCGCCCACGGGTGCTGCGGTACGGCTCGCGGAGCTCACCGCGTAGGCGACGAATCCCGCGACGAGCACGAGGAGCACCGCGGCGACGGCGATCGGCCACCGGCGGGGGCGCCGACCACCGCCGACCGGCTGGCCCGCCGCCACTCCGCCTCGCTGCGTGAGCTGCGGGCCCGCCAGGTCAGGGGTGGCGGACAACTGCAGTGATGCCCATCGCGAGGAACAACAAGGTGAGATAGGTGATCGAGAACCCGAAGACCTTCATGGCTCGCTTCGGGCTCGCGTCGTTTCGCAGCGACCACGTCTTCCAGAAGAACGTGGCGCCGAGCACCATCGTGACCCCGAAGAACGCGACCCCTAGGTGTGCGACCGGCGCGAGCGCCGCGGAGAGCGCCCAGAGTGCGATCGTATAGCCGATCATCCTGCGCACGACCTTCGGGAGGTCGACGATCGAGGGGAGCATCGGCACGTGCGCCGCTGCGTAGTCCTCGCGATAGCGGACTGCGAGCGCCCAGAAGTGCGGTGGCGTCCACAGGAAGATGATGCCGAACAAGATCACCGGCGCGAGCGCGAGATGGCCCGTGACCGAGCTCCAGCCGACGAGCACGGGCACCGCTCCGGCCGCTCCGCCGATGACGATGTTCTGGGACGACGAGCGCTTCAGCCACATCGTGTAGACGCCCACGTAGAACGCGGTCGCGGACACGGCGAGGACCGCGGAGAGCAGGTTGACCGTCCGCCACAGGAGGAGGAAGGACGCGACCTCGAGCGAGATCGCGAACACGAGCGCCGCACGCGGCGAGATGGCGCCGGTCACGAGCGGTCGATTCTTCGTCCGCTCCATGATCGCGTCGATGTCGCGGTCGTAGACCATGTTCATCGCGTTCGCGCCCCCCGCGGCGAGGGCGCCCCCGACGAGCGTCAGCGCGACGAGGCCCGCGGAGGGGAGCCGCCGCGCCGCGACGAACATCGTCGGGATCGTCGTGATGAGGAGGAGCTCGATGATCCTCGGCTTCGTGAGAGCGACGTAGGCCTTGGCGCGCTCGCTCCACCTGAGCGGCGTGAGCAGCTCGCCTCCGACTCCCCCGATGCCTGCGCTGGCATCCATTCCCGTCACCTTACCCGCACGCGGCGGCGTATACCGGGCCGCAATCTCGCGGGGGCCGTCTCGAGGCGCGCGCGCCGCAGGAGCGCCTCTTCATCGTCGTCGAGCGGGGCGAGCGCGATTCCCGTAGCGCACTCGAGCAGGCGGTCCGCGAGCTGCGGGTTCCTCGCGAGGACGGGGCCGTGGAGGTAGGTGCAGACCACGCGGCCGGAGACAGCGCCCTCGGAGCGTGCGAGCCCGGCCGTGCCGTTGCCCACCCCCGAGCGGACCCGCCCAAGCGGCGCGACGGACGCCCCGAGGCGGGTGACGCCCGCGTGGTTCTCGAATCCGGAGAGAAGCTCGCCCGCGTCGAGGGCGAAGCCCCCGGCCGCATGCTCGACCGTCTCGACGACGGCCTCTCCGACCGCGCGCTTGCCGGTGCCGCGTACGGTGTCGGCGTCGACGAGACCGATCCCGGGCTGGACCGCGCCTCCCGGTCCGGCGAAAGTCGTGCCGACGATCTGGAAGCCGGCGCAGACCGCGAGGACAGTCGCTCCTCGAGCGACGGCGCCGGCGAGCACTCCGTCCGCGAGGCGTTCGGCCGACCGGCCCTGCGGGCCGTCCTCCCCTCCGCCGAGGCAGTAGAGGTCGCCGGATCTCGGCAGCGGTCGGTCCGACGTCGCGAGGAGGAGCTCGACGGTGAGCCCGCGCCACGCGGCGCGGTCGGCCAGCACCGCGCCGTTGCCGCCGTCGCCGTAGGTGCCGAGAAGGTCGGGATGGACGACGACGACGGTGAGGGACGAGGCCCGCGCCCGCGAGCGCCCGCGCTCGAGCGGGTGGCCGGGCGAGACGAGCGGCTCCGCGCGACCGTCGCGGTCACCGTGGTCCCCGCACGGCTCGTGGGGGCGGGGCACGACTGCGGGACCAGGTGGCGTGGACACGTGCGCGAGCGCCAGGGGCGCTCGCGGGTCGCAGAGCTCGCTCGTGTCCGGGGTGCGGCGCTCGCGGGCCCCCTCGCGAAGCGCTCGGCGCAGCTGCTGGAACGCGGTGTAGTTGCCGACGTAGTCGACGTCGCCCTCGGGGGCGGCGACGTGGAGCGCCGCCACCTGGTCGTCGACGACGACGTGCGCGACGCCCGCGTGCTTGAGGCGTACGGCGAGATCGTCGCGTCGCTCGCCGGTGGCGACCACCGTCGCCCCTGCGAGGCGCTCGAAAGGGACGTCCCAGAGCCACGACGGGTCGTGGCCGTCCGCATCGCGCGCGTTGATAGCGACGACGACTGGCCGGCGGCTCGCGGCGATCATCGCGATGAGCTCGCTCCAGCCGGCTGGGTTCTTCGCGAGGAGCAGCCGTACGGCTACTGGACCGTCCTTCACGACGGCGAAGCGACCGGCGACCTCGTCGACGCGCCCGATCGCGCCGAGTGCACCGCCGAGGTCACGGCCGAGCACGGTGGCCGCGACGGCCGCCATGGCAGCGTTCGCGAGGTTGAACCGTCCGGGGATCGCGAGGTCGACGCGCGCCGAGCGGCCATCTGTGACGAGGATCTCGCCGTCGAGCACGGCGTCGGGCAGCGGCCGTTCCAGTCCGCAGCCGCACCGCCAGCCGGGAGCCTCGCCCGGTCCCGCGAACCTCACCTCCGCGTCGCATGCGGGACAGTGGTGGGCGTCCGCCTGCCAGAGGCCGCCCGCGGCGACCCAGACGACGGCGCTCGCCTCACGAGCGGCCCACGTGACGAGCGGGTCGTCGCAGTTCGCGACGACGGTCGCAGCGCTCTCGGCGAACGCGTCCCGCCAGCGGGCCGCGATCATCCTCACCTCACTCACCCTGTCGAGCTGGTCGCGGGAGAGATTGAGCGCGACGATGACTCGGGGCGAGACGGAGCGAGCGACGTCCCGGAGGTAGCCCTCGTCGACCTCGAGGACGCCCGGCTGGCCGGCCGGGGCGGAGACGAGGGCGGATACGAGGCCCGCGGGCATGTTCGCCCCTGCGGACGAGGTCGCGACCCCCCTCGTCCCGCCGAGAGCCTCCGCGAGCATCCGCGTCGTCGTCGTCTTGCCGTTCGTCCCCGAGACGAGCGCGACGGTCCGGCCGCGCGCGAGCGACCCGAGGAGGCCCGGATCGAGCGCGAGCCCGATGCGCCCTCCGACTGTGGAGCCTCCGCCCGCGCCGAGAGAGCGGGAGAGGGCGCCCGCGACCATGACCGCCCGCCGCGCCGCGATCTGCCGTGCTCCCACCCCGCCTCCGTCCGCTTCGGCGCCGGCAGGTGGCCGGCCGCCCGCCGCCCGAGGCAACGCCGGCGACAGACGCGCAGGCTAGCGTTGGCCGCGGTTCCCGGGCCGGCGCGCCGCCGTGGCGATCGATCTCGGGAGGGAGTGCGGGAGGTCGCATGAAAGTGCCGGAGCCGTCGGCGCGACAGTCGAGCCGCGCCGCGGCCAGGGGCGTGCTCGTCCCTCGCTCGCCGGCGTGGCATCGCGCGACCGGACCCGAACCCGGACCCGAGGCCCCGCGGCGTGGCTGGCCGGCACTGTGAGCGCCGAGAGCCCCTCGCTCGCGTCCCTCCCGCTCGACGCACTGCGTTCGGCAGCGCTCTCGCGGGCGGAGGAGCTCGGGTGCCGCCACGCGGAGATCCGCGTCGAGCTCCTTCGCGACCAGCACCTCGCGATGCGAGACGGAGCGGTCGAGGGAACCTCGGACGATCTCGAGCTCGGCATGGGCGTGCGCGTCGTCCACGGCGACGCGCTCGGCTACGCGGCCACCGTCGAGCTGCACGCAGGCGCCGCGCGAGAGCTCGTCGACCAGGCCGTCGCGCTCGCGAGCGTGACCTCCGCGGCCGGCTCCGCGCCCGTCGAGCTCGCTCCCGAGCCGTCGCACGGCGAGTCGACCTGGGAGGCTCCCTACCGCCGCGATCCGACGACGGTGCCGCTCGCCGAGCGCGTCGCGCTCCTCGAGGCGTGGAGCCGGCGCCTGCTCGGCGCGCCGGGCATCGACCACGTCACCGCGAGCCTCCACGCCGTCGCGGAGGAGAAGCACTTCGCGGACCTCGCCGGCACCATCACGACCCAGCGCAGAGTCCGGGTGCACCCGAGCGTCGAGGCTCTCGCCCTCGACGGCCCCGGGGGGGTGTTCGAGACCATGCGCACGTGCGCCCCGCCGGTCGGGAGGGGATTTGAGTATC
Organism: Acidimicrobiales bacterium; assembly: GCA_035534715.1. Taxonomy (GTDB): domain Bacteria; phylum Actinomycetota; class Acidimicrobiia; order Acidimicrobiales; family Bog-793; genus JAJZBW01. The sequence continues at coordinate 3,000 of DATLRJ010000059.1, read as the reverse complement.
TCGAGGGCGACGGCTGGGACTTCGACACCGAGCTCGCGTCGATCCCCGAGTGGCTCGCGGAGAAGCTCGCCGCGAGGAGCGTCGAGCCAGGCCTCTACGACCTCGTGATCGACCCGACCAACCTCTGGCTGACGATCCACGAGTCGGTGGGCCACGCGACCGAGCTCGACCGCGCGCTCGGCTACGAGGCCGCGTACGCCGGCACGTCGTTCGCGACGTTCGACCAGCTCGGCACCTTGCGCTACGGCTCGGAGCTGATGAACGTCACAGGCGACCGTACCGCGCCGCACGGACTCGCGACCGTGGCCTACGACGACGAGGGAGTCTCCGCGACGAGCTTCGACCTCGTGCGCGATGGTGTCCTCGTCGGCTACCAGCTCGACCGCCGCATCGCCGCCGAGGCCGGCTTTCCCCGATCCAACGGCTGCTCCTACGCGTGCTCGCCTCTCATGACGCCCATCCAGCGCATGGCGAACGTCTCGCTCGGTCACGCGGGCGCCGGCGGACCGACGACCGCCGAGCTCGTCGCGGCCGTGGAGCACGGCATCTACGTCGTCGGCGACAAGAGCTGGTCGATAGACATGCAGCGCCACAACTTCCAGTTCACCGGTCAGCGCTTCTTCGAGATCACGGCTGGCAAGATCACGGGCCAGCTGCGCGACGTCGCCTACCAGTCACGCACGACTGATTTCTGGGGCGCGCTGTCCGCGCTCGGCGGGGAGTCGACCTACCTGCTCGCCGGCGCGATGAACTGCGGGAAAGGCCAGCCGGGCCAGGTCGCGGCCGTGAGTCACGGATGCCCGAGCGCGGTGTTCCGTCGGGTGAGCATATTGAACACGCTCGGGGAGTCCGGCCGGTGAGCGCGCGACCCCTGCCCTCGCGGGCGGGCGCGAGGTGACCGCGGTCCCCGCCGGGTCGCTAGACCCGGCGCAGGAGGTCGTCGAGCGCGCGCTCGTGGCCGCGACCGCGGGGCCGTGCGCGGTGCTCGTCGAGGAGCGCAGCGAGACCGACGTGCGCTTCGCCAACAACACGACGACGACCAACGGTCAGCGACGCGATCGTCGTGTCACGGTCGTGAGCTTTCGCGTCGGCTCGTCGGGCACGTCGGTCGGCGTCGCGAGCCGCAGCGGTGCGGGGGACGTCGCGGACCTCGTCGCCGCGGCGGAGGCCGACGCCCGTGGCGCGGAGGCGGCCGAGGACGCGGCGCCGCTCATCTCCGCGATCGAGGACCCGTCGTTCGCGGACGCGCCGGTGCTGTCGGGATTCGAGTCCGTCGCGCCGGTGGTCTCGGGACTCGGGGAGGTCTTCGCACAGGCGCGGGCGGAGCGCCGCGTGCTTTCCGGCTTCGCGACCCACGAGAACGCGACCACCTACCTCGGAACGTCCGCAGGAACGCGGCTCCGCCACGTCCAGCCGACCGCGTCGCTCCAGCTCGTCGCGCGCGCGGCGGACGGCTCGGCTTCCGCCTGGGCGGGCACCGGCGGCGAGAGCCTCCCGCCGGACGCGATCGTCGCGCTCAACGGGCGCGTCACCAGGCGCCTCGCGTGGTCCGGCCGCCGGGTGGATCTTCCGGCCGGCCGTTACGACGCGGTGCTCCCGCCCGACGCGGTCGCCGACCTCATGATCGTCCTCGCCGAGGCAGCGAGCGGCAAGGACGCCGAGGATGGCAGGAGCGTGTTCTCTCGCGCCGGCGGTGGGACGCGCATCGGCGACGTTCTGTCGGCGTCACCCCTCTCACTCACGAGCGACCCGCGTGCACCCGGGCTCACGTGCCAACCGTTCCTCGCCACGGGAGCGTCGTCGGCCGACGTCTCGGTGTTCGACGAGGGCGCGCCGATCGGCCCGACGGCCTGGATCGACGGTGGTCGCCTCGCACGGTTGCGCTACCACCGGGCCGGGGCCGAGCGCTCCGGCGCCGAGTTCACGCCGCCCGTCGACAACCTCACTCTCGCGCTTCCCGGCGCGGACTCCTCGCTCGAGGACGTCATCGCACGCACCGATCGGGCCCTTCTACTCACGTGCCTGTGGTACATCCGGGAGGTCGACCTCGCGACGCTTCTCGTGACGGGCCTGACCCGGGACGGCGTCTTTCTCGTGGAGAACGGCGAGGTCGTCGGCGCGGTGAACAACTTCCGCTTCAACGAGAGCCCTGTCGACATGCTCTCGCGCGTCGTCGACGCGGGGCGCAGCGAGCGAGCGCTCTCTCGAGAGTGGGGGGAGTGGATGAGCCGCACGTCGATGCCGGCGCTTCGCATCACCGAGTTCAACATGAGCTCGGTGAGCCCGGCGAGCTGAGCCGACGTGCGGGTCGAGCTCGCGTACGGCACGACGGGCCTCGCCGTCGAGCTCCCCGACGACCGGACCGTCGTCGTCCGACCCTCGCACCGTGACCCGGTCACGGATCCCTACGCGGAGGTGCGCCGCGCGCTCCGCTCGCCCGTCGCCGGGCCACCTCTCGTCGCGCGCCTGGCCCCGGGCCGGAGCGTCGCGATCGCCATATGCGACGGGACGCGCGCCCAGCCGCGCGACATCGTCGTCCCGGTCCTGCTCGACGAGCTCGAGACCGTCGTCGACCTCGACGACGTCGTCGTCCTCGTCGCGACGGGAACCCACCGCGGCAACACGCCTGGCGAGCTCGAGGCGATGCTCGGGCGCGACGTGCTCGGGCGAGTGCGCGTGATCAACCACGACGCACGCGACCGCTCGGGTCTCGTGGACCTCGGGGTGATGGGTCGGGGCGTCCCGGTCCAGCTCAACCGCCTCTTCGTCGAGGCCGACGTGAGGATCACGACGGGTTTCGTCGAGCCCCACTTCTTCGCGGGCTTCTCGGGGGGGCCGAAGCTCGTCGCGCCCGGCCTCGCGGGCCTCGACACGACTCTCGTGCTCCACGACGCGACGCGCATCGGCGACCCGCGAGCGACGTGGGGCGTCACACAGGGCAATCCCGTCCACGACGACGTGCGCGCGATAGCGAGCGCGACGCGCGTCGACTTCGCGTGC
>DATLRJ010000058.1:0-20819 GCA_035534715.1 Acidimicrobiales bacterium | reverse complement strand
TCGACGAGGAAGGCGTCCCCGAGGAAGCGCGCGATCGTCTTCGCCTTGGCGGGGGACTCGACGATGACGAGGGGCTTGGCCATGACCTCTACGACCCTTCCGGGTGCCTGGACGCGGAGCGTGAGGATAACGACCCCGTGGCGGCCTCGCCACGCGCACCTCCGCGACGGGCGCCACCGCGCCCGAGGCGCGGGCTCGTCACGAGACCCCCGAGTCATCGTCGGCGCCTGACCCAGGGAGCAGCGTATAGGCGGGATTGATCATCGCGGTCCGCCGATTGCGCTCCCCCACCATCCCTTCGACGACGATGCGCGCGCCGGGCTCGACGCCGGGGACGAGCCGGCGTCCCTGGAACACGAGGACGAGCTGGCCGGTCCCGTCGTCGAGCGTCGCCTCGAGGCTCGAGATCCCCGCGCGTGGCTGGACCCGCACGTAGCGGACTCGGCCGGCGACGCGCGCGCGCTGGCGCCAACGCACGTCGCCGATGCGCGACGTGCCGGGCGGGGCACCTTTCGGGAAGATGTCCGCCTCGTGCGCGCGCGCTACGGCTGCGGCGTCCGCCTCGTCCCCGTGGCGGGCGGCCGGCCGCGTATCGGCGCCGCGCGACGCCGTGCCCGCCACGGCGAGCGCCGCGAGGCGTTCCGGGTCGTACACGCGACGGACGAGCGCGCGCCCGCGGCTCCCGACGAAGAACGGGATGATCGTCGCGCTCGCGTTCGGGATCTCGCTCACGACGGCCGAGATGCGCTCGCTCGTACGGTCGTGCAGCACGCGGCTGAGCGGCCCGCCGAATACGCGGCGTGGCAGCAGCACGCTGACCTCGGTCTGGCCGTCCCCGGCGAGCTCGGCGACGAGCTCGGCGGCTGCGCGCGTGAGGCGGCGGTCGGGGCACTCTCGGATCTCGAGCGAGACGTTCGCAAGCCCGAGACGCGTCCACTGCTCCTCGAGCTCCCGCGCGACCGCCGTGTCGAGCACGAAGTGGACAGCTCGCGGGTCGTCGTCGGAGAGCGAGCGGGCGTACTGCAGGGCCCGCGCCGACGCGAGGTCGAGCCGCTCGATGAAGACGAGGACCTCGTGACGACGGAGGACGGGCGCCTCGGCAGCGTGCTGGACGTTCACCTCGAGCTCTCGCTCCTCCTCGGCGTAGGTGCGGTGCAGGCGGATGAGGACGGCGACGAGGACGGGGAAGAGGACGACGACGGTCCACGCGCCCTCGGTGAACTTCGTCACGGCGAGGATGGCGACGATGACCGCGGAGAGAAGCGAGGCGAAGCCGTTGATCGCGATGCGACGGTGCCAACCCGGCGTCCGGTGCGAGTGGTGATAACGGACCATGCCTGCGCCGGCCATCGTGAAGCCGGTGAAGACGCCGATCGCGTACACCGCGACGAGCGCGTTCACCCGGGCCTGCGTGACGAGCAGGAGGGCGATGGAGACGACGGCGAGGATGATGATGCCGTTCGAGAACACGAGCCGATGGCCGCGCCGGGTGAGCTGGCGCGGGAGGTACGCGTCCTTCGCGACGAAGCTCGCGAGGTTCGGGAAGCCGTTGAAGCTCGTGTTCGCGCCCGTGTAGAGGATGAGCATCGTCGCGCCCTGCACGAAGTAGTAGCCGACCTTCGCGACGAGCGAGCTCCCGAAGACGTAGCGCGCCTCCTGTGAGAGCACCGTCGGGCTGCCCGTCGTGAACGGCACCGCGTGGGTGCGCCACGCGAGGAACGAGACACCGAGCACGAGGGTCCCGAGTGTCATGGACATGAGGACGAGGACGCGCCGGGCGTTGCGTCCCTCGGGCGGCTTGAAGGTCGCGACACCGTTCGAGATCGCCTCGAGCCCGGTGAGCGACGAGCCGCCGTTCGCGAACGACTTCATGACGACGAAGAGCGACGCGCCGTAGAGCAGGCCGCCCGCCGGGTGCGCAGCGGCGAGCGAGTACGTGCCGGGGAGCCGGATCGAGTGAGCGTGAAGTTGGCCGAGGAGCGATCGGACGACGCCGAGCACGACGACGAAGCCGACGCCGCCGACGAACAGGTAGGTCGGGAGCGCGAAGGTGCGGCCCGCCTCACGGATGCCCCGGAGGTTGCCGAAGAGGAGAAGGAGCACGACGCAGATCGTGATCGGCACGTTGTAGGGGCCGAGCGCCGGGAAGGCCGAGGTCACGGCGTCGGTGCCCGCGGCGGTCTGGACCGCCACGGTCACGATGTAGTCGATGATCAGCGCGACGGCGGCGACCTGCGCGACGTTCACTCCGAAGTTCTCCCGCGCGACGACGTACGCCCCGCCGGCGCGCGTGTAGACCATCACGACCTCGCGGTAGGAGAGCGTCACGAAGAACAGCACGCCGATGATCGCGAACGTGATGGGGAGCAGCAGGGCGAACGCGGCCGCGCCGACGACGGGGACGAGCACCGTGAGGATCTCCTCGGAGCCGTACGCGGTCGACGAGATGCAGTCGGGCGCGAGGACGCCGAGCGCTGTCGGCTTGCCGAGGCGCTGCTCGGAGAGCCGCTCGGAGACGAGCGGCGGTCCGAGCAGGCGCTTCTTCAGACGGTAGGAGAGCGGCTCGGGGAGCTCGAGGCTCGCAGTGGCGGGTCGAGGGCCGGCGAGGCCCGGCGGCACCGGCGGGGAGCTCATCCCCGTAGTCTGCCTGTAGGAAGAGCGCGTGGCGCAATTCGGCGCCGATCACGAAGGGCAGGCGAGTTGTGCCCGCTGACAGGGGCGTGTTCGATAGGGGCGTGCACGTCATCGTCGTCGGGTGTGGTCGCGTCGGTTCACGGCTCGCTCTCGAGCTCGTCCACGACGGCCACAGCGTCGCGGTCATCGACCGCAGCGAGGCCGCGTTCCGGCGCCTGCCCGAGTCGTGGGGTGGACTGAACGTCGTCGGGGCAGGCTTCGACCGCGACAGGCTCGAGGAGGCCGGCGCCGGCCACGCGGCGGCGCTCGCCGCGGTGACGAGCGGCGACAACTCCAACATCCTCTGTGCGCGCATCGCCCGTGAGACCTACGAGATCCCCGCGGTCGTCGCGCGTATCTACGACCCCCGACGCGCCGAGATCTACCAGCGCCTCGGCATCCCGACCGTCGCGACAGTCACGTGGACGACAGACCAGGTGATGCGCAAGCTCTTCCCCGAGCACACCGTCGCGGAGTGGTCCGACCCGACCGGCCGCATCCGGCTAATCGAGCGCGCGCTCCCGAACTCCTGGTGCGGGCGGAAGCTCTCGCTCCTCGCGTCGGAGACGGGAGCGCGCATCGTCACGGTCGTGCGCGGCGGCGTGCCCTACCTCGACCCCGACGACCTCGTCGCCCAGGAGGGGGACGTCGTCTACCTCGCGGTCACCTTTGCCTCGCGCGGTCGCGTCGACGACGTGCTCGACGGCAAGCCGGACGACCCGCGCATCTCCGAGGGTGGATCGAGATGAGGGTGGTGATCGCCGGTGCGGGCGCGGTCGGGACGTTCCTCGCGGACGATCTCGCGTCGAGCGGCCACGACGTGCTGCTCCTCGAGAAGAACCTCAGCGCGGCCGAACGCTCTCCGTGCCACGAGAGCGTCGAGCTGCGGGGCGCGGACGCGTGCGAGGTGGACGTCCTGCTCGGTGCGCAGCTCGACACCGCGGACGTCGTCGTCGCGGCGACCGGCGACGACGAGGACAACCTCGTGATCTCGCTTCTCGCGAAGCAGGAGTTCGCGGTGCCGCGCGTCATCGCGCGAGTCAACCACCCGAAGAACCACTGGCTGTTCAACGAGACCTGGGGCGTCGACATCGCGGTCTCGACGCCGCACCTGCTGTCCGCCCTCGTCGAGGAGGCGGTGTCGGTCGGCTCGCTCGTCCGCCTCCTCCACTTCGAGGGCGGCAACGCCCGGCTCGTCGAGGTCACGCTCGCGCAGGGCTCGCCGGCGTCTGGCGGGACGATCGCCGATCTGGGCCTGCCACGCGGCGCGACGGTCGTCGCGGTCGTGCGCGACGGCCACGTCGTCGTGCCTCGTGGGGACACCGCCGTCGACGTGGGCGACGAAGTCCTGCTCCTCGTCACCGGCGACTCCGAGGACGAGGTGCGGAGGCTCCTCGTCGCACCGTGACAGGGACGTGACCCCGCCGGGGCAGGAGAGGGCCGACGGGTCGCGCGCCGGGCTCGAGGCCGCGTTCTTCGACCTCGACAAGACCGTGATCGCGAAGGCCGCGATGTCCGCGTTCCGAGGCGCGCTCTACGCCGAGGGCATGCTCAGCAGGCGCGCGATCGTCCGCGCCGTGTTCACGCACCTCGTCTACCTCCACCTCGGGGCGAACGAGGAGCGCCTCAGCCGCATCCGGGAGTCGCTGCTCAAGGTCACGAAGGGCTGGGAGCGCGACAAGGTCGTCGCTGTCGTCGAGGAGACCATCGAAGAGGCTCTCGAGCCGATCATCTACGCGGAGGCCATGGACCTGATCGACCTGCACCACGATCTCGGCCGCCTCGTCGTGATCGTGTCCGCCTCCCCGGAGGAGATCGTGCGACCGCTCGGCCGCCATCTCGGCGTCGACGAGACGATCGCGAGCCGCGCCGCGGTCGACGACGAGGGCCGCTACACCGGCACGATGGCGTTCTACGCGTACGGGCCGTACAAAGCGGTCGCGATGCACGAGCTCGCGGAGCGGCTCGGCATCGACCTCGCGGCCTCGTTCGCCTACACGGACTCCTACACGGACCTGCCGATGCTCGAGGCGGTCGGCCACCCGGTGGCCGTGAACCCCGACCGGGTGCTCGCCCGGCTCGCGCGTGAGCGGGGCTGGGAGGTCCGCAACTTCGTCCGGCCAGTGCGCGCTCGCGACGCGTCTCGGGAGCCGGGGCGCCCGCGGAGGCTGCCGATCGCGGCGTCGGTCGGAGGGCTTGCGCTCGTGCTATCGGTGATCGGGTGGCTGGCCAGCGGCGCGCGCGGCGCGGCAGCCGTCGGCGCGGCCGCGCGCCGGTGGTTGGATCGCGCGGCAGCGGCCACCGCGCGCAGCTGAAGCCTCAGCTCGAGCGGAGGCGCTTCGCCGCAACTGCACCGAGGCCGACGAGGACAGCGAGGATCAGGAGCTTCTTCACCATTGGCCCATCCTACAGAGCGAGGCGGCCTCGCGGCGCCGCGGGGAATCAGACGGTGAGCAGGTCCCGCGCGCCGGTGTCGCTCGAGGGGTGCCGGAGCTTCGACATCGCCCGCGCCTCGATCTGACGGATCCGCTCGCGTGTGAGGTTGAAGTGCTCTCCGACCTCCTCGAGCGTCCGTGGCTCGCCGCGGTCGAGCCCGAAGCGCAGCCGGAGGATCTCCCGCTCGCGCTCGTCGAGCGGTGCGAGGAGGCGATTGATCTCGATCGGCAGGAGCGCCGTCGCAGCCATCTCGAACGGGGACTCGGCGGACCGGTCCTCCACCACGTCGCCCAGCTCGGCATCGCCGTCCTCGCGCAGCGGCTCGGACAACGAGAGCGGCTCGGCGCGGAAGCGAAGTGCCTCGATGAGCTTGTCCTCGGGGAGCTCGACCTCTGCGCCGAGCTCTGCGAGCGTCGCCGGCCGGCCGAACTTGAGCTCGAGACGGGCCTGGGCCTTCTGGACCCGAGCGAGCGTGTCGCCAGCGTGGACGGGGAGACGGATCGTCCGGCCGGTGTTCGCGATGCCTCGGGTGATCGCCTGGCGGATCCACCACGTCGCGTACGTCGAGAACTTGAACCCCTTGCGCCAGTCGAACTTCTCGACGGCATGCATGAGCCCGAGATTGCCCTCCTGGATGAGGTCGAGCAGTGGAAGGCCGGACGCCTGGTACTTCTTCGCGATCGACACGACGAGGCGGAGGTTCGACTGCACGAACGTGCGCTGGGCCTCGTCGCCCTGACGGATCGTGCGCTTCAGCTCACGCCGGCGAGCCGGTGTGAGCTCCTTGCCGGCCTTTGCCAGATCCTCCTCGGCCTGGGCTCGCGCCTCGATGGCCTGGGCGAGACGGACCTCGTCGTCCTTGGTGAGCAGCGGGTACTGCCCGATGTCGGTCAGGTACAGCCGTACGAGGTCTTCCTCGTCCCGCTCGACTCGCTCCTTAGCCAACGCCGTAGGTCCTCCGTGCTCGTGGTCCGCGCCTCAGGTGCTCGCCGATTCTCCCGAGGCGCTGCCGCACCTGGGACACCCTGGTGCACCGGCAGCCGATCACCCCGTCCGGGCGGACGGGGTTGTCCGTGACTCCGAGACTCAGTGTAACGACGTCGTCAAGAGGCCAAATCACGACGTCAGAGCGGGGAACTGATGTTCGCACGACCTGACGGGCCCGAGTCACCCCGCCCGCTTCGAGCGCGCAGCGGGCCGAACGCCCCGCCCGCGCGAGCGAGCAGCGCACCGACGTCGGTCCGCCGGCCGGGCCGGGCCGGACCGCTGCGCCCCGCGATCGCGAGGCCCTCGCGCCGGACCGCGTCGATGTCGCACCGGAGCCGACCGATGAGGCGAACGACCGGGGGATCGCAGGCGGGGGACGCTGCGACCGCCCGGAGAGCGTAACCCTCGTCCATCGCCGGGTAGAGCGCTCCGAGAAGGCCGTCGAGCACGTCCGCGTCGTCGCCGGGGCCGGCGAGCAGTGCGAGCGCCTCGTCGACCTCGGGGGAGGGCGACCGCGTGCACGCCGCGACGTCGAGAAGCCCGACCGAGACCGGCATGCGCTCCTCGACCTGCCGGGCCCGCCAGCCGTGGGCGAGGCTCGCTCCGGCGAGGTAGCAGGCGAGCGCAGGGTCCGAGCACGACCGCGCTCGCTCGCCGAGCGCGGCGAACGCCGCGAGCTCGACGTAGCGGTACCGGCCGAGCAGGTCGGCAGATTCGAGGAGCGTCAGCGGTGCGCTCACGGCCCCGGGGCCTCCGTGAGCCCGGGGGGCTCCACGGCAAGGTCCGTGCCCACAGGGGCGCTGCACACCGCGTCGGGATCGCGAAAGCGGTTGGTCACCGGCATCCGCCGGTCCTTGCCGAAGGCACGGCTCGTCACCCGGATGCCGGGCGGCGCCTGACGCCTCTTGTACTCGGAGCGGTCGACGAGCGACACGACCGCCGCGACGGTCTGCTCGTCGTGACCGAGCTCGACGAGGTCCGCGATCGACAGGTCCTGCTCGACGTATCCCTCGAGGATCGGGTCGAGCACGTCGTAGGGCGGCAGCGAGTCGACGTCGCGCTGGCCCGGACGCAGCTCGGCCGACGGTGCCTTGTCGATGATCGAGCGCGGCACGAGCTCACGGCCGGCCCGGGCGTTGCGCGCCGCGCACAGCTCGTAGACGAGGGTCTTCGGGACGTCCTTCACGACCGCGTAGCCCCCGGCCATGTCGCCGTACAACGTCGCGTAGCCGACCGCCATCTCGCTCTTGTTCCCCGTCGTGAGGACCATCCAGCCGAGCTTGTTCGACAGGCCCATGAGAAGCGTGCCGCGCACGCGCGCCTGGAGGTTCTCCTCGGCGAGGTCCGGAGGGCGCCCCGCGAACTCCGGCGCGAGAAGGTCGAGCAGGGCGGCGTGCACGGTCTCGATCGGAAACGTGAGGAGCTCGATCCCGAGGTTGGCCGCGAGCAGCGACGCGTCGTCGAGCGAGCCGGGCGAGGAGAACCGCGACGGCATCGCGACACCGTGCACGTGACCTGCTCCGAGCGCGTCCACCGCGATCGTCGCGACGAGCGCGGAGTCGACGCCTCCGGAGAGGCCGAGCACGACGTCGCTGAACCCGCTCTTCCTCACGTAGTCGCGCGTGCCGAGCACGAGCGCCGCGTAGACCTCGTCGGCCGGGGCGAGGCGCGTCGCGAGCGTCCCCGGGCGCCGGCCGTGCCGCGGCAGCGCCTCGGCCGGGGTCACCGTGACCGTCGCCATCGACAGCGCGCGGGTGCGCCCGCGTGGATCGACGACGCGCTTTCGGTACGCGGGGCGCATGAGCACGTCGCAGACGAGCGTCTCCTCCGTGAACTGGGCCGCCGACGCCACGACCATGCCGGAGGCGTCGACGAGCATCGACGCGCCGTCGAAGACGAGCTCGTCCTGACCGCCGACGAGGTTGACGTACGCGACCGCGCAGCTCGAGTCGAGCGCGCGGGTCGCGAGCATCTGCTCTCGCTCGCGAACCGCTCCCGCCCGGAACGGCGACGCGTTGCAGCTCACCACGAGCTCGGCACCTCCTGCCGAGAGCCGGGCGATCGGCCCCGACGGCGACCACGCGTCCTCGCAGATCGTCACGCCGACGCGCACTCCCCGCACGATGAACAGCGGCGTGTCGCCCGTCCCCGGCACGAACCAGCGCTGCTCGTCGAAGACGCCGTAGTTCGGCAGGAGCTCCTTACGCCACACGCCGTGCACCGCGCCGCCCGCGCACACGGCGGCGGAGTTGTGGAGGTCACGGTCGGCCTCGACGTATCCGACGACCGCCGCGCAACGGCCCGACGCGGCGGCGACCGCCTCGAGCCCGCGGACGCTCGCTGCGACGAACGACGGCTTCAGCAGGAGGTCCTCCGGCGGGTACCCCGTGACAGCGAGCTCGGGGAAGACCGCGATGTCCGCAAGGCAGTCCTCGGCGGTCGCGAGCGCGCCGAGGATCTTGTCGACGTTGCCGTCGACGTCGCCCACGACTGCGTCGAGCTGGCAAAGGGCGACCCGCAGGCTGCTCACGAGGCCGATGGTACCGGCGCACGCCGCGCGGTGACGGCGCCCGGCTGGCCGCGAGCGGCGGCGGCTGCGAGACTTGGGCCGCTTCGTACGCCACAGTCTGCCCGCCCGACCGGGCGGGACGCGCTACGCGAGACGCCGTCCGAGGAAGGATCCAGTCGATGCAGAGCCAGCGCGAGTACGTCCTCCGGACCGTCGAGGAGCGGGGGGTGCGCTTCGTCCAGCTGTGGTTCACCGACGTCCTCGGAACGCCGAAGACGTTCTACATCACGCCCGCAGAGCTCGAGAACGCGCTCGACGAGGGCATGACCTTCGACGGCTCGGCCATCGACGGCTTCAGCCGCGTGCAGGAGAGCGACGTCATCGCCCGGCCCGACCCGAAGACGTTCCAGATCCTGCCGTTCCGGACCGGGCCAGGCGAGACGGTCGCCCGGGTGTTCTGCGACATCTCGAACCTCGACGGGTCGCCGTTCGACGGCGACCCCCGCCACGTGCTCCGCCGGGCGCTCGAGCGGGCCCACGACCGCGGGTTCAGCTTCTTCGCCGCTCCCGAGCTGGAGTACTTCTACTTCGCCGGCAACGACACCGCCGCACCCCCGAAGCCGCTCGACACCGGCTCGTACTTCGAGCTCACGGTCGCCGATCTCGCGACCGACCTCCGCAAGCGCACGGTCATCACGCTCGAGGAGATGGGGATACCCGTCGAGTACGCGCAGCACGAGGACGCTCCGAGCCAGCACGAGATCGACCTGCGGTACACCGACGCGCTCACGATGGCCGACACGATCATGACGGTGCGGCTCGTCGTGAAGGAGGTCGCGCAGGAGCGCGGCGTCTACGCGACGTTCATGCCGAAGCCGCTCGCCGGGGTGCAGGGCTCCGGTATGCACACGCACTTCTCCCTCTTCTCCGGCGGGCAGAACGCGTTCTACGACGCAAACGACGAGCGCGGGCTCTCGACGGTCGCCCGGCAGTTCATCGCAGGCCTCCTCGAGCACGCGTCGGAGATCACCGCGGTCACGAACCAGTGGGTGAACTCCTACAAGCGGCTCGTCGCCGGCTACGAGGCCCCGGTGAACGTCTCATGGGCCTACAACAACCGCTCCGCACTCGTGCGGCTGCCGATCGTCAAGCGCGGCAAGACCGAGTCGACCCGAGTCGAGTACCGCGCCCCCGACCCCGCGTGCAACCCGTACCTCGCGTTCGCCGTCATCCTCGCGGCGGGCCTGCGCGGAGTCGAGAAGGGATACGAGCTGCAGCCCGAGGCGGACACGAACCTCTTCCTCATGACCCCGAGAGAGCTCGCGGCGGCGGGGATCAAGCCGCTGCCGAAGAACCTCGACGCCGCGCTCGCCACGATGGAGCGCTCAGAGCTCGTCGCGGAGACGCTCGGCGACCACGTGTTCGAATGGTTCCTGCGGAACAAGCGGTCGGAGTGGGAGGAGTACACCCGGCAGGTGACCCCGTACGAGCTCGCGCGCTACCTCCCGGCGCTCTGAGCCGTGGAGCCGCTCCTCTGCTTCCCCGACCCGCCCCTCCCGCAGCTCGCGAAGGCGCTCGACGCCGCGGGCTACCCGTGGACCGCGGTCGCCGATGCCGAGGTCGCAAAGCGCTCGGAGCCCGGCGACGGGTGGACGGGCGCGATCGTGTCCGCGGTCGAGGACCCCGACGGCGCGTTCGGCCTGTGCCGCGTGCTGCGAAAGCGCGAGACCCCACTCACCCCGCTCCTGCTCGTTGTCGAGTCCCACCAGCTCGCGGAGCTCGAGCTGCGCGAGGATCTCTTCGACGACTTCGCGCTGGCGCGCGCGGTGCCCGAGGAGATCGAGGCGCGCCTCGGGCATCTCCTCTGGCGCACGGGCCGGGGCAAGCGGCACGACGTCATCGCCTACGGACCCCTCGCGCTCAACCTCGAGACCTACCAGGCCGTGGTCGCCGGGCGCCCGCTCGACCTCACCTTCATGGAGTACGAGCTGCTCCGCTTCCTCGCCGCTCACCCCGGCAAGGTGTTCACGCGCGAAGTGCTGCTCTCCCGGGTCTGGGGGTACGAGTACTTCGGCGGAGCACGCACGGTCGACGTCCACATCCGACGCCTGCGCGCGAAGCTCGGCGAGGAGCACGCGCACCTCATCGAGACGGTGCGCAGCGTCGGCTACCGCTTCGGTCGGGCACGCTGGGCGCCGTAGGAACGGCGCCGTAGGACCGCAGAGCCGTGGCAACGTCGTCGCGGCCGCGCCCGCACCCGCGCCGGACCGGAGCGCACGCGGCGCCTCACCCGCTCGGCGAGCGAGCGCTCGCCGGTCCGCCCTGCGCGCGGGTGGTGAGCGCGATCGCGTACGGGCCGGGCCCGACCGAGATCGGCGCGCCCTTCACGCCCGAGCGCAGGTCCACGGGCACGATCGTGCCTGACGCCGTGCACGTCACCCACGCGGTCGCTCCCGTCACCGCGACGCCGGAGGGGCTCGCGCACACGCCCGTCGCGCGCAGCACGTGCCCGGTCACGACCGAGACCGCCGTGAGGCTCCCGCCGGCCGACACCCCGGACGGCGCGAGCGCGACGTAGAGCGTCGAGCTGCCGGCTGCCGCGAACGCGAGCGCCTGCGGAGAGCCGTCGACGGCCATCGAGGTGCCCGCGGCCCCCGAGCCGATCGGGATCGGCGTGACACTGCCGGACGACGCGTTCGCGACGTACACCGCCGAACCGTCCGGCGCAACGACGACGGCGGTCGGCGCGTTCCCCACGGTGATCGGCGCGAGCGCCGTGCGCGTCGCGAGATCGATCGGCGTGACCGTGTCACCCACCGGACCGACCTGGCCGTTGACGATCGCTCCGGCGTCCGCGACGTACGCCGTCGAACCGTCGGGTGTGATCGCGATGCCCTGCGGGCCGGCACCGACCGTGATCGGCGCGAGCGCCGTTCGCGTCTCGAGGTCGACGGGCGTGACCGTGTCGCCTAACGGGCTCGATCCCGCGTCGGTGACGTAGGCCCTCTTGCCATCCGGGGCGATCGCGATGCCGGCCGGGCCGTTCCCCACGCGTATCGGCGGGAGCGCGGTGTCCGTCGCGAGGTCGATCGGAGTGAGCGTCCCTGCCGCGTAGCTCGTGACGTAGGCGAAGGCGCCACCTGGCGCTACCGCTATCGCGTCGGGGAAGGCTCCCACCCGGATCGGCGCCGCCGGGCCCGAACCGGACCCCGCGGTGACATCCACGGGGACGACGGTGTCGCCCGACCCGAGACTCGACGCGGCGCCGATTCGCGTCACGAGGGCGACGACGACAGGTGGCAGAGGCGGGAGCGTCGTCGTCGTCGTCACGGCCGCCGGGCGCCCGGCCCCGCACGCCGCACCGAGCGCTCCGGCCGCCACCACCGCGAGGAGGGGAAGGGTCGCCCGGAGAGCGGGCGGTCGGGCGCCGTGCTTCATCTCGCCCGGAAGGCCCAGGCCTCGATCTCCACATCAGCGCCGAGGGGGAGGCCGCGCACCGCGACCGCGGACCGCGCGGGGAGGTGATCGCCGAAGGCCTCGAGGTACGCGCCGTTCATCGCGTCGAAGTCGGCCATGTCGACGAGGAACACCGTCGTCTTCACGACGTCTGCGAGGCTCGCGCCCTCGCGCCCGAGTACCGCGGCCACATTCGCGACGGCCTGAGCCAGCTGCGCGGCGACGCCACCGGCGACGAGCTCACCGTCGACGATTCCGACCTGGCCCGAGCACACGACGAAGTCGCCGGCGCGGACAGCCGGGCTGTAGGGGCCGACGGGACGCGGCGCTGTGCTCACGTCGGCGGCGATGCCGAGTCGGTCAGCTGAACGACGACCCGCAGCCGCAGGTCCGGCTCGCGTTGGGGTTCGTGATGTGGAACCCTGCCCCCTGGAGCCCGTCGCGGTAGTCCAGCGTCGCGCCCTTCAGCAGCTCGGCGCTCTCCGGGTCGACGACGACCTTGACGGCCTCGAACGAGCGCACGACGTCGTCCTCGGCCACCTCCGCATCGAAGAACATGTCGTAGCTGTAGCCGGAGCAGCCTCCCGGGCGCACCGCGACGCGAAGCGCGAGCGACTCGCTCCCCGGCTCCTCCGCGAGGAGCTCGGCGACCTTGCGGACGGCGCCGTCCGTGAGGGTCACCGGGCCGGGCCGCCGGCCGATCTGGACTGAACTCGTGGCGATGCTCACCGTAGGGGTCCTCCTCGACCTCGCTCCTCGGTCATCCTACCAACGCATCGCCGATCGCCGTCGCGGTGCCCACGGATAGCATCAGCAGCGATGACTGCCCCGACGACGAGCGCGCACGCGCCGGGACCGAGCCGCGATCGGGTGCTCGCCGCGCTGCGCGCCGTCGTCGACCCCGAGCTCCACGACAACGTCGTCGACCTCGGGATGATCCGTGACGTCACGGTCGACGGGCCGGCCGTGCACGTCGAGGTCGCGCTCACCGTCGCGTCGTGCCCCTTGCGGAGCCAGATCCGCGAAGACGTCGAGCACCACGTCGGCCGGCTGCCGGGCGTGTCGTCGGTCGAGGTCACGACCGGGGTCATGGGCGCCGACGAACGCTCGGCCCTCATGGACCGGGCACGTAGGACGTCCCAGGAGCGCGCCGTCGTGACCGACGTGCCCTCATCGGCGCGGGTGCTCGGCATCGTCTCCGGCAAGGGAGGCGTCGGCAAGTCCTCTGTGTCGGTGAACCTCGCCGCGGCGCTCGCGGCACGCGGTCTCACGGTCGGCATCCTCGACGCGGACATCTGGGGCTTCTCCGTGCCGCGCATGCTCGGCGTCTCGGGACCGCTCGAGGTCCTCGGCGGGAAGATGCAGCCCGTCGACGTGCCCGTCGGGACGGGGACGATCCGCGTCGTCTCCATGGGCTTCCTCTCCGGCGAGGACGACGCGATCATGTGGCGCGGCCTCGTGCTCAACCGCGCCGTGCAGCACTTCCTCGAGGACGTCGCGTGGGGCGACCTCGACTACCTCGTCGTCGACATGCCGCCCGGCACCGGGGACGTGCAGATGGGCCTCGCTCGCATGCTCCCCCGTACCGAGCTGCTCGTCGTCACGACCCCCGGGCTTGCCGCGCAGAAGGTCGCCGGCCGGGCCGCTGACATGGCTCGCAAAGGCCACCTGCGCGTCGCCGGGGTCATCGAGAACATGTCGGGGTTCACCTGCGAGCACGGCACCCGCTACGACCTGTTCGGGTCTGGAGGCGGCTCGCGGCTCGCCGACGAGATCGGCGTCCCTCTCATCGGCACCGTGCCACTTCACCCGAGCGTCGCCGCGGGAGGCGACGCGGGGATGCCCGCGGCTCTCGACCCGACGGGCCCGCTCGCCCCCGTCTTCGCGGCGCTCGCCGAGCGCGTCGCCCTCGAGATCGCGCCCGTCGTCGAGATGGCGGGGTGCAGCGCCCGGCTGCTCGCCCGAGTGGAGGCCGCCGTCGCAGGACGCGCAACGTAGGGCCGCCCGCGCCACGACCGCCCGGCAGCGGCCGCGACGCGCGGCGCCCCCTCAGACGCTCGACCACTGCGCGTCGACCCGACCCGGGTCGGCGGACCACGCCCGGCCCTCGTCGCCGAGCTTGCGCAGGTGCGCCCACACCTGAAGCGTCGCCGCCTTCCCGAGGCCGGGCTCGAGCGCGGGATAGACGACGGCGGCGATCTGCCCAGGTGTCGCCCTCGACAGCCGGGCGAGGGCCACAACGACCTCCTCCTCGCGCTCGAGACGGTGAGCGACATACTCGTCGAGCGCGGCGCGCGGATCGTCGACGATCGGCCCGTGGCCCGGTGCGATCGAGTCGATCGGCGGGTCGAGCGCGCGGATCCGCCCGAGGCTCGCGAGGTATGCGGCCATGTCCCCGCCTGGCGCGGCGATCACAGTCGGGCTCCCCCCGAGGACGTGGTCGCCTGACAGCAGGATCCGCTTGCGCGAGGGCCGCAGGTTCCCCGGCACGACCGTGCCCCCGCAGCCGCCGACGCCCGCGGCTTCCCGCCGCTCCCCATCCCCCTCCGGAGAGGCGTCCAGCGCCGCGGGTGTGCGTTCGAGCACGAAACAGAGGTGGTGCGCGCAGTGCCCGGGCGTCTCGACAGCCTCGAGGCGCCATCCGGGGACGGCGACGACGTCGCCGTCGGCGAGCACCGCGTCGGGAGCGAAGCCCTCTGCGGGGGGCGGACCGAGGAGCGTTGCTCCGACCCGCTCGGTGAGGCGGCGAGCCCCCGCCGCGTGGTCCAGGTGCGCGTGCGTGACGACGACGTAGCGGATCCCGTCGCCGGCGCGCCCGAGCAGCGCGTCGAGATGCCGCGGGTCGTCGGGGCCCGGGTCGACGACGACGACGTCGTCACCGCCCACGACATAGGAGTTCGTGCCGCGCCCGGTCATCGGCGACGGGTTGGGCGCGAGCACCTTCCACAGGCCCGACTCGACCTGCTCTGCCTCCGCGCTCACGGGGCGTCCGTCACGGGAGCGGTGCGGGACGCGAAGGCGCGTGACGACCCGGGCGCGACACGGGAACCGCGCGCGCCGGCGCGCGCGGCGCGGCGCCGCGTCCCGGCACCTGCCCGAGTCCGCGCGGTGCAGGCCGCGCGACGGGGGTCAACCGGCCCGGCGGTCGAGGAGCTGCTTGCGCTCGAGCTCGTTGAGGCCGCCCCAGATGCCGTGGGGCTCGCGGATGCTGATCGCGTAGTCGAGGCACGGGCGGCGCACAGGGCACGTGCCACAGATGGACTTCGCCGCGGCCTCGCGGTCATGCCTCTCTTCCCGCCTCTCCACGTGGGTAGGCGGGAAGAACACCTCGGCCTGCGGTCCGCGGCACGAGGCCTTGACGTGCCATGCTTCGTCGGATCGCATCGCGACCACGACCCCCTCCTCACGCGGTGACCAGTCGTCCGGCGGCGGCCCCACCACCCGGCGATGCCACCTTCGCCCAGGCGACGCTATCGCTCGTCACCGCCCCTGACAAGGGGGAACCCATCGCGGTGCGAGACGCGACACGACGCCGCGAACGTAGCGACCGGGTCGTCGCGGCGCGCCGCGGCAGTAGTCTCGCCGAGAGATGGACGTCGCCGCCTTCTGCCGCGAGAGCAACGTCGTCGTCGTCGTCGGCAAGGGCGGAGTCGGCAAGACGACCGTCACCGCGGCGCTCGCCCGGACTGCAGCGGCCGCGGGTCTCGACGTCCTCGTCACCGCCCTCGACGACAGCGGTGGCCTGCCAGCGCTGTTCGGTCGGGAGACGCCGTTCGGCTACGACGAGGTGTTGCTTGCCACCGGCACTCCCGCCGCCGGGGAGGACGGGAGCGGCCCGAGCGACGACGGTCGAGCGGGCGCTCGCGTCGGGGCTCGCGTCGCTGCGGGCTCCGGCACCGGGTCGCGACAGGCGCGGGCGCGCGTCCCCGGGCGGATTCGCGGTCGCGTCCTCACCTCCGACGCCGCGCTCGTCGAGTATCTCGCTGACCACGGGCTCGGCCGGGTGTCGCGCCGCCTGGTGCAGACGGGCGCGCTCGAAGTGGTCTCGACGGCGATCCCCGGCGTGCGCGAGATGCTCGTCCTCGCGCGGGTGAAGCAGCTCGAGCGGGACGGCGCCGCCGACCTCGTCATCCTCGACGCCCCGGCCACGGGTCACGCCGTGACCTTCCTCACGAGCTCGGGCGGGCTCGCCGACGCGGCGCGCGGTGGACCGCTCCGCTCCCAGGCCGAGCAGGTCGTGGAGATGCTCTCCGACCCGCGCCGCTGCCAAGTGCTGCTCGTCACGCTTGCGGAGGAGACGCCGGTGAACGAGGTCGTCGAGACCGCCTATCGGCTCGAGGACGAGGTCGGGGTGCGCCTCGGCCCCGTGGTCGTGAACGGCTGCTACCCGGTGCTCGAGGAGCTCGACTCCGACCCGTCCGACGCGGCCCGGGCGGCGGGCGCGGCGCAGCCCTCGCCGGGGGACACGGCGCGCATCGCCGCCGCGGCAGCGTTCCGCTCCCGCCGGCAAGAGCTCCAGCGCCTCCAGCTCACCCGACTCGCCCGGGAGCTCCCCCTGCCCCGCATCGAGCTTCCCTACCTGTTCACCGCCGCGCTCGGCGTGAACGACGTCGAGTCGCTCTCTGCCGCGCTCGTCGCGGGGATCGGCGCGCTCGCGTGAGCACGTCGCCCGCCGCCGAGGCGCTCTCCCGGCTCGTCGTCGAGCGATCGGTGCTCGTCTGCTGCGGCTCCGGCGGGGTCGGCAAGACGACGACCGCCGCTGCGCTCGCCCTCCACGCCGCGCAGCGGGGCAGCCGTGCGTGTGTCGTCACGATCGACCCCGCCCGCCGCCTCGCCGACGCGCTCGGCGCGTCGGGGGTGGCGAACACACCGCACCGGATCGACGGCCCATGGCCCGGCGAGCTCTCCGCGGTGATGCTCGACGCCAAGGGGACCTTCGACGACCTCGTCCGCCGCTACGCGGTCGACGACTCCCAGAGCGAGCGGATCCTCACGAACCGCCTCTACCAGAACCTCGTGACCGCGCTCTCCGGCACCCAGGAGTACATGGCGACGGAGAAGCTGTTCGAGCTCCACGAGAGCGGCGCGTTCGACGTCGTCGTGGTCGACACACCACCGACGCGCAGCGCTCTCGACTTCCTCGATGCGCCGACGCGCCTCGCGGGTTTCCTCGACAACCGGATCTTCCGGCTCCTGCTCACACCGGGCCGGGCCTACCTGCGGGCGATGAGCGTCGCCACCCAGATGCTGCTCCGAACCATCGGCAAGGTCGCCGGGAGCGAGATCGTCGAGGACGCAGTCGCCTTCTTCCAAGCCTTCGAGGGCATGGAGCAAGGTTTTCGCGAGCGCGCCTCGCGGGTCGAAGGGCTCCTCGCCGCCGGCGGCACAGGATTCGTCGTGGTCACGTCGGCGCGGCGCGACTCGATCGAGGAGGCGATGTTCTTCGCCGGCAAGCTCTCGGGGTCCGGGCGAACGCTCGACGCGGTCGTCGTGAACCGCCTCCATCCCGACTTCGGGCCGCCGATCGACGCGAGCTCAGCGCACGCTACGGCGCCGCGGCGGTCCGGTGCGGCCTGCTCGGGCGCAGAGACATCCTGGGCGGCGCTCGTCGCCAACCTCGACGACATGGCGGCCGTGGTCGAGCGCGAGCGCGACCTCGTCCACGCGCTCGAGCTCGCGGTCGACCCGGCCCCCGTCGTGCGCGTCCCCGTCCTCGAGGACGACGTGCACGACCTGGACGGGCTCGAAGAGGTCGTTCGCCACCTCGTCGGCGGCGGGCTACCTTGGGCGAGTGGCCGCCATCGTGATCGTCAGTGACGCCCCCGGCGTGCTCGCCGATGTCCGGGCAGCGGTCGACGACGGAGAGCACACGATCGTGGAGATCCGCTCCGGCGTCGAGGTCCGGCCCGTCGTCGCCGCGAACCCTCCAGACCTCGTGATCACCGATTGCCAGGTGCAGAACATGGGGGGGATCGCCGTCGCCATCGACCTCAAGCTCGAGGAGTCCGGGGGCCGGCTCCCGCACGTGCCCGTGCTCGTCCTGCTCGACCGCCGCGCGGACGTCTTCCTCGCGAAGCGCTCCGCCGCCGAGGGTTACCTCGTGAAGCCGCTCGATCCGATCCGGCTGCGGCGAGCGTGCGAAGCGCTTCTCGATGGCGGGACGTTCCACGACGACTCCTACCGGCCGCTCTCGGTGTCCGCTGCCGACTGACCCCTCGCCCGTCGCCCGGCTGTGACCTGCCGACCGCGAGGCGACCGGATCGACGAGACGACGCCCGCGGCAGCTCGTGGGCAGCGATGATCCTCGGGCTGTTCCGCCGGCGACCGCCCGAGCCGGTTCCAGAGCCGCCTTCGGAGCAGGAGCTCCAGATCACCCGCGGTCTCGAGGCGCTGCGCGCTGCGACGGCCCGCGACGTCATGACCCCACGAGTGGACGTCGACGCCCTCCCGGCGCCCGTCCGCTTTGCGGACGTCGCACGGGCGGTCCGCCGTTCGGGCCACAGCCACTTCCCCGTCTACGACGATGACCTGGACCGCCTGCTCGGCGTGCTGTTCGTGAAGGACCTGTTCCACCTCGACGAGGCCGGAAGCCGCTCGACGGGCCCCGACACAGTGCCGGAGGCAGTGCCGGAGGCGGGAGCGGGGGCGGGCTCCGGGTCCGGGTCCGGGGCGGCTCTCGAGCCCGGGGCCGACGCTCGGTACTCGGGCGGCGTGCCCGCGGGGCTCGACGTCACCGCGAGGGTCCGCGAGCCCTACCTCGTGCCCGAGTCGAGGTCCGCTCTCGAGGTCCTGTCAGACATGCGCGTGCGCCGGCGCGGCTTCGCGGTCGTCGTCGACGAGCACGGCGGGTTCGCGGGCGTGCTCACGATCAAGGACCTCGTGAGCGAGCTCGTCGGCGACCTACGGGACGAGTTCGACCGCTCGGTGAGCCCCGCGATCGTACGGATCGACGCGACGCGATGGCTCGTCGACGGGTCGTGCGCCGTCGGAGAGGTCCGCGAATCGCTCGGCGCCGACGTCCCTGACGGCGAGTACGTGACGCTCGGGGGCTTCGTGCTCGACGCTCTCGGGCACATCCCCGAAGAGGGCGAGGTGCTCGAACGCGGGCCGTGGGCCTTCCGCGTCACGCGGATGGACCGCCGGCGCGTGGCCAAGGTCGTCCTCGAGGCGCGATCGGCTACCATCTCCCCGGGCGGTGGTGAGAGCCGCGCTGCCCACGGGAAGTAGCGCAGCTTGGTTAGCGCGCAGCGTTCGGGACGCTGAGGTCGCGGGTTCGAATCCCGCCTTCCCGACCAGCACGCGTTCCCGACGTCGCTCCTGGTAGCGTGCGGCGCGCCAGGGCGTCTGACCGAGCCGGCGCCCGCGGCCGGACCTACGCGATCTCACCGAGCGAACGAGCGGCGGGCCTGCGCCCCCGGGGGTAGTCATCGATGACCGAGAAGCTCTTTGTGCCGACCGACTCACACGGCATGCAGCACACCGACGGGCTCGACGTCGCCTGGCAGCTCCCGGGCGGCGACGGGAGGCCAGGCGCGCTCACGACGGCGCCGGGCGGCCTCGTCCTTCGGACCGCGTCCGCACTGCTCGACGAGCTCGGCGAGCGCATCTTCGAAGCTGCTCCGAGCGGCACGACGGCAGACGTCGACACCGCGGGCGTCGCGCGCGTCACCGCGGCAACGCTCGTCGTGGAGTCCGGATGGAACGTGGAGCGGGCCGCGACGTTCGCCCTCGACTGTGCCGAGCACGTCCTCGGCGACGCGTCCGAGGCCGTCCTTCCCGGTGGCTCGACGCTCGGGTCGGTCATCACCGATGCCCGCGAGGTCATCGAGCGGGCGAGCGACGGTGCCGAGCAGCGGCTCGGAGTGCTCGCTCGCCTGAACGCCGCGCGGCGTCTGCGCAGGAAAGGCGAGGTGATCGGCGACTTCGCGTTCGAGGCGGCGCTCGAGGACACCGAGTCGGCGATCGACGCGCTCGAAGACCCGGCGTGGACGAAGATCGCGAGCACGCGCGACGCGGTGCTCGCCGCCGTCGAGGCGCTGCGGCACCTCGCTCTGCCTCGGTACGTCGCGGCGCGCGAGCACACCTACGACGGAAGGCACGACGCCGACGAGGGCACCGCGAGCGCGCCGTCGACGATGTGGGCGACCCCGTGGGGACCGATCACGTTCGGCGCCGAGCACCGTCAGGACTACGAGCCCGCGTGGGTGGCAGCGCGCGACACGGCCGTGCGGGCGCGCGACGCAGCGCGGTCGGCCGGCGGGGATTCGGCGGAGAGCGACGAGCGCGCGTGGCAGGCGACCACGCTCGCCCGCGCGCTCACCGCACCGAGCGCCTGACGCGGCGACCGCGGACGGACGCCGCTCGGCCGGCCCCGCAGGTCGCGGGTCGCGGGTCAGACTGTCGCGAGCTGGGCGGTCTCGGCGAGGACGGCGCGGACCTCGGCCATGGTCTCCCCGAGCTCGACCGACGTCGTAAGCGCGCGGCCGACGAGTACCGTGAGCAGGTGCTCCACGGGCACTGCGACCACCGCGTCGACATCTCGTGCGACGCTCCACAGCTGGAGAAGCGGGTTCACCACGCGGCTCACCGACACCGTGCCGCTCCCGACCCCTGCGAGGAACGCCTGGATCGTGTGCTCGAGCTCGTCGGCCTGCGTCAGCGATCCGGTCGCCACCGTCGCGGTCGCCACCGTGTCGTCGGCGGCCTCCGTCTCGAGTGCTACCGGGGCGACGACCGCGAACGTGTCCATCGTCGGGTC
>DATLRJ010000057.1:0-12929 GCA_035534715.1 Acidimicrobiales bacterium | reverse complement strand
TCGTCACCCTCGGGGTCCCGACGCGCTACCTCGCGCACGCGAAGCCCGACGCGATCCTCGCCCGGCTCGGCCTCGACGCCGCCGGCATCGCCGCCTCGACGCTCGCCGAGATCGAGCGCGTCGCGCGCACGCCCGCCCGGGACGTCTCGCGTCGCCCGGCGGCGACCGCCGAGGGGCGGCCGGGGGGCGCGTCCGCGAGCCTTCCCGCGGGGCGCGGCCGGGTCGCCAGATGACGTTCGTCGGCGAGAGCCGGCGTGACGACGTGCGTCCGGGCCTCGACACGCACTCGGTCATGGCGAAGTCCGCGTCCGAGAACTTCACCGTCGCGTCGCGGCTGCTGCCGCGCGCCGTGCGCCGCCACTTCCTCGCCGTCTACGGGTACGCGCGCTTCGTCGACGACGTGGGCGATCTCGCGCCGGGGGACCGCGATCGCCAGCTCGACTGGGTCGACGCGGAGATCGACCGGGCCATCGCCGGGACGTCGCGGCACCCGGTGTTCGCCGCGATGGGCACGACCGCCCGCGAGCTCGGCGTCGACCGGCGGCCGTTCGCCGACCTGCTCGCCGCGAACCGCCAGGACCAGGTCGTCGACCGCTACGCGACCTACGCGGAGCTCGAGGCCTACTGCGCGCTCTCGGCCAACCCGGTCGGCCGGCTCGTGCTCGCGGTCCTCGGTCGTACCGACGACCTCGCGGTGGGGCTCTCCGACCGGATCTGCACGGGGCTGCAGCTCGTCGAGCACTGGCAGGACGTCGCCGAGGACTACCGCGCCGGGCGCGTCTACGTGCCGCTCGAGGACCTCGCGCGCTTCGGTGTCGACGAGGCTCAGCTCGGCGGCCGGGTCGTGAGCGCGGAGATGCGCCGGCTCATGTCGTTCGAGGTCGGGCGGGCACGCGACCTGATCGTCTCGGGCCTGCCGCTCGTGCGCCTCGTCTCGGGCGGGGGGCGGTACGCGCTCGCGGGCTTCGCCGGTGGCGGGCTCGCGCAGCTTGACGCGATCGCGCGCGCGGGCTACGACGTGCTCGCGCGCCCGGTGAAGGCGACGAAGGCCGCGATGCTCGCGAGGACCGTCTCGGTGCTCGCGGGCCGGGTACGGGCGTGAGCGCGCTCGACATCGCGGCCGCGTACGCGCGCTGCGAGGAGATCACGCGCACGGAGGCGAAGAACTTCGCCTACGGGATCCGCCTCCTACCGACGCCGAAGCGCCAGGCGATGTCCGCGCTGTACGCGTTCGCCCGCCGGGTCGACGACGTCGGCGACGGGCCGGGCTCGGCCGAGGAGAAGCGCGACGCGCTCGCGTCGGTGCGCTCCCAGATCGAGGCGCTCGCGTCCGGCGACGTCGGCGACGACGCGGTGCTCGTCGCGCTGCGCGACGCGTCGCGCCGATACCCGATCCCGCCCGACGCGCTCGGGGAGATCGTGACCGGCTGCGAGATGGACTGCCGCCAGCAGCGCTACGAGACCTTCGAGGACCTCGTCGTCTACTGCCGGTGCGTCGCGGGCTCGATCGGCCGCCTGTCCCTCGCGGTGTTCGGGAGCACCGACGACGCGACCGCAGCCGGGCTCGCCGACACCCTCGGCATCGGCCTCCAGGTCACGAACATCCTGCGCGACATCGTCGAGGACCGAGACGTGATGGGTCGCGTCTACCTCCCCGCGCAGGACCTCGCCCGCTTCGGCTGCGCCGAGGACGCGAGCGGTCCGCTCGACGCGCTGGTCGACCTCGTCCGCTTCGAGGCCGGCCGGGCGAAGCTGCGCTACGCGGAGGGCCTCGGGCTGCTCGACTTGCTCGACCACCGGTCGCGGGCGTGCGTCGCGGCGATGGCGGGGATCTACCAGCGCCTGCTCGGCCGCATCGAGCGTGACCCGCTCGCGGTGCTCGACCACCGCGTGTCGCTGCCGGTATGGGAGAAGGCGTGGGTCGCGGCGCGCAGCCTCGCGGGGATCGGCGCATGAGCGCGTCCGCCGCGCCGCACGTCGTCGTCGTCGGCGGCGGGCTCGCCGGGCTCACCGCCGCCGTCGCGTGCGTGGACGGCGGCGCGCAGGTGACGCTCCTGGAGAGCCGGCCCCGCCTCGGCGGGGCGACCTGGTCGTTCCGGCGCAACGGGCTCTCGTTCGACAACGGCCAGCACGTCCACATGCGCTGCTGCACCGCGTACCGGCGCTTCCTCGAGCGGATCGGCACCGCCGCGCACGCGCCGATGCAGGAGCGGCTCGAGATCCCCGTCCTTCGCCCGTCTCACGGCGGCGGCGAACCCGCCCTGTCGTGGATCCGCAGGAGCGGGCTTCCCGCACCGCTCCACCTCGGGGCGTCGCTGCTCGCCTACGGCCACCTCGGGATCGCGGACCGCGCCCGGCTCGGGCGTGCCGCGCTCGCGCTCCGCAGGCTGCGGCTCACGGACGCGGCGCTCGACACCGAGACCTTCGGCGCGTTCCTCGCACGGCACGGCCAGCGCCCGTCCGCGATCGCCGCGCTGTGGGACCTCATCGCGCTGCCGACCGTGAACGTCCGGGCGAAGGACGCATCGCTCGCGCTCGCGGCGAAGGTCTTCAAGACGGGGCTGCTGACCGAGGCCAGCGCGGCCGACCTCGGGTGGTCCCGCGTCCCGCTCGCGCAGCTCCACGCGGATCCCGCGGAGGCGGTCCTTCGGCGTGCCGGAGCGACCGTCCGTCGGTCCGCGAGGGTCACCGTGCTGCGGACGACCCGGGACCGCGCCACAGGAGCGCCGTCGGTGACCGGCGTCGTCGTCGACGGCGAGCCGGTCGACGCGGACGCGGTCGTCCTCGCCGTCCCGCACGAGGCCGCCGCCCAGCTGCTCCCGGCCGGGGGCCTCCACGACCCCGCGTCGCTCGAGGGTCTCGGGCGTTCGCCGATCATCGACGTCCACGTCGTCTACGACCGCCGTGTCGTCGCGCACGAGGTGGCCGCCGCCGTGGGCTCGCCCGTGCAGTTCGTCTTCGACACGACCGAGTCCTCAGGCCTCGACCCCGCGGACGGCCAGTGCGTCGCGGTGTCGGTGTCGGGTGCCGACGACGAGCACGGCGAGCGCCCCGACGCGCTCATCGAGCGGTACACGCATGCCCTCGCCGCGCTGTTCCCCGCGGCTCGCGGCGCGAAGGTCGTCGACGCGGTCGTGAGCCGCGAGCACGCCGCGACGTTCCGTGGCGTGCCCGGCACCCAGCGCCTGCGCCCGCGCCCGGCGAGCGGGATCGCAGGGCTCTATCTCGCGGGGGCGTGGACCGACACCGGTTGGCCTGCGACGATGGAGGGCGCGGTGCGCAGCGGTGTCGCTGCCGCAGCGGGGACGCTGAGATTCGTGGGACGCGAGCGCGCGGTGCCGCGCGCCGCCGAGATGCCGGAGCATGCCGAGGAGGTCGTCGCGTGATCCCGACACAACGTGTGCCGGAGGTTCTCCACCGGGCGCGGGAGCTCGTGACCCCGGCGCTTCGCGCCGCGGTCGACCGGCTGTCGCCGGAGCTGCGGCCGCTCGCCGCGTACCACCTCGGCTGGGTGGACGCCCGCGGCGAGCCGGTCGGCGGCGACGGCGGCAAGGGCGTGCGCCAGGCGCTCGCCGTCCTGTCCGCCGAGGCCGTCGGCGCGCACGGCTCGGTCGGTACCCCGGGCGCCGTCGCGGTCGAGCTCGTGCACAACTTCTCGCTCATCCACGACGACGTCATCGACGAGGACGCCGAGCGACGCCACCGGCCGACGGTGTGGGCGCTGTTCGGGATCGGCCGCGCGGTCATCGTCGGCGACGCGCTGCTCGCACTCGCGCAGCAGGTCGTGCTCCGGCCCGAGGCCCTCCAGCCCGGCGAGCCCGTCGTCGCGACCCCGCCCGCTGCGGGTCCCGACGGCGCGCGCGCCGCGCGCTGCATCGCGGACGCGACCGCCGCCATGATCGCCGGGCAGGCGCTCGACATGGCGTTCGAGTCGGTGCCCGGGGTCGACGTCGCGGGCTGCCTCGCGATGGAGGCCGGCAAGACCGGTGCGCTGCTCGGGTGCGCGGCGGCCATCGGCGCGGTGCTCGCGGGGGCCGAGGACGCGACGGTCGCGGCGCTCGACACCTACGGCATGGAGCTCGGCCTCGCCTTCCAGGCGGTGGACGACCTCCTCGGCATCTGGGGCGACCCGCTCACGACCGGGAAGCCGGCGTGGAGCGACCTGCGCCAGCACAAGAAGACCCTCCCCGTCGCCGCGGCGCTCGCCGCGGGGGGCGGCGCGGCCGAGGAGCTCGCGGTGATCCTCGCGGCGGAGCACCTCGAGGAGGTCCAGATCGCGCGCGCCGCGCACCTCGTCGAGGCGTGCGGCGGCCGTTCCGCGGCGCTCGACGAGGCGGACCGCCGGCTCGCGTCCGCGCTCGCGGCGCTCGACCGGACTGACCTCGTGCCGAGCGCGGCCGCCGAGCTCGCGGACGTCGCGCGCTTCGTCGTCGAGCGGGACTTCTAGCCGTGAGCGTCGAGCGCGGCGACCTCGTCCCGCCGGCCGAGCACGCCGGCGCGAGCGCGGCGCTGTCGCGTGCCCGCTCCCACCTCCTCGCACTGCAGAGCCCGCACGGCTGGTGGAAGGGCGACCTCGAGACCAACGTGACGATGGACGCCGAAGACCTCATGCTGCGGGCGTTCCTCGGCAACCTCGAGACCGAGGACGCGGCCGCGTCCGCCCGGTGGATCCGCTCGCAGCAGCGCGAGGACGGGACGTGGGCGAACTTCTTCGGCGGCCCGGGCGACCTCTCGACGACCGTCGAGGCGTACGTCGCGCTGCGGATCGCCGGCGACACGCCGAGCGAGCCGCACATGGCGCTCGCCTCGCGCTTCGTACGCGAGCGCGGCGGGCTCGAGGCGTCGCGAGTGTTCACGAGGATCTGGCTCGCGCTCTTCGGCCTGTGGTCCTGGGACGACGTGCCGGCCATCCCGCCGGAGGTGCTGTTCCTCCCGGCCCGCTTCCCGCTCAACGTCTACGACTTCGGCTGCTGGGCGCGCCAGACCGTCGTGGCGCTCACGATCGTCGCCGCGTACCGGCCGGCGCGCGCGCTGCCGTTCGCGATCGACGAGCTCCGCACCGGGCGGCGCCCGAGCCGCCCGCGCCCGTCGCTTCGCGAGTGGAAGGGCCGCTTCACCCTCCTCGACCGCGTGCTCCACGGGTACGAGCGCCTCGCGGCGCGCCGGCTCGTGCGCTCGACCGTGCGCGAGGCCGCGCTCGCGGCGGCCGAACGCTGGGTCGTGCGGCGCCAGGAGGCGGACGGCGGATGGGGCGGGATCCAGCCGCCGTGGGTCTACTCGATCCTCGCGCTCCACCTGCGCGGCTACGCGCTCGACCACCCGGTGCTCGCCCGGGCGTTCGAGGGTCTCGAGGGGTTCACGATCCGTCGTGACGCGACGCGCATGCTCGAGGCGTGCCAGTCGCCGGTGTGGGACACCGCCCTCGCGACGATCGCCCTCAGCGACGCGGGCGTCGCGCCGGACGACGAGCGGCTCGTGCGCGCCGCGACCTGGCTCCTCGGCGAGGAGGTGCGCGTGCGCGGCGACTGGGCGGTGCGCCGGCCGGACGTGCCGACGGGAGGCTGGTCGTTCGAGTTCGCGAACGACAACTACCCGGACGTCGACGACACCGCAGAGGTTGTCATGGCGCTTCGCAGGGTCGCGCTGCCCGACGCCTCGGCGGTCGACGCGGCGGTCGCCCGCGGCGTCGCGTGGCTCGAGGGGATGGTCTCGAGCGACGGGGCGTGGGGAGCCTTCGACGCGGACAACATGCGCCAGATCCTCTACCAGCTTCCCTTCTCGGACTTCGGCGCCGTGATCGACCCGCCGAGCGCGGACGTGACCGCGCACGCGATCGAGATGCTCTCGGACGAGCGCGGCGCCGATCCCGAGCGCATCCGGCGCGCGGTCGCGTGGCTGCGCGAGGCGCAGGAGCCCGATGGCGCCTGGTACGGGCGGTGGGGCGTCAACTACGTCTACGGCACCGGGGCGGTCGTGCCCGCGCTCGTGGCCGCCGGCACCGACCCCGACGACCCGGCAATCCGCCGTGCGGTCGGGTTCCTCGAGGCGCACCAGAACGACGACGGAGGCTGGGGCGAGGACATCCGGTCCTACGACGACCCGACGCTTCGCGGTGAGGGCGTGTCGACCGCGTCCCAGACCGCGTGGGCGCTGCTCGCGCTCGTCTCGGCCGGCGAGGCCGCGGGCGCCGCCGCGCGGCGGGGGGTCGCGTTCCTCGCGACGACCCAGCGCGCCGACGGCAACTGGGACGAGCCGTGGTACACGGGCACCGGCTTCCCGGGCGACTTCTACATCAACTACGGCCTGTACCGGCTGTGCTTCCCGGTCACCGCCCTCGGGCGGTGGCTGCGAGCGGTGCGACCGGGCGGCGAGGCGCCCGAGGTCGCGTCCGCGCTGCCGCACGCGCCGGACCGTGCCGCCGCGCCCGACGCCGACGCCGAGCAGGACGCGGCCGCCGGTCCGCGCGACGGCGCGTCCGGACGCGCCCGGCCGTCGCGACGCAGGCGCTCGCCGGGCACGTCCGAGGCGGGCGCGTGAGCGCCGCCCACGCGGACGCGGGACCCGTGTTCCTCGCCCCGCTGCGCATCGAAGCTCGCGCGGCTCGCCGCGGCGCCGGTGCCGCGGGTGTCGAGCGGATCGGGATGGGACCGGCCCGGGCGACCGCCGCACGCTCGCGACTCGACCGCGCGCTCGCGCCGGGGCGCCCCGTCGTCGTGATCGGGCTCGCGGGAGCGCTCGTCCCGGGGATCGCGGCGGGCGACGTCGTCGTCGCGAGCGCGGTCTCGTCGACGACGGCGGCCGAACGCGTCGAGCTCCCCCACGGCGAGGCGGTCGCGGCGCTCCTCTCGGCCGCGGGCCTCACGGTGCACCATCGGGCGATCGTGTCGTCGCCGTCGATCGTGAGGGGCGAGGATGCGCGGCGCCACGCCGCGTCCGGCGGCGCCGCCGCGGTCGACATGGAGTCGTACTGGTGCGAGCCGCTCGCCCGCAGGCGCCCGTTCGTGGTCGTGCGCGTCGTGATCGACGTCCCGGGGCGCGAGTTCTGGTCGCCGTGGACCGTGCGGGCGGGCAGCCGCGCGTACCGCTCGATGGTGTCCGCCGCCCGAACGCTTCGACGGTGGGCGCCCGTTAGCGTCGATGGAACAGCCTTCCTGGAGGTCGGTGATCTGTAATGGGAATTCCCTTCCGGCAGAACCTCACGATGACGAAGTACCTGCTCTCCCAGAAGCTCAAGGGCGTGCAGAAGTACCCGCTCATCGTCGAGCTCGAGCCGCTCTTCGTCTGCAACCTCGCGTGCCCCGGTTGCGGCAAGATCCAGTACCCGACCGAGGTCCTGCGCAAGCGCCTCTCGCCCGAGCAGGCGTTCGCTGCCATCGAGGAGTGCGGCGCGCCGATGGTCTCGATCGCCGGCGGCGAGCCGCTTCTGCATCCGCAGATCGAGGAGATCGTGACCGGTCTCATCGCCCGGAAGCGCTTCGTCTACCTGTGCACGAACGCGGTGCTGCTGCGGCGGAAGATGGAGCGGTTCACGCCTTCGCCGTACTTCTCCTGGGTCGTCCACATCGACGGCCTCGAGGAGCGGCACGACCAGGCCGTCGACCGTGAGGGTGTCTTCCGCGAGGCCGTCGCGGCGATCCGCGAGGCGAAGAACCGTGGCTTTCGCGTCACGACGAACTCGACATTCTTCTCCACCGACTCGCCGAAGACCGTCCGCGAGGTGCTCGACTTCCTGAACGACGACCTGAAGGTCGACGCGATGATGATCTCGCCCGCGTACGCGTACGAGAAGGCGCCGGACCAGGACCACTACCTCGGCGTGCGGCAGTCGCAGGAGATGTTCTCGAACGCGTTCGGCGACGGCCACCGCAAGCGCTGGCGGCTCAACCACACGCCGCTGTTCCTCGACTTCCTCGAGGGCAAGGAGGACTACCAGTGCACGCCCTGGGGGATCCCGAGCTACTCGATCTTCGGCTGGCAGCGGCCCTGCTACCTCATGGCCGACGGGTACACGGAGACCTACAAGGAGCTGCTCGAGACCACCGACTGGAGCAAGTACGGCCGCGGCAACGACCCGCGCTGCGACAACTGCATGGCGCACTGCGGTTACGAGCCGACCGCGGTGCTCGCGACGACGAAGTCGCTGCGTCAGTCGCTGCGCGCGGCCGTCGGCACGCACTGAGGCGCGCGCCGCGGGCGCCGGTCGGGCGCCGGTCCCGACCAGTGGGCGCAGCGCGTACGATGGAGGGCCGGCCCGCCGCCACCCCGCCACGCGGTCGCAGGCCCTCCGAGGGGCTGTAGCTCAGCTGGTCAGAGCAACTGGTTTGCAACCAGTAGGTCACGGGTTCGAATCCCGTCAGCTCCACCAAATCGCCGTATTCGAACTCGCTCGAAGAAAAGAGCAGGTCGAACGGCGGGTGGTACCCCACGGCGGCGATCTTGCCGTCGCGCACCTCGATGCGGGTGAAGACGGCTTGGTTGAACCCGCGCCTGGTTGGCGCGAAGGCTCGGGCGTACGCCTTGGCGCAGTTGGTGGCGAAGCGCATGGCGGTTTCGAGGATCTCCTGCCACTCGGCCAGGTGGGCGTCGACCGCGGCGAGCCGTTCCTCCGCACCACGGACGTCCGCGGCGATGCGGGCCTGCTCGGCCTTCAAGGTCGTGACGTCGATGGCGCCCGCATAGTAGGCGTCGAGGAGCTTGCGCCGTTCGGTGTCGGCCTTGGCGAGCTTGCGGGTCAAGAACTCGCGCTCGGCGGCGTTGCGATCCTGGCGGGAGGTGATCTCGGCCACGGACACCTCCAACTCCTCGCGTAGACGCTTGAGCCACGGCTTCGGGAGTTGGATGCGCTCGTAGAGCTGTTCGACTTGAGCTTCGAGGTCCCCAGTCGCCATGTAGGGCTCCTGACAGCCGGTGGGGTTCCGATTCTTTTGGCCCAGGCAGTAGAGGTACTCGTAGCGGCCCTTGGAGCCTGACCCTCTGGCCCGGACACCGACCCTGAGGCGACAATCGCCTCGGAGAGGAGTCCGAGATGCCGCGTCCACACCCGCCGGAGTTCCGCCAGCGTGCCGTCGAGCTCGCCCGACTGCGGGAGAATCCCGTCGCGCAGATCGCGCACGACCTCGGAATCTCCGACTCGTGTCTTCGCAACTGGATGCACCAGGCCGACATTGACCAGGGGAGGCGCGAGGGCCTCTCGACCGACGAACGGGCCGAGCTGATCCGTCTCCGCCGCGAGCTGCGGGTGAAGGAGATGGAGATCGAGATCCTGAAGCGTGCGTCGGCCTACTTCGCCCGGGAGAATGTCCTCCCAAAATGACCTGCCGACTGCTCCACGAGCTCAGCCGCGACGGCATCGACGTCGCGGTGGCCTGCCGGGTGCTGCACCTCTCCCGCTCCACCTACTACGACTGGTGCTCGAGGCCACCCTCGTTGCGCGACGTCGACGACGCACACCTGCTCCAAGAGATCCGGGAGGTCCACGCGGCATCGCGGGCCACCTATGGAGCTCCCCGGGTGCACGCCGAGCTGAAGCTCGGCCGAGGCCACCGCATCGGAAAGAAGCGCGTGGCCCGGCTGATGCGAATCGCGGGGCTCCAGGGCGTCTGCCACCGCCGGAAGGGCCGTCACCGGCCCGCTCCGGCCGTCCACGATGACCTGGTGCGGCGGCGCTTCACCGCCATTGCCCCCGACCAGCTGTGGTGCACCGACGTCACGGAGCATCCGACCCGCGAGGGCCGCGTCTACTGCTGCGCCGTCCTCGACGTCTTCAGCCGTCGGATCGTCGGCGGGGTCTGCTGTCGGTCCAGTTGACACCGGTTGTGGCTGATCAGGCTGCTTCGTCGTCGATTCTTATCGCGAACGCGAGTTCGAACTCGACGGGGGTGAGTTTGCCGAGGCCGCGCTGACGTCGACGGTGGTTGTAGGTGTGCTCGATCCAGACGACGATCGCGTAGGCGAGCTCGGAGCGCGTTGACCAGCGCCGGCGGTTGAGCACGTTCTTCTGCAGAAGTGAGTAGAACGACTCCATCGCCGCGTTGTCGCCGGCAGAGGAGACCCGACCCATCGAGCCGGTGAGCTTGTTCGCCTTCAACACGGCCCGAAATGCTCGTGAACGAAATTGACCGCCCCTATCCGAGTGGACCACCAGGGTGCCCGTCGGGTGGCGTCGTGCGACTGCTTGGCGCAGCGCCGAGGTGGCGAGCGCGGCCGTCATCCGGTCAGAGGTTGCATATCCGACGATCCGGTTCGAGAAGACGTCTTTGATGCAGCAGGCGTAGAGCTTGCCCTCGGCGGTTGCGTGCTCGGTGATGTCGGTCTGAGTCGGGCAGCAAAGAGCGTCGTGCCCCTGCCACAGAAAGGATCGAGCACCCAGTCGTGGCTCTGGGCACCAGCTAGTATCCCGGCTGGGAAGTCCAGGGGAAACATCGTGTAATACGGGCAGATCGCGTTGAGCCGTCCAAGCGGTGATCCTTTGGGCGGAAGTGGGGACTCCTCGACCCAATTCGGGCTGTCTACCTGGGTGTTTGCCACGATCGTCATGCGGCCTCAGGTTACTTCATGCCTGTTTCGCGTAACGCCGCCGTATCGCCCGAGGAGTCCGCCATCGGAGGCAGGAAGGCGAGCACAACGTCGGAGCACGCTTCGTACCCGCGACTACCACGTCGCCGCAGTAGCCCCATGTTGGTCAGGTGATTGAGGTCGCGCGACAGCGTGCGTGGTCCGGCACTCGCGTAGAGTTGGGCCAGCTTCGGGGTCAACCCCGCCAGGTCGTTCCGCAGGATCGTCCCCTCCATCGGCATGGCAAGGACGAGCGACCGCTGGCGGTCCGTCGCTTTGGTGCTCGGCTCCCTGGAGAACTGTTCGTGCACGAAGTTGACCCATGCCACCTGCACCTGCTGATGGCGAACCATGTCGATTGCTTCCCGGATCCCATCGATGAACCCGGTGATGGCGTACACGAGGAACGGCAGCGTGTCGCCTCCGCTGGAGCTGGCTCTCGCCAGCTCGCGGTAGTACTGGTCCCGCGTCAGGTTGTAGTGGTTCGATAACAGGTGCGCGGCCGGCATCGGCACCATGCCACAGTCGGCCAGGATCGCGAACTCCACCAGCCTGGCGGTACGACCGTTGCCGTCCCCGAACGGGTGGATCCACGCGAGGTAGAGATGGGCGTAGATGGCCTTCGCCACGATGACGGCGAACCGCAGCTCGGGGTCGTCGTTCTCGAACATCGAGCTGTTCAGCCACTCGACCAGGCGATCGAGCAGGTACCCGCAGTCCTCAGCGGGCGCACCGCGGTAGTTCCCGACGGCGACCGACTCGTTCCGGATGACGCCTGGCTCTACGTGGTCGTCCAGCGGCAGGCCCTTGAGCACTTGGCGGTTGAAGTTCTTGATCAGCTGGGCGGTCAGCTCGATCCGCTCACCCCGAACGATCTGGTCGCTCAAGCCCTGGAGGGCCTCAAGGACATTGCGAACCTCCTGTTCTTGGTATTGGCGGGAAGGTGGTGCGGCGTAGGTTCCGTCCAAGATCCCGTTCGCCTGGGCCTCGGTCAACGTGTTGCCCTCGATCGCCGTGGTGGCCAGGGCACCCTTGATCAACGTGACGCGGTAAAGGTCGCGGGCCACCGTCGGCTTCAGGGGAGCGCCAGCAAGGTGCTCGCACTTGGACTTGGCCTCGCCCAAGAGCATCCAATCGTTGGGCGGAACTCGGTTGACGTCGGTGGCTTGGAAGCTGATCCAGGGATGGGTGGATTCGTACCGTCGAGCGGACACGACGACAGCATAGCTTATCGGTCCACTACTTTGTCCATCGATCTGTCCTGCACCCTGACCAGACTAATGTCTGAGGCCGGTGCCGAGCTGGCGTTCCACTTCGATAATCCGGCCACAGTCGTTCGTTACCGACCGCGCAGCCGCGAGCTGCCGGTGCCCGCGGCCGACTAACCGGGTCGGGCCGTCGGGGCAGAGCAGGCGAGGACGCCGGAGCCAGGCAGGCTAGGGCGAGAAGCTCATCTGTTCACGTACCTGGCGGTGGCCGCCGCGAAGTCAGCTCAGCTGAAGGCCAAGAATCCGTTCCCGCAGTTCAGACGGGTTTGAATAGGAGATCGTCTTCTCCACCAAATTGTCGCTCAGCATCGGCGCTGGTCAGGGCCAATGCGCCCAGGCCAGTGCCGACGAGAATCGAACCGGCTCCGGTCGCACTCGACGACGGGGCTACCGGCCGAGCCCGAGGTCGGGACCTTGATCACGGTGAAGACCGCGGATCCGCTCCTGCTCTCGGGCATAGACGAGCGCGCGAACTTTCCAGGTACCGATGGCCACGTGAAGCTCCTCGTACCGCGTATCGTCGAGCGGGAACGCCGCTCTCGGCAGGCGATCAATCCTGCCCAGCATCTCCGCGAACACGTTCGCGTCGAAGCCGCGGTCCTTCTCGGCCGCGAGATCGAGCAGTCGGTCGAGCCCGTAGCGGCTGGCCACAGCCATGAGGTCGACGAAGTCGCGGGCTTCAGCGCGCCCGAAGAGGGCGAGCAGCTTGTCGACGGCGAGCTCCTCGCCCGACAGCAGAGAAAAGTGGCTCCTCGCGAACGAGGGTTGACGCCACGTAGGTCCTGGTGAGGTAGGGGATCCACCGCGAGGTGGCCCCCGGCTCCCAAGCTTCGGTTCTTGCCGGAATCGAAGAGGAGCCGAGGACCGTGGCCGACCGTATCAACCTGTCGCTTCGCCGCGCCGACATGGTGGCGTTCAAGACGATCGACGAGGAGGGGCAGAGACCGATCGTCCATGTCGCCGGACGCCACGCCGCGGCGCTCTGCCCGAGCTGTGACCGCCCGGCGACGAGCACGAACGGGACGGGCTGGCGCGACGTCATCGACGTCGTCCGGAGCCTCGTCGTCACGCTGTCGATCTGCGTGCGGCGCTTCGTCTGCGAGTGGG
>DATLRJ010000056.1:0-11080 GCA_035534715.1 Acidimicrobiales bacterium | reverse complement strand
ATGCCGAACGGCTCGCGGTGGTGCTCGACCGCCGGCGCGCCCGGGACGGTTGCCATGGGTTGGTCCCCCTTTGCGGTGCGACGTGCCGTGCCGTTGGGTAGGGTAGCAGTGGCCAACTGGTCGACCACTCAGCCGGACGACCGATCGGCTGCACATCGGCGAACTGGAGGACACCACGCCCGTATTCGACCTGACCTCCGACTGGATCCATCCCGGCACCCGGCCGCCGTGGCTCCAGGTCGTCGCGGTCGGGCGCTTCAAGGTGGTCGGGGGCGGTCGGTTCGATCGCCACTTCCACGACGACGACGAGCTGTGGATCATCACGAAGGGCAGGGCGAAGGTGGCAACCGAGGGCGTCGAGCACTTCGTCCAACCAGGCGATCTCGTCATGACGCAAGCCGGCCAGGTGCACGACGTGCTGGAGGTGTACGAGGACCTCGAGGGGTTCTTCATCGAGACCGGACATCCCGCGGGGGGCCGCGCCGGTCACCAGTACGCGCGCGACGAGGACCGATCCGGCCACGAGGTGCCGCAGCGGCCACTGCCGGCCTCGTTCGCCGTGCGCTGACGAACAGACGGACGGGGGAACATG
Organism: Acidimicrobiales bacterium; assembly: GCA_035534715.1. Classification (GTDB taxonomy): domain Bacteria; phylum Actinomycetota; class Acidimicrobiia; order Acidimicrobiales; family Bog-793; genus JAJZBW01. Next base: position 10,488 of record DATLRJ010000056.1, on the reverse strand, counting down.
AGACTGCAAGGCAAGCGGGCGATCGTGACCGGAGCGGCCGGCGCGCTCGGGCGGGTGATCTCCTCGGCACTCGCCGACGAGGGCGCGGCCGTCGCGGGGCTGGACGTCGACGGGCCCGGGCTCGAACTGACCGCCCAGCTCGTCGCCGATCGCGGCCGCCCGTCGCGCGCCTTCGTCGTGGACCTGACCGACTTCGACGCCGTCGGCGGGAGCGTCGAGGCCGCACGCGAGAGCCTCGGTGGCGTTGACATCCTCGTGAACTGCGCGGGCGGGGGCGTGGTCAGCTTCTTCCACGAGATGAGCGCCGAGACCTGGGCGACGCAGGTCGACCGGAACCTCAACGCGGTGTTCAACGTGACGCGCCACGTGCTCCCGGGCATGCTCGAGCAGCGGGACGGCCGGATCGTGAGCATCGCCTCGGTCGCCGCGATCGCGGGCGGGCGTCTCGTGCGCGGCGCGACTGCGTACGCGGCGGCGAAGGCGGGAGTGGTCGGCCTGACGAAGGCGCTCGCGATCGAGGTCGCGGAGCACGGCGTGACGGTCAACTGCCTCGCGCCTGGCGCACAGGCGACGCCCGGGCGCGATCGGGACACACCCGAGCGGAGGGAGGAGCTGCTCGCGCAGATCCCGACCCGGCTGCTCGGCCGGCCCGAGGACCTGGCGCAGGCGGTCGTCTTCCTCGCCGGGCCGGCAGCTGTGAACATCACGGGCGTCATACTCCCGCTCGACGGCGGGCATTCGATCTGACCAGAGGGGGCGCGATGAACGACCGGTTGCGGCGCGGCCGCGAGAAGTTCGAAGAGCTCTACGGCGAGGGTCGGGCGCAGGGCCTGATCGACATGCAGACCGGACTGGCGCAGGATCTCGCACGCTACGGGATCGAGTTCAACTTCGGCGACGTCTACTCGCGCCCGGGCCTGACACTCGCGCAGCGCGAGATGGCGTCGCTCGCCGCGCTGGTCGCGCTCGGCGGGCTCGAGCCGCAGGTGCGCGGTCACACGCGCGGCGCGATACGGGCGGGACTCAGCGCGACCGAGATCCTCGAGACCGTCATCCACACCGTGCAGTACGCGGGCTTCCCTCGCGCGCTGAACGCCATCCGCGTCGTCACCGACACGCTCGAGGAGCTCGGTGTCGAGATTCCGCCGCCGCTCGGCCCGACCGGTCCCGAATGACACGACGACGGGAACCCCCGGTCCGGGGGCGACGCCGGTGACGATCGGCCTCAGCACGTACGCGTTCTTCTGGCGCAGGTCGGAGCGGGTCAGCCGCCCACTCGACCTTCTCGCCGTGATCGAGCGCACCGCCGCCGCGGGCGCGGGGGTGCTCCAGATCTGCGACCTGCCCGGCCTCGAACGGCTCTCCGCGACCGAGCTGGCGGCGCTCCGTGCCGCGAGCGAGCAGGCCGGCGTGGCACTCGAGGTCGGGTTCCGAGGGGTGCGATCGGCGAGCCTCGAGCGATTCCTCGACATCGCGGTGGCGCTTCGCGCTCGCCTCGTCCGCACGATGCTCGGTGCTGGCGCAGATCGACCGACGGTGCAGGAGGCGGTCCGGGAGCTCCGCGCCGTCGCGCCCCGGTACGCAGACGCCGGTGTGCGGATCGGGCTCGAGACCTACGAGGTCTTCGCGACCAGCGATCTGCTCCGAGTTGTCACGGGAGTCGGTGACCCGGGCATCGGCGTGTGCCTTGATCCGGCCAACACGGTCGCGCGCCTCGAGCAGCCGCATGCGACGATCGACCAGGTCGCCGAGCACGTCGTGAACCTGCACGTCAAGGACTTCACGTTCACACGCTCGCCCGGGCTCGTCGGTTTCGCGCTCACGGGCTGCGAGCTCGGCACCGGGTTGCTCGACCTCGGGTACCTCTACGATCGGGTGCGGCCGTCCGAGCGCGGCATCAGCGAGATCGTGGAGCACTGGCTTCCGTGGCAGGGTGACGAGGTCACGACCGTGGAGACCGAGGAGCGCTGGACCGAGCGCTCGCTCGCGGTGATGCGAGGACTGGCGGGATGAACCGCGGCGTGGCGCGGCGATGACCTACCTGTTCAACGCGCCCGAACGATTCGCGGACGAGGCTGCCGACGGGTTCGCTGCCGCGTACGGTCGACTCGTGCGACGCGTGCCGGGCGGCGTCGCGCGTCGTGCGCCGCTGGCGCCGGGCACCGTTGCGGTCGTGATCGGTGGCGGCTCCGGTCACTACCCGGCCTTCGCCGGGTACGTGGGTGAGGGGCTCGCTGCCGGCGCCGCGATGGGCAACGTGTTCGCGTCCCCGTCGGCCCAGCATGTCTGCTCCGTCGCCCGGGCGGTCGAAGCGGGCGGCGGTGTGCTGTTCTCCTACGGCAACTACGCGGGTGACGCCCTGAACTTCGGGGAGGCCGCGACCCGCCTCGCCGCCGAGGGGGTCGCGTGCGCGTCGGTGCCGGTGACCGACGACGTGGCGAGCGCGCCCGACGGCGAACGACGGCGGCGCCGGGGCATCGCCGGCGGGCTGATCGTCTACAAGGTCGCGGGCGCGGCAGCGCGGGAAGGTTCCGAGCTCGGCGAGGTGCGGCGACTCGCCGAGCTCGCCAACGACCGGACGCGCTCCATCGGCGTGGCCTTCTCCGGCTGCACGCTTCCGGGGTCGCGAGAGCCGTTGTTCGACGTGCCACGCGGCCGGATGGCCGTCGGGATGGGCGTCCACGGGGAGTCCGGTGTCGCAGAACGCGACGCCGTGAGCGCCGACGAGCTCGCGGACCTGCTCGTGGAGGAGCTGTGGCGTGAGTCGCCACCCGCGGCGAAGAGGCGCGGTGGGCGGGTCGCCGTCGTGCTCAACGGTCTCGGGTCCGTGAAGTACGAGGAGCTCTTCGTCCTCTACCGGCGCGTCGCCCAGGTGCTCGACGCCGAGGGCGTGGTCGCCGTCGAACCAGAGGTCGGCGAGCTCGTCACGAGCTTCGCGATGGCCGGCGTCTCGCTCTCGCTCTGCTGGCTCGACGACGATCTCGAACGGCTGTGGCTCGCTCCGGCGCTCGCACCGGCGCTCCGTCGGTCGCTCCCCGCCGGTGACTTCCCTTCGGCGGCGGCGACCGGGCAAGCGCAGGCGGCGGGCGCGGCCTCGCTCGATCGTGCGGCCGAGCCGGATGTGGCCGAGCTCGGACCGGCGCACGTGGGATCGCGCGCGGCGGCCGCCACAATCGCTCATGGGCTGCGCCTCGCGGCGGACGCGCTCGGCACGGCGGCGGAGCAGCTCGGGCGCTACGACGCGATCGCGGGTGACGGCGACCACGGCATCGGGATGCTACGAGGCGCGACGGCGGCCGCAAAGGAGGCCGCTCGGTTGGCGGGCCTCGGCTCCGGGGCGGGCAGCGCGCTCGAGGCGGCGGGTGCCGCGTGGGCCGACGCGGGTGGCGGAACGTCCGGAGCCCTCTGGGGTCTCGGACTTCGCACGGCCGGCGCGTACCTCGGCGACGCCGTGCCACCCGATCCCGCCGCCGTCGCCGACGCGGTGGACGCCGCGTGCGCGGCGATCGCGCGGGCCGGCGATGTCGTCGAGGGCGACAAGACGATGCTCGACGCTCTCGCGCCGTTCTGCCGAGCACTGCGGGAGCAGATCGCACGAGGAGCGACCGTGGCGGACGCGTGGGTCGCCGCCGCGCCGATCGCCCGGGAGGCTGCCGACGCCACGTGCGCGTTGCTCCCTCGGGCCGGACGTGCGCGGTTGCACGGCGAGAGGAGTCGCGGAACGCCGGACCCCGGCGCGGTCTCGCTCGCGCTCGTCGTGGACGCGGCCGGACGAGCGGGAAGGGGCGGCGAGAGTGGCTGAGGAGCAACTGCCCGCGAGATCGTGGCGGATCGTCGTCGGCTCCGACGACGCGGGCTTCGAGTACAAGGAGGCGCTCAAGGCGGAGCTCCAGTCGAGTGGCCTCGTCGCGAGCGTCGAGGACGTCGGTGTCGACGCCGACGGCCACACTCCGTACCCGACGGTCGCGATCACCGCCGCCGAGCGGGTCGCGGCCGGACTCGCCGATCGGGCACTGCTCGTCTGCGGCACGGGGCTCGGCGTCGCGATCGCCGCGAACAAGGTGCCGGGGATCCGGGCGGTGACCGCGCACGACAGCTACTCGGTGGAGCGGGCCGTCCTCAGCAACAACGCCCAGGTGCTCGCGATCGGCCAGCGGGTGATCGGCATCGAGCTCGCCCGGCGGCTCGTGAGCGAGTGGCTCGGCTACCGGTTCGACGCGACGTCGCCGTCGGCGGCGAAGGTCCAGGTTCTCGCCGACTACGAGGCGCGCGGCGAGACATGAGCGACTCCGCACCGGCAGCGGCGGGACCGCGTCGCGCGGCGATCCTCGCGGTCAGCCTCAAGCTCTACCTCGGCCACGTCGCGACGCTCGAGTGGTGCCGATCGGTGGGCGACATCGCATCACGCGCTCCTGCGGTCACCGGCGGGCGCCTCGATCTGGTCGTCCTCCCGGCGGTGACGGCGCTCTCGGCCGTCGCGGAGATTCTCGACCCCGCGGTCGTCGCGATCGGTGGCCAGGACCTGTGGACGGAGGACAGCGGTCCGTTCACCGGGGAGATCAGCGGCGCCGACCTCGCGGCAATCGGCTGCCGGTTCGCCGAGGTCGGGCACGCGGAGCGCCGGCGCATCTTCGCCGAGTCCGACGATCTCGTGCACCGAAAGCTCGTGGCGGCGACTCGCAACGGGTTGACGCCGATCCTGTGCGTCGGCGAGGAGCGCCGAAGCACGGAGCGTGACGCCGTCGGCGAGTGCATCCGCCAGCTCGGCGCTGCGCTCGCCGGGCAGGGCGGAGGTGCGCCCGCGCCGCACGACCTCGTCGTGGCCTACGAGCCCGTCTGGGCGATCGGAGCCGCAGAGGCCGCACCGCCCGACCACGTCGCACCGGTGTGCGCAGCGATCAAGCGGTGGGCCGCCGACTGGGCCGCCGGCACTCGGGTCCGCGTGATCTACGGGGGTGCGGCGCGCGAGGGCATCGTGTCGAGCCTCGGCGACAGCGTGGACGGGCTGTTCCTCGGACGTTTCGGGCACGACACCGCTCGGCTCGCGCGCGTGATCGACGAGCTCTCGGCGTGACGTCGACCCGCGGCGCTCACCTCGGGCCGGACCCGCTCGAGGCCCGTACGACGAGCTCCGGCTCGAATCGCACGTCGCGATGCTCGTGACCGTTTCCGCTCGTCTCCTCGAGGAGCAGCTCCGCCGCGGCAGCCCCCAACTCGTACTTCGGCTGGCGGACCGAGGTGAGCGCCGGCGAGAGCATGGACGCGAACGTCACGTCGTCGTAGCCGACGACCGCGACGTCGCCGGGAACGGACCGGCCCGCGGCCGCGAGACCGCGAAGGACGCCGAGCGCGAGGAGGTCGTTCGCGCATATCACCCCGGTCGGTGGCGGGTCGAGCGCGAGCAGCTGAGGAACCGCCGCCTCGCCGTGCTCGACGGTGGTCGACGCGACGCCGATCTCGACGAGGCTCGCCCCGGCGCGCTGCCCGAGCGAGCGCATCGCCCGACGAGCGCCCTTGCGGCGGTCGGCGCACTGACGGATCGTCACGGGACCGTTCAGGAACGCGATCTCGCGGTGTCCGAGCTCCATCAGGTGTCGTGCCGCGAGCTCGCCGCCGCGCACGTCGTCGACGGTCGCGGAGCAAAGGCCCTGAGCCCCGCGCTCGCGGTCGATGAGCACCGTCGGAATGCCGTGCCCGGCGAACTCGACGACGCGGTCGAGGTCCTGTTCCGCGGGCGTGATCAGCAGCCCGTCGACGCGGTGCTCCTCCAGGATCCGCATGTACCGGCGCTCCTGCTCCGGGGACTCCTCCGTCGAGCAGAGCATGAGGACGTATCCGTGCTCGCGCAGCACGTGCTCTGCGCCCCGCACCATCTCGGTGAAGAACGGGTTCGCGATGTCGAGGACGACGACGCCGATCATTCGGCTCCGTCCGCCGCGCAGCTGCTGCGCGGCCGTGCTGCGCACGAACCCGGCCTGCCGTATCGCCTCCCGGACGCGCTCGCGGGTCGACGGCGCGACGACCGAAGGATTGTTCAGCACGTTCGACACGGTGCCGAGCGAGACGTGCGCGAGATCGGCGACCTCGCGGATCGTCACCCGTCGCTGCCTGCCCGGCGCCTGCCACCTCTCGGGACCGGGATGGCGCCCGTCGCCGTCGCTTGTCACGCGCACTCCTCGCATCGCGTAGGGCACGCGCCCCGCGTTCCGGCGGAAGGTCGCGCGTGGGACGAATCTTGACATCGCATAGGTACGGCCGTACTCTAGCGCGAAGACAGGATTTGAACGATTCATTCGCGGCGGTGCCGGGTGGCGCATCTGCGGACGTGTCACTCGGTCATGCTGGAAACGACTGCCATCGCGGGCCCTCGCGTGCGCGCCGGATGGTCCCTGAGGAGTGGTGTGCCAGATCTCGCCGGCTCGCGGCACATGCGGTCGGCCGGTCGCGCGCTCCGAGCACGACGTCGCCACGGTGAATCGAGTCGGAGCGTCCTCGTCCCCGGCCGCGGTGCGCCGCAGCCGCCTTCCTCGCGCTTCGTCGGGTGCCCGGTCGCGATGCCGGCTCGCCAAGGGTTCCGCGTGCCGCGGCACCTCTCGGCGACGTCTGCCGGAACTCAGCGGCCGGTGAGACAGGCGCTCGCCGCGTGGCGAGCACACGGATCGGAGGGGGATGACTACGCGTAGCGACGTCCGGGCCGCCTTGCGGCAACAACGGATCGAGACACCGTCCTGGGCGTTCGGCAACTCGGGCACGAGGTTCAAGGTCTTCTCGCAGGCGGGGGTAGCCCGCGACCCGTACGAGAAGGTGGCCGACGCGGCGGCCGTGCATCGCTTCACCGGGATCGCTCCTTCGGTCGCGCTCCACATCCCCTGGGATCGCGTCGACGACTACTCGGACCTCGCCAAGCACGCGGCCGACCTCGGCATCCAGATCGGCGCGATCAACCCGAACCTGTTCCAGGAGCCCGAGTACCGTCTGGGGAGCGTCTGCAACCCCGATCCCGCGGTGCGGCGCAAGGCAACGGCACATCTGGTCGAGTGCGTCGAGATCGCGAAGGCGGTGAGCTCGTCGGTGCTGAGCCTGTGGTTCGCCGACGGGACGAACTACCCCGGACAGGACGACATCCGTGCGCGCCAGGACCGGCTCGCGGAGGCGCTCGCGACGACGTACGCGGCGATGCCCTCCGGCATGACGATGCTGCTCGAGTACAAGCTCTTCGAGCCGTCCTTCTACACGATGGACGTTCCCGACTGGGGGACCTCCCTCGTCCACTGCCTCGCGCTCGGCGAGGCCGCGAAGGTTCTCGTCGACACCGGGCACCACGCACCGGGGACGAACATCGAGTTCATCGTCGCGAACCTGGTGCGTCTCGGCCGCCTCGGCGGCTTCCACTTCAACAGCCGCTTCTACGCCGACGACGACCTCATGGTCGGTGCGGCCGACCCGTTCCAGCTGTTCCGCATCATGAACGAGATCGTCGCGGCGGATGCGCTCGCGGCCGACTCCGGCGTCGCGTTCATGCTCGACCAATGCCACAACATCGAACCGAAGGTGCAGGCGGAGATCCGATCGGTGATGCACGTGCAGGAGGCGACTGCGAAGGCGCTGCTCGTCGACCGGGGGGCACTCGAGGCGGCCCAGGCCTCGGGCGACGTGCTCGGAGCGTACGAGATCGTCATCGACGCGTTCAACACCGACGTTCGCCCGCTGCTCGCCGAGATGCGCGCGGACATGGGCCTCGACCCCGACCCGATCGGTGCGTACGCGCGATCCGGCTACTACGAGGGCGTCGTCGCCGAGCGCGTCGGCGGGACCCAAGCCGGCTGGGGAGCGTGACCGATTGACAACGCCGTCCGAGACGCCCCGCGCGGTCGAGGAGCTCCTCGACCGCTCGCACCGCCTCGGGGCCGACCCCCGCAACACCAACTACGCCGGCGGGAACACGAGCGCGAAGGCGCTCGGGCGCGATCCGGTGACCGGCGAGGACGCGGAGCTCATGTGGGTGAAGGGATCGGGCGGCGATCTCGGCACGCTCACCGAGCAGGGCCTCGCGGTCCTCCGGCTCGACCGGCTGCGAGCGCTTCCCGACGTCTACCCGGGCGAGGAGCGCGAGGACGAGATGGTCGCGGCCTTCGACTACTGCCTGCACGGGCGCGGTGGTGCTGCGCCGTCGATCGACACCGCGATGCACGGTCTCGTGACCTCGCCGCACGTCGACCACCTCCATCCCGACGCCGGCATCGCGCTCGCAACGGCAGCGGACGGCGAGGCGCTCACGAAGGCGTGCTTCGGCGAGCGGGTCGTCTGGATCCCGTGGAGGCGCCCGGGCTTCCAGCTCGGCCTCGACATCGCGGCGGTGCAGCGCGAGCATCCCGAGGCGATCGGCACGGTCCTCGGCGGCCACGGGATCACCGCCTGGGGCGACACGAGCGCGCAGTGCGAGGCTCGCTCGCTCGAGATCATCGCGACCGCCCAGGCCTACCTGGACGAGCACGGGACGCGCGAACCGTTCGGCGCGGTCGTCGCCGCCCGCGCCCCGCTCGCGCCCGAGGCGCGCCGGAGCCGGGCCGCCGCGATCTTCCCGTTGCTGCGGGGGCTCGCGAGCACCGACACGCGCCAGGTCGGGCACTACACGGACTCCGACGTCGTCCTGGACTTCTGCTCGCGCGAGCGTCTCGAGGCGCTCGCGGCGCTCGGCACGTCGTGCCCGGACCACTTCCTTCGCACGAAGGTTCGCCCTCTCGTCGTCGACCTCGGCGCGGACGCGCCGCTCGAGACCTTGACCGCGCGAATCCGCGAGCTGCACGGCGCGTACCGCGACGAGTACCGCGCGTACTACGAGCGGCACGCGACGCCAAGCTCCCCCCCGATGCGCGGCGCGGACCCCGCGATCGTCCTCGTCCCGGGCGTCGGGATGTTCAGCTTCGGCAAGGACAAGCAGACGGCCCGGGTGGCGGGCGAGTTCTACGTGAACGCGATCAACGTGATGCGCGGCGCCGAGTCCGTCTCGACGTACCGGCCGATCGAGGAGTCCGAGAAGTTCCGGATCGAGTATTGGGAGCTCGAGGAGCAGAAGCTCCGCCGCATGCCGCCGCCGCGAGCGCTCGCGACGCGCGTCGCGCTCGTCACCGGCGGGGGCTCGGGAATCGGCGCCGCGACGGCCCGGCGGCTCGCCCATGAAGGCGCGTGCGTCGTCGTCGCGGACCGCGACCCCGAGCGCGCGTCCCAGGTCGCTTCGGCGATCGGTGGACCCGACGCGGCCGTGTCGGTCGCAGCGGACGTGACGTCCGAGCAGGACATCGAGTCCGCGCTGCAGTCCGCGGTGCTCGCGTTCGGCGGCGTGGACCTCGTCGTGAACAACGCGGGGCTCTCGGTCTCGAAGAGCCTCCTCGACACGAGCGCCGACGACTGGGACCTCCAGCACTCGGTCATGGCACGCGGCTCGTTCCTCGTCTCGCGCGAAGCGGCCCGCGTCATGGTCGAGCAGGGGATCGGGGGCGACATCGTGTACGTCGTCTCGAAGAACTCGGTGTTCGCCGGCCCGAACAACGTCGCGTACGGCGCGACGAAGGCGGACCAGGCCCACCAGGTGCGCCTCCTTGCCGCGGAGCTCGGCGCGCACGGCATCCGTGTGAACGGCGTGAACCCGGACGGCGTCGTGCGCGGGTCCGGGATCTTCGCGGGCGGCTGGGGCGCACAGCGCGCGGCGGTGTACGGCGTCGAGGAGGCGGAGCTCGGCGCGTACTACGCGCAGCGCACGCTGCTCAAGCGCGAGGTGCTCCCCGAGCACGTCGCGAACGCCGTGTTCGTGCTCGCGAGCTCGGAGCTCTCGCACACGACGGGCCTGCACGTCCCGGTGGACGCAGGCGTCGCTGCCGCGTTCCTCCGGTGAGGCCCGCACCGCGCCGGGCGTGGGCCGTGCCCGCCGGCCGGGTCGCGGCCGGGCCTCGCGCGCGCGGGCGAAGGCGCCCTCCCACCGACCGTCGGTGAGCACCGCGCGCGTCGTCGCCGTCGATCTCGGGGCGTCGAGCGGCCGGGTGTTCCTCGGCTCGGTCGACGCGGGCGCGCTGGAGCTGCGCGAGGTCGCCCGGTTCTGGAACGGGGCGGTGCCGGTCGCGGGCACCCTCTACTGGGACCTCCTCCGGCTGCACCGAGGTGTGCTCGACGGCCTGCGCGCCGCCGGCCGGCTCGCGGGCTCCGTCGACTCGGTCGGCATCGACTCCTGGGCCGTCGACTACGGGGTCATCGACCGCACGGGAGCGCTCGTGTCGAACCCGGTCCACCACCGGGACGCGCGGACGCTCGGCGTCGTCGAGGAGGTCCTCGCGCGCATCCCCGCGCCCGAGCTGTATCGGCGCACGGGCGTCCAGCTCCAGCGGTTCGACACGCTCTTCCAGCTCGCGGCCGCTGTGGGGAGCCCCGCGCTCGACGCCGCGCAGCGCCTGCTGCTCGTCCCGGACCTGCTCGGCTACTTCCTCACGGGCGTCG
>DATLRJ010000055.1:0-10172 GCA_035534715.1 Acidimicrobiales bacterium | reverse complement strand
AACCCGAGCGTGGCGTACGACGCGTACGGCAACTACCTCGGAAACTCGAGCGCCCCGACACGCACGGTCGCGCCGGGAACGAGGGTCCCCGTCGCGGTCACCGGGCCGCAGGTATTCGGCACCGGGACGACCGGGCTGCTCGGCACCGGCAGCGGCGGCTCCGCGGTCGGTGTCCTCCAGCAGATCGTGAACGACCTCCAGACCGGCACCGCGGCGTCGATATCGAACGTCGAGAACACCGACCTCACGAACCTCAACAACTCCCTCAACCAGGCCGAGACCGCGGCAGGCGTGCTCGGCGCGAGCCAGCAGTCCGTCGAGGGCTTCTCGACCCAGGCAACGGGGTCGGTCTCCTCGCTCCAGCAGGAGCTCGGGAGCGTCCAGGACACGAACATGGCACAGGCCCTGACGAGCCTCCAGCTCCAGCAGGCCGCGTACCAGTCGGCCCTGTACGCGACGTCCCAGCTGTCGTCGGACTCGCTCGTGAAGTACCTCTGATCCCTCGTCGACCCGAGAAGGCGCGACCATGACCGACACCCTGACCGTCTCCGACGTGCGCAACGGCACAGCCGGCGAGCGTGCGCTCGACTTCGACCGGCCGCTGATCGGCTTCGCGGGGTCGCGCGCGTACTGCGTGCGCGGCCTCGGCGACGCCTACGCGCCGTTCGCCGCGCTCTCGTCGCTCGACGAGGACGGGCTCAGCTTCATCGTCGTCCCCCCGGGTGCGCTCTTCGCCGACTACGTCGTCGAGATCCCCGACGCCGACGTCTCCGCGCTCGGTCTCAGCTCGGCGGACGACGTCGAGATCCTCGCGCTCGTCACCCGGAGCTCCGGCGCGACGCCGACGGTCAACCTCATGGGGCCGATCGTCGTCAACCGGCGGACGGGACGCGCCGCGCAGGTCGTGCTCGCCGACGGTGGGTACGGGGTCGCCGTGCCCGTCGACGCGGGCTCCGCTCGCGGCCGGCGCACGGCCGAGCGGGCCGAGGGCGAGGACGACTCCGCCTCCGGGCGCTAGTCGCCCGGAGATCGCGGGTTCGCGGGCGACAGCGGCGTGCCGGCGAGGGACTCGATGTCGGAGGGGGACCACTCGGCAGCCTGCTCGTTGGCGCTGCGCATCGCGAGCCACACCTCCTCGCGGTAGACGCGCACCTCGTCCGGCGCGGCGATGCCGATCTTCACCTCCGAGCCCGACACCGAGAACACCGAGACGCCGATCGCGCTGCCCATGCCCGGGACGATCGCGCTGAGCACGACCCGGCCCTGGTCGAGCGACGTGACCTCGAGGTCGATGCCCTCGAACGCGAGGCGCTCACCGACGGACCGGTTCACGAGGAGCACGGCGTCCGAGCCGCTCCCGGGCGCGCCGACGCGCACGGCAGTCGAGCCGTTCGCTGGCACGATCTCGAGAGGCGAGCGCACGCCTACGCACGCGCGCTCGCCGCTCACGCCGAGCGGCGCGACGACGACGGGCACCGGCGTCGAGGGAGCCGCGAACGACAGCCACGCTTGATGGTCGACGACCTCGACGAGCGTCACGACGAGCCCCCCGTCGAACACGATCGCTTCCTGGGCACGCCTGCGCAGGACCAGCAAGCCCCGTCCCTCCTGGGTCGTCGGTGGGCAGTGGCGCGCATCCTACCGGAGCGGGCGCCCCGACCTGCAGTTCACCGCGAACGGACCGGTGTCTCGCGTCCCGCGAGAGTCTGATCAGCTCGTGGGCTGCTCGTTGTCGTGGCCGGGAGGCGCCGACCAGAACGCGTTGCGAGCGGCGATCGACTGTGTGACCCGGCGTTCGATCTCCTTCTGACGTGCCTCGCGCGCATAGGTGTCGATCGTCCGCTCCACGATCGCGCCGACCGCCCAGCAGACGAGCAGGCCGAGGCTGAGCCTGACGAGCGCGGTAGCGACAGTGATCCCGCCGTCGAACGCCTCCGCGAAGGAGGGGAGCGACACGACGAGTGCCGCGACGACGACGAGCTCGATGCGTTTGACCCCCGGCACGGCCGTCATCCGCCCTGGAGCCCTCTGGCGTGGTCACCCGCGGCCGCGAGGACCTCGCTCCAGCGCTGTGCCGTCGCAGGCTCGCCGTCGAGACGAGCGACGGGGACGCCCGCGCCAACGATCGCGCCAGGCGTGATCGTCGCGCCGAGGTCGTCCACGACGAGAGCATCGACGCCGCCGAGGCCGAGGGCCACGTCCGCGACGTCTTCGGGTTTCGCCGTCGCGCTGACGACGGCCCAGGTCGCGCTCGGGCGTAGCGCGCGGAGCATCTCTCGGCACCACGGCGTGGTGTCCCGGCGGCCCCCCGTGTCGAGTGCGACGATCGCGACGCCGTCCCGCCGCCATCCCGGGGAGAGGGCCGCGGCGGAGCGCGCGTCGGCGACGAGCAGGTGCCTCGGGACCGCGAACCCGGGAGACGCCGGCGACGCGACCGCGATCTCGGACCGCTCGAGGCGGAGATCCTCGATGATCGTGCCTGCGACCTCGAGCGCGCGGCCGAGCTCGCCGACGACGGCGATCAGAGCACCAGCAACGCTGGGGAGAGGGCGCGCGACCGGGAGCATGGCGAGCACGGCGTCGACGGCCTCCGCCGGGCCGAGGCCGTCGGGGATACGCGCGAGCAGGGACGCGGGCAGGCCCGCCGCCCGGAGCTCGGCGTGACGCTCCGGCAGGCCGGTACGCGGGCTCGTGGCGGCTGCGCCGGCGGGCGGCGCCCCGGCAGTCTCCGCGCGGAGTGCAACGTGGTCGTCGACAGCTCGGTCGGCCGCCCAGCGGCGCACGTCGTCGAGGGGATGCTCGGTCCGCTCGTCGCGCGGGCGCGGGCGCCACGAAGCCCCTGCGCTCGGCGCCGCGGCCGAGGGCGGCGACGCGATCTCGTCCGTCACGGGCTCGGGAGCCTGCGCTGGGTCGGTGTCGAAGCCCGCGAGACCAGAGGACGCGAAGGTCGCCAAGTCGTCGCCGAGCGCGCTCGCGACGCCGTCGAGCACCTCGTCGAAGGAGCGCCGGGGCGCGCCCGCGATCTCGAACACGTCCTCGGTCTCGTCGACGAGCCGCTCGAGCGCGCTCGCCGGGCTCGCCGCCTCAGCAGGGCGCGCCGCGACGGCAGGGCGCGCCGCGACGGCAGGGCGCGCTGCGACGGCAGGGCGCGCCGCGACGGATGGGCGCGCCGCGACGGCGTCACGCGGCATCTCCTCGATCGAGGGGAGCACCTCGATGCGGTAGTGGAGCTTCTGGAAGAATCCGAAGACCCCGCCCTTGCGCACGCACGCGGGCTCGCTGATGCGCACACCCGTCCCGTGGACGCTCCAGGCGTCGATGAGCAACTTCTCGGGGTCGGGGCCTTCAAATACCCGCGGTTGCGCTGACACCAGTCACCACTCCAATCCGCTCGAGTTGTATCTGCCGCCCGATCTCGTTCACGGACATCACGGCAAGTCGGGGGATCGCCGCGGCGAACAGCCGGGCGAGGGCAGGCCGCAGCGCCGAGCCGACGACGAGCACCGGCTCGCGTCCTGATCGGCTGCCTGCGTCGTAGAGCGAGCGCACCTCCGCGACGAGCTGCTCGGTGACCTGCGGATCGACGCCGAGCACCGCGCCCTGGTCGGTCGCCCGCAGGCTGTAGACGAGGAGCTGCTCGAAAGCTGCGTCGACGGTCATCGCCGCGAGCTTGCCGTTGCGCGAGTGCGAGGCGGTGATGAGCGGGCCGAGGGCGGTGCGCGCGGCCTCGACGAGCGCCTCGTGGCTCTTGTTCGGCTGGCGCGAGCGTGCGGTCACGGCCTCGACGATCCGGACGAAGTCGATGATCGGCACGCCCTCGTCGACGAGGGACGCGAGGACCTTGTGCAGCTCGACGAGCGACACCTGGGCGAGCTTCAGCTCTTCGACGGCGGCCGGATCGGTCGCCTTCGCCGCGTCGAGGAGGATCTGGACCTGCTGGACCGAGAGGAGGTCTGCCGCGTGGCGGGTCACGATCTCGGCGAGGTGGGTGATGATCGCGGACGACGGGTCGATCGGGGTGATGCCCGCGACGGCTATGGCCTGCTCGCGCGTCTCGGCGGGGATCCACTTCGCGGGGAGGCCGAACGCGGGCTCGGTCGTCGAGATCCCGCTCAGCACCTCGATCCCCGGGCCGATCGCGAGCATCCGGGCCGGGTGGGCCTCGCCACGCGCGACCTCGACGCCGTTCACCCGGATCGCGTAGGTGTTCGGCGGGAGGTTGATGTTGTCGTGGGTCCGGACGGTGGGGATCGCGAAGCCGCGCTCGAGCGCGATCTTGCGACGCAGCCCCCTCACGCGCTCGAGGAGGTCGCCGCCGTGAGCGGCGTCGGCGAGGGGTGTGACGTTGGCCGCGAGCTCGAGCTCGAGCCGCTCGGAGCGCATCTCGTTCGCGAGCGCCTGAGGCGTGTCGGTCGCGGGCGCCACGACTGCCTCCCGCTCCTCGCGCGCGACGCGGGTGAGGCGCGCCTGCGTCGCGCGCCGCGCGCGGGTCGAGAGAAGGACGAGGAGGCCGCCGATGATGAAGAACGGCAGGTGAGGAAGGCCGGGGATGATCGCGAGGAGCATCATCGCGACGCCTGCGATCTGCAGTGCACGCGGCTGGGCGCGGAACTGGTCGACGATGTCGTTGCCGAAGTCGGAGTCGTCGCCCGTGCTTCCCCTCGTCACGATCAGGCCCGTCGAGATCGAGAGGAGCAGCGCCGGGATCTGGGATACGAGGCCGTCGCCGATCGACAGGATCGAGTAGGTGTGGATCGCCGCGCTCACCGACAGGTGGTGGCCGATCACGCCGATCGCGAAGCCGCCGACGAGATTGATCACGGTGATGATGAGCGCCGCGATCGCGTCACCGCGGACGAACTTGCTCGCGCCGTCCATGTTCCCGTAGAACTCGGACGTCTCGTCGATCTCGCGGCGCCGGCGCTTCGCCTCGGCCTCGTCGATGAGCCCGGAGTTGAGCTCCCCGTCGATCGCGAGCATCTTCGGTCCCATCGCGTCGAGCGAGAACCGCGCGGACACCTCCGACACTCGCCCCGCGCCGGCGGTCACGACGACGAACTGGATGATGATGAGGATGAGGAAGACGACGATCCCGACGACGATCTGCCCGCCGATGACGAAGCTCCCGAAGCTCTGGACGACCGATCCGGCGTAGCCGTGGAGCAGGACGAGTCGGGTCACGCTCACGTTGATCGCGAGCCGGAACATCGTGGCGACGAGAAGCAGCGACGGGAAGCCGGAGAAGTCGCGCGCCTTGTCGACGTGCATCGTCATGAGGAGGACGACGAGCGCGGCGGAGATGTTGACGGTGATGAGCAGGTCGAGCAGCACCGACGGCAGCGGCACCACGAGCATGATGATGATCACGATGACGGCGGCAGGAACCCCGAAGAGCCCGATCTTCTGCCCGGTCTTCATCGGCGCCCACCGGAGTGATCCGCGCCCGCGCGCGCCACGGTCCCGCTCGTGCTGTGCACGGCCGAGCTAACGGCGGCCGCTCGCCACCCGTTGAGCAGATTCCGGCGGGCCGAACCGTCGTGGCCCGCGCGCTCCGCAGGCGTCGCCTGCGGCGACGGCGGTCCTCGGCGGTCCTCGGCGGTCCTCGGCGGTCCTCGGCGGCCGGCCTACCTCGACGGAGCGCCGCGGGCGGGTGCGGCGTGCGCCGGCGCGGTGCGGAGCGCTCCACGGGCGGGTGCGACGTTGTCGTCGACCTCGTCACGCGGGAGGAAGGGCGCCATGTCCTCGAGCGGCGCGGAGACGAGTCGACCGTCGTCGAGCATGCGGGCGGTCGACTTCGGCACGTACTCCTGCGCGGGGTCGACGGCGACCTCGACGACGGCGGGCCCGGGGATCTCGCGGGCCCACTCGACGGCGTCGACGAGCTGCGCGAGCTTCTCGGCGCGCCGGAAGGGGATCCCGTAGGCGTGCGCGATCCGCGACATGTCCGGCAGGCTCAGGCCTGACGCCGTGTCGAAGCCGACGCGGTGGTCCGGGAAGAAGCGTTGCTGGGTCTTGCGGATCGAGTCGTAGCCACCGTTGTCGAGGACGTAGATCGTCACAGGGAGCGCGTGGTGCACGAGCGTCTGCAGCTCCTGGATGTTGAGCTGCAGGCTCCCGTCGCCTGCGATGCACACGACTCTGCGGCCCGGCGCTGCGATCGCGGCGCCGATCGCGGCCGGGAGGTCGTGGCCCATCGCGCCGCAGCCGGAGTTGCTGAAGAGCCTCTGGCCCGCCCGGACAGGCGCGCACTGCGCCGCGCCGTTGCCTGCCCAGCTGTTGCCGGCGACGACGATGTCGTCGGGGCCGATTCGCTCGAAGAGCGTCGGGAAGACGGTGTAGACGTTCACCGGCCCCGGCTGGTCGTAGTACTCCGGGAGGACCACCGGGTAGCGGCGGCTCCGCTCCTTGCACCACGCGAGCCACGTCGCGTGGCGGCCGTCGTGCCGGACGGGCGTGCGCGAGACGAGGGCGTCGAGGAACTCGCGGACGTCCGCGTGCACCGGGGTCTCGACGTGGATCGTCGGCTTCGCGAGCTCCGACGGGTCGATGTCGACCATGACGACATGCGCGGCGGGCGCCCACGCCGCGGCGTCGTAGCCGACCTGGCCGATCTTGAGCCTCGTCCCGAGCACGAGGACGAGGTCGGCGTTCTGCACCGCGAGGTTGCCCGAGCGGTCCCCGATGATCCCCGGTCGCCCGACGAGATGAGGGTCGGCGTGGTCGAGCAGGTCGTGCGCGTTGAGGGCGGTGACGACGGGGAAGCCGAGCCGGGGCACGAGCTCGTGGAAGGCGCCGAGCGCGCCGGCGGTGCGTATCGCGGGACCGGCGTACACGACGGGCCGCTCCGCGCGCTCGAGGAGCTCGCGCACCGCGGCGACCGCGGCGCCGACGTCCGCGGTACCGCGCGACGTCGCGGCGTCCTCCGCCGGGTCGTATCCCACGAGATCGTCGGGCTCGACGAGCTCGCCCTGGACGTCCACCGGTATGTCGATCCAGACCGGTCCGGGTCGGCCGTGCTCCGCGAGGTGGATCGCTCGCTCGAGGTGGTAGCGGACCGTCTCGGCGTGCGTCACGCAGACCGCGTACTTCGTGATGCCCGAGACCATCGAGACGATGTCGACCTCCTGGTCACCGAGCTGGCGAAGCCCGAGACCCGTCGCGGACGCGAGGTGCTCGCGCTTCACCTGGCCCGAGACGACGACCATCGCGAGGGAGTCGTCCCACGCCCCTAGCACCCCCGTGATCGCGTTGGTCGCGCCGGGACCGCTCGTGACGTTCACCGCCGCGAGACGCGACGACGTGCGGTAGTAGCTCTCGGCGGCCATCGCGGCCGCCTGCTCGTGGTGGAAGCACGTGACGTCGATGCCAGGTGTGCTCGCGAACGCGTCGTTCAGGTGCATCGCCGCGCCGCCGGTGACCATGAAGACGTCGCGCACGCCGTGCGCGGCGAGCGTCCGGGCGACGACGTCGGCGACCCTCATGCGCCGCGCCCGCGCATCGGCGGCCGCGAGTCGCCCGGCGACACCCGGCGCCGGTGGCCGCAGTGGCGGAGCGCGGCGGGGCGGGGCCGGTCCGTCTCGTCGGCGACGACCGCGTCGAGAAGAGCCCGCAGCACGCGCATCTCGGCCGACAGGTTGTCTCCGAAGCGGGACGGGCCCTCGCGTGCACGCACCGGGACCGCGACGACCTCGACCGCTTCTCCCGCCCGGAGGCACGCGAGCGCGAGCCCCGTGCCGATGCTCGGTCGTCCGAGCGCGGTGCGGTGGCGCTCGACGGCGCCGGACGAGAAGGCCTTCATGCCGCAGAGGAGGTCCGGGACTCCGTAGCGATGCCGCGCGTAGAGAGCGAACAGCCGCTCGCTCGGTCGCGCGAAATCGGGCCGCACGCCGAGCACCGCTGACGCACGGCCCTCGACGATCGGAGAGACGAGCGCCGTGATCCGCTCCGGGTCGTGCTGCGCGTCGGCGTCGAGCGTGACGACGATCGCGTGCCCGCTGTCGACGGCCCAGTCGAAGCCGGTCTTCAGGGCAGCGTCGTAGCCGCGGTTGACGTCGTGGCTGATGACGTGCGCTCCGGCGCCGCGTGCGACGCGCGCCGTCCCGTCCTGCGAGCCGTCGTCGACGACGACGGCCGTGCCGTAGCGGGCGACCGAGGCGACGACTGACGCGACGCTCGCCTCCTCGTCGAAGGCGGGGATGACGATCGCGACCGTGGGGTTCACGCGAGGTCCTCGAGGGTGACGTGCTCGCCCCGTGCGATCGGGCGCCGCGTCGCCCGACCGACGAGCTCGTCCACGCGGTAGGGAGGAATGGCGCCGGGAGGGCACGGGCGAAGGGGCACGAGGTCCGCGGCCCCGAGCGTCGCGCCGTCGGCGATGTCGTGCGCCGCCCGCACGGCGCGTCGCTGGATAACGACGGTCTCACGCTCATTGTCCATGACGCGCTTGACCGCGGGCCCCAGCGCGGACTCGAGCGCCCGCACCTCGTCGACCATCGCACGCCAGCCGGCCGGCTCGAGGGAGAACGGGTGGTCGGGCCCGGGGCGGCGCGAGTCGTCCGTGAAGTGCTTCTCGACGACGCGCGCGCCGAGCGCGACGGCGCCGAGCACGGCCGTGTGCCCGGGCGTGTGGTCCGACAGCCCGAGGACCGCTTCCGGGTACGTCGCGGCGAAGGTGCGCAGGACGTTGAGCGCGACGTGCTCGATGTTGCTCGGCGCGCCCGAGTAGTTCGTGTTGCACTGCATGAGGACGACGCCGGCGGGGGCCCGGGTCGCGATCGTCATCGCGCGCTCGACATCGGTCGCGTCCGACGCGCCCGTCGCGAGAAGGATCGGCTTGTCGTCGAGGGCGAGCTGCTCGATGAGAGAGGTCCACGTGATGTCGCCGGAACCGATCTTCCACGCGCAGACGAACCGGCCGAGCTCCGCGATCTGGTCCGGGTCGTACGGGCTCGTCATGTAGTCGATGCCTGCGGCATCGCACGCGGCGCGCAGCTGTGGCGTCCACTCGAGCGGGAGCGCTGCGTCCGCGTAGACCTCGCTCACGGGCTTGGACCACGCCGCCTGGTGGCCGAGCGGCCCGCCGAGCGTGCGGAAGCCCACGTCGGACACGATCGACTCGGCGCGGAAGTTCTGGAACTTCGCCGCGTCGGCGCCGGCGAGCGCCGCGAGCTCGATGAGCTGTAGGGCACGCTCGACGCTGCCGTCGTGGTTGGCCCCGATGTCGGCGATGAAGTAGGTCGGCTCGTCGCTCGCGACGCGCCGGCGCCCGAGTCGGACCGACGCGCTCACGGTGCCATCTCCTCGACGAGCGACGCGAGGCGCGTGCCCGTGCGCGCCTCGATGAGGCCGACGTCCAACCGCAGGTCGCCGGCGCGAGGGGCCCTGCCCGGTGCGGTGTGAGCGTCCACCGGCCGGACGGCCGAGGCGTCGAGGCCGCGAGCGCGCGCGAGCTCGAGGATGAAGTCGTACTTCGACATGCCCTGCGTGCTCCCGAGATTGAACGTCCCGACGAGCTCCGCGTCGATGACGTCGATGCACCAGCGTGCGACCGTGTCGAGCCGCAGCGGCGAGAACAGCGAGCCGGTGAAGCCCGTCAGGGCCTCACCGCGCTCGAGCGCGCCGATCGCCCAGTCGCTGAGGCTCTCACGCCCCGGCGTCAGGGACGTGCCGAAGAAGTTGGTGCGGAGCACGGTCGTGCGACCGTGCTCGAGCGCAGCTGCCTCCCCGGCGAGCTTCGAGCGCCCGTAGGCGTTCACGGGCGCCGTGCGCTCCTCGAGGTGCGGGCCGGGCTCGTCTGGGTAGACCTGGTCCGTCGACACCTGCACGAGGTGCGTCGCGGTCGCGAGGCCTGCGACGAGAGACTCTACGATCCCGGCGTTCACGGCGAACGCGAGATCGGGGTCGCGCTCGCACGCGTCGACGTCGGTGAGCGCCACGGCATTCACGACGGCGTCGTAGCGGGAGAGGTTGAGGACCTCGCGCAGGTCCGCGGGGACCGTGAGGTCGCGAGCGACCCCTCCGTGCGTGCGACCGAGCGTGTCGACGATGGCGCCGCGCGACCGCCCCTCGGCGACGAGGTACGGTCCGAGCAGCCCGGTCGCCCCGACAATGAGGAGCCGCCGCGCGCTCACGAGACGTCGTCGCGGCTCGCCGTTCGACGAGTCCGCACCGGC
>DATLRJ010000054.1:0-2725 GCA_035534715.1 Acidimicrobiales bacterium | reverse complement strand
ACTCACCTCGTGCTCGGTCATCTGGTGGTCGAGGGCGACGTCCTCGCCGTTGCGCAGCTCGGCCTCGTAGTGGACGAGGTCGAACACCTCCCGGCGGAAGAGCGCGTTGCTCCCCGTCGTCGCGGTCGCGTGGCGTACGGGCTTCGGGTGGAGAGCGAAGCGGTCGGCGAGGTAGACGACGTCGCCGTCGGGCACGGCCGTACCGCTCACCACGTCGTGCGCGGCGATCGCGTCGCGGCACGATCTCCACCACTCGACCGGGAGGAGGATGTCCGCGTCGACCATCGCGATGTAGCGGCCCCGCGACCGCGCCACGCCGGCGGCGCGCGCCGCTCCGCGTCCCTTGTTGGACCCGAGAAGGTGGACGGCGACCCGCGGGTCGGCGGCGGCGAGCTCGCGCACGACCGACGCGGTCGAGTCGCTCGAGCCGTCGTCGACGACGACGATCTCATAGTCGGGAAGCTCCGCCATCTCGCCGATCGCGGCGATCGTCCGGGCGATGCGGGCCTCTTCGTTGTAGGCGATGACGACGAAGGTCACGGTGGGCGCGTCGCCGGGCGACGCGTGAGGCCCACCCGGCCTGCCGGCACCAGCCGACGCGTGAGGCCCACCCGGCCCGCCGGCGCCAGCCGACGCGTCATCGCAGCTCGTGGCCTCGGACGCCGTCACCTGGCCAGTCTACCGGCGCGGTCCCGCTCGCCTCGACGGCCGTCGCCCCTGGCGCGCGCGGGATCGCGCGCACCAGGGAACGGGTCCGATAGCCCTACAATCACCGCCAATGGCGAGCGACCGGTACCACTCGGGCTCACGTGGGGCCCCGCCTTCGATCTCCCGAGCCGCGAGGAGGATCGCGTGACGTGCCGCGAGCCGCGTCCCGGCTTCGCACCGGCGGGCGGTGCCCTGCGGTGACGCCGATCGCGTCGGTGGTCATCCCGGCGCACAACGAGTCCACGGTCATCGGGCGGCTGCTCGGCGCCCTCGCGCCGATGACGGGCACCGGCGAGCTCGACGTGCACGTCGTCTGCAACGGGTGCGACGACGACACGTCGCGTGTCGCGGGCACCTTCGAGGCCGTGCGCGTCCACACGCTAGCGAGACCCTCCAAGAGCGCAGCGCTTAACCTCGGGGACGAGGTCGCGGGCGACGTCTTCCCGCGGCTGTACATGGACGCGGACATCGTCGCGGACCCGGCGGCCGTGCGCGGGGTCGTCGACGCGCTCGAGCGCGGACCGGCGCTCGCGGCCGCGCCGCGCCTTCGCGTCGTGCTCGACGGGCGGCCCCGTCCCGTGCGCGACTTCTACGACGTCTTCGTCCGCCTCCCGTGGGTGACCGACGAGCTCGTCGGGAGCGGCTTCTACGGGCTCTCGCGCGAGGGGCGCGCGCGCTTCGACGTCTTTCCCGACGTGCTGAACGACGACCTCTACATCCGCAGCCTCTTCTCCTCCGCCGAGCGTCGGGCCGTGAGCGGCTGCGAGTTCTCGATCGAGGCACCCCGAACGACGGCGGCCCTCATCCGGGCGAAGGCGCGCGTCTACGCGGGGACCCAGGAGTTCCTCGCGATCTTCGAGCAGGCCGAGTCGTCCTCCACGGGCCCCGTCCACAGTCGCCCTCTTCTCGTGCGGCGCATCGCCGGCCACGTGCGCCTGTGGTTCGACAGCCCCTTCTGGGAGATGGCTCACGACAGAGCGCTCTGGGTCCCCCTCGCGAACTACGGCCTCGTCCGGATGGGTGCGGTCGCCCTCGCCCAGTCCTATCGCCTGCGACACCGCCAGATCGGTTGGGAGCAGGACCGCACGACCCGGGGTGACGGCTCCGGCGGGCGCGCGACCATGTCCCCGCCGTCCGGCGCGCCAGCGGAACGCGCTCCGACCGAGCAGTCGGACGGGACCGGCGCGGGACCCCGCGTGGCGCCCGCGTCCGAGAGGTCTCAGCCCGAGCTGTAGTAGGAGCGCTGGAAGCGCGCGATCCGAGAGCGCGGCCCGAAGTAGGCGACGTAGGCCGCGAGCGAGCGTGGAGCTACTGCCGCGTCGAGCGGGCTGATGCCGTTGTCTCCGTTGTCGAACCACGACTGGTAGGCGACGTCGTGGGTGAGGATGAACTGGCCCATCCGCGTGACGTACTGACCGTCGTCGCCGCTCTGGGCGAGCGTCGCCCACTCCGGGACGCTCAGCGGCTTGTGGTGCCGGGCCGCGAACGCGTAGATCGAGTCCAGCCCGACAGGCTGGCTCACGAGCGTTGGCCAGCGCGACGGCGATCCCACGGGCGGGAGCGGGATCGGCGCCTCGTCGTAAGCGTCGGCGCCGACGATGTCGACGTAGCGGTTGCCCGGGTAGTAGTTCGCGAGGGGGATGTCCTCGTAGGCGGCGTTCACGTTCCAGTCGAAGAGGAAGTGCGCACCTTTCACCGAGCGCATCGTGCGGACGATCTGGGCGAAGTACCGAGCCCACTCGCGCTGATTGGTGATCCCGTTGCCGACCCAGTCGGTCTCCCACGGTCCGTTCATCTCCGCGCCGAGCCGGACGACCGAGTACCCGAAGCCGGTTCGCACCAGGGTCCGCGCGAGCTCGCGGGCGTAGCGGTTGTACGCCCCGGACGCCCCGAGCGCCCTCCAGTCGGGCGTCGTTGCGACGTCGTCGGGCACGAGGTTCTGGGTGATGACGATCGTCCGGCGCGTCGGATCGGCCGCGAGCCACTCGGCGAATCCGTACGGCCTCTGGGTCACCCA
>DATLRJ010000053.1:0-2788 GCA_035534715.1 Acidimicrobiales bacterium | reverse complement strand
CGCCCACGTCTTTGCGCGTATCCCAAGCGGCGTGCACGAGGTCATCGTCGTCGACGGCGGGTCGACGGACGCCACTGTGGAAGTCGCACGGCGGCTTCGGCCCGATATCCGGATCGTCGAGCAGACGGGACGGGGCAAGGGCGACGCGCTGCGATGCGGCTTTCGGGCGTGCAGCGGCGAGATCATCGTCATGCTCGACGCGGACGGCTCGACGGACCCCGGAGAGATCGCGCGCTACGTGCGGGCGATCCACGACGGTGCGGAGTTCGCGAAGGGCTCGCGCTTTCTCTCCGGTGGTGGAAGCGCGGACATCACACGGCTGCGCCGGGCGGGCAACTCCGTGCTATGCGGTGTGGTCAACCTCCTCTTCGGGACGAAGTACAGCGACCTCTGCTACGGCTACAACGCGTTCCTTGCGAGCCGGCTCGACGCGATCGACGTCGACTGCTCGGGCTTCGAGGTCGAGACGCTCATCAACATCCGGATCGCGAAGCTCGGGCTGCGCATCGCCGAGGTGCCGAGCTTTGAGGCCCAGCGCGTCCACGGCGAGAGCAAGCTGCACCCGTTCCGCGACGGGCTGCGGGTGCTGCGGGTCGTCCTGCGAGAGCGTTGGCGTGCCTCGGGCTCCCCGGCCGCTGCCGTGCTCGAGGCCGAGATCGGCCGCGAGATCTGTACCGAGTTCGGCTGAGTCGCGGCGACCGATGCCGGGAATGGGCACGCAGCTCTGGTGGCTCGTGGCGCGCCCGCCCGCGGAGGATCGCGACGGCGCCGCCTGGCGCCCGTCGTAGGCAGACCGATGCGGCTCGTCGTCGTCCAAGACCGTTCTCGGCTGTTCCGCGAGGGTCTCGCGCGCCTGCTCTGCGCGACGGGTCGCATCCATGCGATCGCCCTGCGCGACGAGGGCGAGGTCCTCGCGACATGTGCAGGGTCCGGCGCAGACGCAGCACTCGTCGAGCTCGCAGGCGAGGCGACGGCGCTCGCGCGGCTCGTCGCGGAGCTGCAGTGCGCGGGAGTGCGCGTCGTCGGCTCGAGCCCCGCGGCCCGGCGGCGACCGGCGCTCGGTCCGACGATCCCGGTCGTCGATCGTCGGAGCTCCGCCGACGAGGTGCTCGCCATCTTCGACCCGGACGCAGCGGCTCGCCTCGTGCCTGCGACCCGCCTGCCGGCGGCGTCGACCGCGGCCGGCGAGCTCACGGCGCGCGAGCGCCAGGTGCTCGCGCTCATCGGGACAGGCGCGACGTCGGCGGAGATCGGCGCGCGGCTCGGCATCAGCGCGAAGACCGTCGAGGGCCGGCGGCAGAGCATCTACGCGAAGCTCGGCGTGCAAAATCAGGCCGGCGCGCTTTCTGTCGCGCTGCGGTCGGGCGCGCTCGGCGGCGAGCGCTCCTCGGGCGCGAGGTGACAGCCATCCACCCGAGGTCGGGGTCTGCACGCGTCTATGGTCGCCCGGCGATCCACGTCCGGCGCATCGCCGCCGGAGCGCTTCGGGTCGTCGTCGTCCACGACCACCGATGGGTCGCCCCGCTCGTCGCCGACGTCCTCGGCGGGGCCGGTGAGGTCGTCGGCACGACGGCCGACGGCGACGTCGCCGTGCGGCTCTGCGAGGTCTACCGACCGGACGTTGTCGTCTCGGGAGAGGTGCTCGACGACGGGATCGTCGACTCCTACCTCGCCCGGCTGCTACGCACAGGCACGCGCGTCGTCCTGCTGAGCGAGCCGCTCGAGCTCGCGCGCATGCTCGGGCTCGTCGAGCTCGGCGTCACGGGTCTCGTCGACATGGCGCTCTCGCCCGACGAGCTCGGCGCTGCCCTCCTTGGCGTCGCACGCGGCGGGGCCGTCCTCCCGCCCGAGCTCTGCGCGGCGATCACCTCGGAGTGGCGGATGGCACGACGCACGCACGGCGTCGTCGCGGGCTCTGGCCAGCTGACGCCTCGCGAGGTGGAGATCCTCGGTGCCATGGTGGACGGCCTCGCGACGAAGGCCATCGGGCACCTGCTCGGCGTGAGCGCGAAGACCGTGGAGAACCACAAGACCCGAGTCTTCGCGAAGCTCGGCGTACGCACGCAGGCAGAGGCCGTGAGCATGGTCCTCGACGGCCGGTTCGACGCACAGGTCGTCCCGCTCCACGCCGTCGACGCCGGGCGCACTAGGAGGTGACGGCCGCGTCGGCGGGGCGCGGGCCCCGTGAGCCGCGTGCGGGAGCTCGCGCGGAGATCCGGCGCGAGGCGACCCGCGTGCCAGAATTGGATGGCCGGTTCTCTCCGGACAGTCGCCGGCCCACCGCGGGCCACGAGAGCAGCCTCGGGAGGCGCGTGAGCGCGCGTGAGCGAGCAGGGATGAGTCCATGACCGGTCCTCGGCGGGGGCGGCTCGAGCTCGACACGAACGCAGTCGTCTGGCGCGAGGTCGACGAGGAGATCATCGTGCTCGAGCTCTCGACCGCTGTGTACCTCACCGTGAACGGCTCAGCCTGCCCCTTGTGGCTGCGCCTCACGCACGGCGCGACGGCCGACGAGCTCGCGTCCGTCCTCGTCGAGGAGTACGCGATCACGCTCGAGCGCGCGGCGGCGGACGTGGACGCCTTCCTCGACGCGCTCGCAGCCCGCTCACTGCTCCGGGCGTCGGAGTCGGAGGCACGCCTCGACCCGGCAGGCTGACGTGGAGCGCGACGCCCGGACGCGCCGGCACCGGACGGCGAGGGCGACCCGCGGGGTGCGCATGCTCGCGCCGACGGCCGACGGCGCGGTGCTGTTGAACGTCGCGACCGGCACGTACCTGCGGCTCAATCC
>DATLRJ010000052.1:0-13051 GCA_035534715.1 Acidimicrobiales bacterium | reverse complement strand
GCGCCGCCGAGCCCTCGGAGCCTGGTCCGCGACGGCTGCGAGCGGCGCAGCGGTCGGCGTGCTCGTGGGCGGGGTGCTCACCGACCTGCTCGACTGGCGGTGGGTGCTCATCGTGAACGTGCCGATCGGCGTCGCACTGGTCGTCGCCGCGTCGATCGTGCTCCTCGAGTCGAGGAGCGAGGACGCGCCGCGAAGCCTCGATCTTCCCGGCGCGGTCGCGGTGACCGGAGGGCTCGCGCTCGTCGTCTACGGGATCGTGAGCACCGACACGCACTCGTGGGGCTCGCCGACGACGGTCGTGACGCTCGCGGCGGGCGCCGCGCTCCTCGCCGTGTTCGCGTTGCTCGAGGGCAGGGTCGCCGCGCAGCCGCTCGTCCCACTCGGGATCTTCCGGCGTCGCGCGGTGTCCGTCGCGAACGCGGTCGCGTTGACGGTCGGCGGCTCGCTGTTCGGCGTCTACTTCTTCCTGTCCCTCTACATGCAACAGGTTGCGGGTTACAGCCCGCTGCGGGCCGGGCTCGCGTTCCTGCCGGCCGGGATCTCAACGATGTTCGGCTCGCTCGCAGGCGCGCGCCTCGTCGCGCGTCTCGGGGCGCGGCGACAGCTCGTCCTCGGCCCCGTGATCGCCGCCGGCGGTGTCGCGTGGCTCGCGGGCCTCGGGTACGGCGACGGGTACGCAACGCACATCCTCGGCCCGCTCCTGCTCTTCGGCGTCGGGCTCGGCCTCGGGTTCGTGCCGATGACGCTCGCGGCGACGACGGGCGTTCCCGTCCACCAGGCGGGTCTCGCGTCCGGCCTCATCAACACGACCCGTCAGGTCGGCGGTGCGGTCGGTCTCGCCGCCATGGCGACGATCGCGTCGCGCGTCGCCGGCGACCGGCTCGCGTCGGGCGCGTCGCCGCCGGTCTCGCTGACCGCCGGCTACGACCGGGCATTCGTCGTGTCGACGGCGCTGCTCGTCATCGGCGCTCTGCTCGCGCTCGGGTTGCCGGCCCGCCGGACCGGCGCCGCCCACTGACGCCGCGCGCCGGCACCCGGCACCCGGCACCGGCGCCCGGCACCGGCACCGGCGCCCGGCGCCCGGCGCGTTGACGCGCTGTTGACGCGTTCCGACCCACTGTTGACAACCTGGTGATGCGCGTCGGTCGCACAGTGGACCCATGGCCGATCTGCTGTCCGTCGTCGGGATCGTCGTGTTCACCGCCGTCACCCTCGGGCTCGTGCGGGCCCTCGAGCGCGTATGAACGCGGTCCAGCTCGCGCTCCTCGTCGTGTCGGTCCTCCTCCTCGCCTATCTCGGCGTCGCGATGTTCAAGCCGGAGCGGTTCTAGGTGGGCTTCTTCTGGACGATCGTCACGTTGCTCGCCGCGCTCGCGCTCACCTGGCGGTACCTCGGGTCGTACATGGCCGCGATCTTCGACGGCCGGGTGCGGTGGCTGCGGGCGCTCGAGCGCCCGATCTACCGGGCACTCGGGACGAGCCCCGAGCAGGAGCAGACGTGGACCCGCTACGCGACCTCGCTCGTCGTGTTCTCCGGGGTGTCGATCGCGCTCACGTACCTGCTGCTGCGCATCCAGGGATCGCTGCCGCTGAACCCCCAGCGCCTCGCAGCCGTCCCGCCCGCGCTGAGCTTCAACACGAGCGTCTCGTTCGTGACGAACACGAACTGGCAGAACTACGCCGGCGAGACGACGATGTCCTACTTCTCCCAGCTCGCTGCGCTCATGGTGCAGCAGTTCGTGAGCCCGGCGGTCGGAGTCGCGGTCGCGGTCGCGCTCGTGCGCGGCTTCGCGCGCCGAGGGTCCGCGACGATCGGGAACTTCTGGGTCGACATCACGCGTTGCATGCTCTACGTGCTGCTGCCGATGGCGTTCGTCGCGGGCATCGTCTTCGTCGGCCAGGGTGCGGTCCAGACCCTCGCCGGGCCCGTGAGCGTGCATGACGCCCTGAACGGCGTCACGCAGACCATCGCGCGCGGCCCGATCGGCTTCATGGAGGCCATCAAGCAGCTCGGCACCAACGGCGGCGGCTTCCTCAACGCGAACTCGGCGACGACCTTCGAGAACCCGACGCCGCTCACGAACTGGCTGTCGATCTACCTTGTCCTCGCGATCCCGTTCGCGCTCACCTACACGTTCGGCAAGATGGTCGGCAGCGTCCGCCACGGCCGTGCGCTGCTCGCGGCGATGGTCCTGATCTTCGCCGTGTGGGTCGGCTTCACGAGCGCCGCCGAGCACCAGGGCAACCCGGCGGTCGCCGCGGCGGGGATCACGCACCAGCCGGCGGGCAACATGGTGGGCAAGGAGGTGCGCTTCGGCGACACCTCGTCCGCGCTCTTCGGCGTCGCCTCGACGAGCACCTCGACGGGCTCGGCTGACGCGTCGTACGACCAGTTCACCCCGATGGGCGGCTTCGGCCTTCTCACCGGGATGATGCTCGGCGAGGTGACGCCGGGTGGCGTCGGGAGCGGGCTCTACACGATCCTCGTCTACGCGATCATCGCCGTGTTCATCGGCGGACTGATGATCGGGCGGACGCCGGAGTACCTCGGGAAGAAGATCCAGGCGAAGGAGATCAAGCTCGCCGGGCTCGCGTCGCTCGTGATGCCGCTCGCCGTTCTCGTCGTCACCGGGGTCGCGGTGTCGGTCCACGCGGGGCGGATCGGCCCGCTGAACTCGGGCCCTCACGGGTTCACCGAGATCCTCTACGGGCTCACGTCCGAGGGGAACAACAACGGGTCCGCGTTCGGCGGGCTCTCCGGCGACTCGCCCTTCTACAACGTGATCGGCGCGGTCGACATGCTCGTCGGCAGGTTCGGGATCATCGTGCCGGTGCTCGCGCTCGCCGGGGTCCTCGCGGCGAAGGACGTCGTTCCCGAGTCGCTCGGCACCTTCCGCACGGACAACTCGATGTTCGTCGGCCTCGTAGTCGGCGTGATCGTGATCATCGGCGGGCTCACGTTCTTCCCCGCGGTCGCGCTCGGCCCGGTCGTCGAGCAGCTCAGTCACGGGAGGTTCTTCTAGATGGAGCGCGCCGGAACGACCGGACCCACGGGGCCGGACGCCTCGCCCGTCGGTGCCGCGCCGCGCCCGCACGGCGTCGCCGAGGCGCGCAGCCTGTTCGACCGCGAGATCCTGCGCCAGGCGCTCGCCGGCGCGTTCAGGAAGCTCGACCCTCGCGTGCAGGTGCGCAACCCGGTGATGTTCGTCGTGCTCGTCGGCACCGCCGTCGTGGTCCTCGAGGCGATCCGGCACCCGGGGCGCTTCACGTGGTCGATCGCGATCTGGCTGTTCCTCACCGTCGTCTTCGCGAACTTCGCGGAGGCGATGGCCGAGGGGCGCGGCAGGGCCCAGGCCGACACGCTGCGCAGGATGCGCTCGGAGACCGAGGCGCGAAAGCTCGCAGCGGACGGCGGCGAGACGCGGGTGGCGGCGGCCGAGCTCGCGAAGGGGGACCTCGTCGTGTGCGAGGCCGGCGACTTGATCCCGTCGGACGGCGACATCGTCGAGGGGATCGCCTCGGTCGACGAGTCCGCGATCACGGGGGAGTCCGCGCCGGTGATCCGCGAGTCCGGCGGCGACCGCTCCGCGGTGACCGGCGGCACGAAGGTCCTGTCGGACCGGATCGTCGTGCGGATCACCGCCGAGCGCGGCCACACGTTCCTCGACCGGATGATCTCGCTCGTCGAGGGGGCGAACCGCCAGAAGACGCCGAACGAGATCGCGCTCACGATCCTCCTCGCAGCCCTCACGATCGTCTTCCTGCCGGTCGTGGTGGTGCTCCAGCCGTTCGCCCGCTTCGCGGGGGCGTCGGTGTCCGTGGTCGTGCTCGTCTCGCTGCTCGTCTGCCTCATCCCGACGACGATCGGCGCGCTTCTCTCCGCCATCGGCATCGCCGGGATGGATCGGCTCGTGCAGCGCAACGTGCTCGCGATGAGCGGACGCGCGGTCGAGGCCGCGGGCGACGTCCAGACGCTGCTGCTCGACAAGACGGGCACGATCACGCTCGGGAACCGAATGGCCGCGTCGTTCATACCGGTCCCGGGCCGGAGCGAGGAGGAGCTCGCCGACGCTGCCCAGCTCGCGTCGCTCGCGGACGAGACGCCGGAGGGCCGCTCGATCGTGGTGCTCGCGAAGCAGCGCTTCGCGATCCGAGAGCGCGACCTCGGCGACGGCCACGAGTTCGTGCCGTTCTCGGCGCACACGCGCATGTCCGGGCTCGACGTCGACGGCCGGTCGATTCGAAAGGGTGCGGCCGACTCGGTCCGGCGGTGGGCGGCCGACCAGGGCGGAGTGGCGCCGGAGGGGCTCGACGAGCTCGTCGCGCGCGTCGCGCGCGCCGGGTCGACGCCGCTCGTCGTCGCCGACGGCCCGACCGTGCTCGGGGTGATCGAGCTGAAGGACGTCGTGAAGCAGGGCATCCGCGAGAAGTTCGCCCAGATGCGCCAGATGGGGATCCGGACGGTCATGATCACGGGCGACAACCCGCTCACGGCCGCCGCGATCGCGGAGGAGGCGGGAGTCGACGACTACCTGGCCGAGGCGACTCCCGAGACGAAGATGGAGCTCATCCGCTCCGAGCAGGCGGGCGGGAAGCTCGTCGCGATGACGGGCGACGGGACGAACGACGCGCCCGCGCTCGCTCAGGCCGACGTGGGCGTCGCGATGAACACGGGGACGACCGCGGCGAAGGAGGCCGGGAACATGGTCGACCTCGACTCGAACCCCACGAAGCTCATCGACGTCGTCGAGATCGGCAAGCAGCTGCTCATCACGCGCGGGTCGCTCACGACGTTCTCGATCGCGAACGACGTCGCGAAGTACTTCGCGATCGTCCCCGCGCTCTTCGTCGCGACGTACCCGCAGCTGAGGGCCCTCGACGTCATGCGGCTGCACAGCGCGCAGTCGGCGGTGATGTCGGCCGTGATCTTCAACGCGCTCGTGATCGTCGCGCTCATCCCGCTCGCGCTGCGCGGCGTGAAGTTCCGGGCGAGCGGCTCCGCGGCGATCCTCCGCCGGAACGTGTTCGTCTACGGCGTCGGCGGGATCGTCGCCCCGTTCGTGTTCATCAAGCTCATCGACCTCGTCCTCACCGCGACCCACGCGTACTGATGGAGCGCATGTGATGCTCGTCCACCTCCGCCGGTCCCTCGTCATGGCCGTGACGTGCCTCGTGCTGTTCGGCTTCGTGTACGCGCTCGCCGGCACCGGAGTCGCTCAGCTCCTCTTCTCGCACCAGGCGAACGGCTCGCTCGGCCCCGACGGCTCGGCCCTCATCGGCCAGAGCTGGACGAGCCCCGCGTTCTTCCACGGTCGCCCGGACGACGCGGGCCCGTACGCGGCGAACCCGCGCTCGCACGTCCCGGGCGGCGACAACCCGCTCGTCGCGAACGGCGTCGCGGGCGGGTCCGGTGCGACGAACCTCGGACCGCGCTCGAAGGTCCTCGTCGCGGACACGAGGGCGCTCGTCGCCTACTGGCACTCGATGGGCGTGAACCCGACGCCGGACCTCGTGACGACGTCTGCGAGCGGGTACGACCCCGACATCACCCCGCAAGACGCGCTCGTGCAGATCCCGATGGTCTCGCGCGCGACGGGCATCTCGCCGGCGCGCCTTCGCCGGCTCGTCGCCCGTGAGGCGCACGGGCCGCAGCTCGGCTTCCTCGGCGGCAGCACGGTGGACGTGCTCCAGCTGAACGAGGCGCTCGCGGCGCTTCGATGACCGCCGGCGGCACGATGCCCGGAGGAGCGGGAGACGCGACCCACGCGCGTCCGAGCGCACGCCGGCTCTGCGACGCGGTGCCGCGCGGTCGTGTCGAGGTCACCGGCGTCGTCACCGCGACGCGGGCGCACGAGTGGCCCGATCCGGTCTTCGAGGCCGACCTCGACGACGGGACCGGGCGGGCGACGCTCGTGTACCTGGGCCGGCGCGCGGTGCCCGGTGTCGCCGCCGGGGCGCGGCTGACCGTCGAGGCTACGCTCAGATCTCGCGGTGGACGGCTCGAGCTGCTCAATCCGCGCTACCGCTTCGAGCCGGGCGGCGACGCGTGACGCCCGGGCGCGTGCGCGCGAGGCGCCGGCGCCGCGTTGTGGGAGGCAGATCGTGGCTCGGGTGCTCGTGGTCGACGATGACCCGGCGCTGCGGCGCGTCCTGAGCCTCGGGCTCGGCGCGCGCGGCCACACGGTGTTCGGCGCGTCGGACGGTCGACGCGCGCTCGCGGCGGCTGCCACGACCGCGATCGACGTCGTCCTGCTCGACCTCGGCCTGCCCGACGTCGACGGGCTCGAGGTCTGCAGGCGGCTGCGAGAGACGGGCGACATCCCGGTCATCGTGCTCTCCGCCGACGCGGCCGAGGCGAGGAAGGTCGCGGCGCTCGACGGCGGCGCGGACGACTACGTGACGAAGCCGTTCGGCATGGACGAGCTCGACGCGCGGCTCCGGCTCGCCGCGCGTCACTTCGAGCGCCGGGCGTCCGCCGCGGACGCTGCGCCACTCGCGGTCGGACCCTTCACGATCGACGTCGAACGGCACGTCGCGACGATGCACGGCGAGTCGGTCGAGCTCACGCCGCGTGAGTTCGAGCTGCTCGCGTACCTCGCGTGCCACGCGGGCAAGGTCGTCACGCATCGGATGATCCTCGGCGACGTCTGGGGCCCGGCCTACGTGGGGGAGGCGCACTACCTGCGTGTCTACGTCCACCGGCTGCGGCGGGCGCTCGGCGACGAGCGCGGTGCGTTCCTGCGCACGGAGCCGGGAGTCGGCTACGCGCTCGACCCGGGAGGCTCCCCGGGCGCGTCGACCAGCTCCGCGTACTCGGGGTGATGGTGGATGTAGGCGACGACGTACGGACAGACCGGCACGACACGCCGCCCGCTCGCAGCCACGTCGTTCAGCGCGGCGCGCACGACCCGCCCCGCGAGCCCGGAGCGCCGGCGCTCGGGAGCGACCTCGGTGTGAACGATCGCGATCGCGCCGCGCTCGTGCTCGTAGTCCGCGACCGCGACGACGGCGCCGTCCGCGCGCAGCTCGTAGCGATGCCGCTCCTCGTCGTGGAGCACGTCCGGGTCCGTCGTCGGCCGCACGGTCACGGCGCGAGTCTACGGAGCCGGGCCGCGGGCCGGACCTCCGGCGGACCGCTCAGATCGCGACGGCTCTCGACACGCCGAGTCGCGTCCCGTGGACGTCGAGCGCCGCGACCGCGACGTACTTCCCGGTCGTCCGCGCGGTCATCGCGGTCTCGAATCCGGCCTTCGCGAGGAGCGCGACCGGCTTCAGGTCCTGCGGGGTCTCGCCCCCGAGCACCTGCCAGTGCGCGACCTCGGTCGCGCCGTTCCAGCTCGCGTGGATCGCGACGCCGCCGACCGAGTCCTTCGCCGCGACGATCGTGGGCGCGCTCGTCGGCCGTCCGACCCACGGCGAGCGAAACGCCCGGTAGGACTGGTCGTCGGTCGGGAAGCGGCCGTCGAGCAGGACCGAGCCGTCCGGGCTGAACTCGGTGAAGTACGGCTCGTCTCCCCAGCCGACGAAGACGTGGCCGTTCGCGAGCACCTGCACGCTGCCCTCGTAGCCGGCGAGCAGCTGCGCCGGGTGGATGTACGCCTTGTCGAGCGTCGCGGTCATGTGCGTCTCGTCGACGTTCAGGATCAGGGCACGCGACGTGCTCTCGACCGCTGGGACCGCGCCGTCGTCGAAGACCGTGATCCGACCGTTCGCGAGGCGGCGCGAGTGGTGCTGCCACTCGAAGTTCGCCCCCTTGCCGATCGTGAAGTCGCTGTTCTTGCCACCGAGTCGCCAGACGACCGCACCGGTGGAGCGGTCGACCTTGTACAGGGTCCACGTGCTCCGCGACGACAGGAGCAGGTGGTTGTCGTCGTAGAGCGAGGCCGAGTTCACGTGGAAGTAGTCGAGCGCGCCCTTCGCCGGCTTCGAGTACGTCTCGGTGACCGGCACGTGGTCGAGGCTCCGCCACTCGTGGACGAGCTTGCCGGTCGCGACGTCGATCTCCTGGACGACGCTGTCGAACACCTGGCCGTTCGCAGGGCCTCCGATCGCGGAGAGGTCGGCGGCGCGCGTCGTGTACGCGGTGACGATCGCGGTGTCCTGCGGGGTGAGGACGATCTCGTGGAGGTCCGCCTTGAGGCCGTTCGCCCCCTTGATCGTCGCGATCTGCTTGTACGTGGAGTCGAGGATCGCGACCTCGCCGTAGCCGATGCCGTTCTCGATCGCGCCCGTCCAGTACGTGAGGACGGGCTCCCCCCGGTACGTCTGGACCTGCAGGTCGGTCGCGAGCCCGGGCGTGGGGTGGAACCAGACGAGCTTGCCGAGGTGGTCGAGGATCATCGCGCCCTGCGCGCCGTCGCCCGCCGCGATCGCCTGCTTCGTGGTCATCGAGCGGATGCCCGGCACCCGGCTCGGCGTGACGAAGATGTACCCAGACGAGCTCCCCGAGTCGATGTCGACCATCTGGACGTGTGGCGGGTTGAGATCCGGCCGGGTCTGGATCGTCTGGGTCAGCCGCGGCGCGACCGCCTGCGGCGGGGCCGGGGCCGCCGCGCTCGAGCCCCTGATCCCGTAGCCGGCGCCGCCCACCGCGCCGAGCACGACGGCACCCGCGGCGCCCTTGCCCGCGAGGCCGAGTGCGTGGCGACGCGAGACGCGCCGTCCCCCTCGCTCACCCTGGGTGACGGCCCGCCCCTCGCTCTCGCCACCCGGTCCGGTCTCGGGTTTTGAGCCCGCTCCTGCCGACATGTCGCCTCCTCGGTCGAACGTCTGCGATCGACCGTAGGCGTCGCGCCTGGGGGCGAGGTTAAGGATCGGTGAGGGTTCGGTTACGTGGCGTGCACGTTCGCATGACGCCCCGGTCGCGTATCCTCGGCACGTCCCGCACCCTCACGCCCGGACGGCCGCGCCCGCTCGAGGGCGCCACGTGCGGCGTGCCGGTGCGGAAATCGGACCGCGCAGCGAGGAGGAACGGCGAGACCGTGAGCACCAGGCCGACCGGCAAGGTTCTGCGCAGGAGGCCGCGCCGCGCGCGCGCGGTGCTCGCCGCCCTGGTCACCGGCTCGGTGGGCCTTGCCGTCTCGGCCGTGCTCGCGGCTCGACCGGCTGTCGCGCACGCCACGCGGGCAGCTGTCGCCGCGTCCTTCGCGTCACCCGGGCCGGCCGCGCCGACGGGCACGGACCTCGCGCCACCGGCCGGGTCGCACGTCGTGATCGCGTCCCCGGAGCCCGGCTCGCTGACCGCGTCGCCCACGACACAGATCAGCCTGCTCGGCGTACGTCCCTCGGCGATCGGGGCGGTGACCGTCACCGGGTCGCGCAGCGGACCGCACCCGGGCCGGATGCGCGCGTACTCGACCGGCGACGGCGCGAGCTTCCTACCCGACCGTCCCTTCGTCGCCGGCGAGACCGTGACGGTCCAGACGCACGTCGCGATCGCGGGCGCGCCGTCCGGGACCTTCAGCTTCACCGTCGCACGCGACCTGCCGCTGAGGATGAAGTCCACCCGGCCGCCGCTCAGGACCGACGTCCCGGGCGTCGATCACTTCGCCACCGCGCCGGGACTCGACCCGCCGCACGTGACCGTGTCGCGCGACAGCGGCGGCAACGGCGACTTCTTCCTCGCGCCGAAGGGCACGACGGGCCACGCAGGACCGATGATCGTGCGCGCGGACGGCACGCTCGTCTGGTTCGATCCGCTGCCGCACAGCGAGGCCTTCGACCTGAACGTGCAGCGCTACCACGGTGCGCCCGTGCTCACGTGGTTCCAGGGCGAGGTCATCGACGGCCACGGTCAGGGCGTCGACATCATCGCGAACACCTCGTACAAGACGGTCGCGGTCGTGCGCGCAGGCAACGGCTACCGTGCCGACCTCCACGACTTCCAGCTCACCGCGAGGGGCACGGCGCTCGTGACCGCGTTTCAGGCGACCCGCTGGAACACGTCGTCGATGGGCGGGCCGACCGACGGCACCGCGCTCGACGGCATCGTGCAGGAGATCGACGTCCCGACCGGTCTCGTGATGTACCAGTGGGACAGCCTCGACCACGTGCCCGTCGCGGACTCGCTCTTCGGCGCGCCGAAGGGCGCGGGCCCGACGTACGACTACTTCCACATCAACTCGATCGACGCGCTGCCCAACGGCGACCTCATCGTCTCGGCACGCAACACGAGCGCTGCGTACCTGGTCGACCCGGCCGAGGCAGGCGATGTCCTCTGGCAGCTCGGGGGCCGGCACAGCAGCTTCACGATGGGACCGGGCTCGCAGTTCTGGTTTCAGCACGACGTCCGTGAGGTGGCGCCGAACGAGCTCACGATCTTCGACGACGCCGCCGCACCGGCACGCGAGCCCGAGTCCCGGGCGATCCTCGTGCGCCTCGACCTCGTGCACCACAGCGCGACGCTCGTGCGCGCGGACCTGCCCCCGACGCCCCGGCTCGCGACCGCGCTCGGCAACGTCCAGACCGTGGGCTCGGGGAGCCTCGTCGTCGGGTGGGGGACGACCCCGTACTACTCGCAGTACAGCGCGTCCGGCGCCCTGCTCTACGACGCGTCGCTGCCGGCGGGCGACGACTCGTACCGGGCGTACCGGTACGCGTGGCACGCGACGCCGACGACGAAGCCCGCTGTCGTCGTGTCCTCCGCGGCACCGGGCGCGGTCGTCCACGTGAGCTGGAACGGTGCGACCGACGTCGCCCGCTGGCAGGTGCTCGGCGGGACGAGCGCGTCGTCGCTCCTCCCGGAGGCGTCCGCGAGCCACACGACGTTCGAGACGGCGATCCCCGTCGCCCGAGCGTCCGGGTTCGTGGCGGTCGAGGCGCTCGACGCCGCCGGCAAGGTGATCGGTCGCTCGCCGACCGTGCGTGCCTGAGGGGGGTCGACCGCTTCGACCGCCGGACGGACGGGGCCGGTGTGCGCCCGGCCGCCGGGGGCCGGGATCAGGACCGGCGTGTGAAGCGGCCGAGCACGAGCTGCGCTGCCGCGGCGACGAGCTCGCGGTCGTGGACGAGCGCGTAGGCGTACCTGCGGGCGCCGTCCGCGCCGGCGTCGCCGAGGTCCCGGGCCACGAGCGCGGCCGCGTAGTGGGCACCGAGGACGATCGTGCTCCAGTCGTTGCGCATCGCGTCCGCCGGGTCGATCGCCGCCGTGCGCACGGTCGGGCCGCCCTCGAGATCGAGCCCGGTGCCGAGCGCGGCGGTGAAAGCGGCGTCGCGCCCGAGTCGCTCGAGGCGACGCCGGGTCGTGCGGTCGGGGGCGTGACCGAACTGGAACGACACGAGCAGGAGCGCGGGTGGACCGTTGCGCGTCGCCTGCGCCTCGACGTGGCGGCTCAACGGTGCGAGCAGGCGTTTCGCGATAGTTCCGGGCCGAGAGCGGCTCGTGACGAGGTCGAAGGGCGTCTCCTCGACCGCGACGAGCGGCGCGGCGAGAAGCGGGAAGACCGAGCGGGGGACCGCGCGCTCGGCCGGGAGCGGCGCGGGCCGACCGTAGTAGAAGCCCTGGCCGAAGCTCGCGCCGGCCATCTGGGCGACCGCGACGTCCGCGTCGTGCTCGACTCCCTGCGCGAGCAGCGTCGCGCCGCTCTGCTCCGCGTACGCGCGTGCCTCGTCGCCGATCGCGGCGACCGCCCCGAGGTCGTCCCCGAGGACGCGCAGGTCGAGCTTCACGACGTCCGGGTGGACGATCGGCAGGAGCGCGAGCGCGGTCGGGTCCGCCTCGGCATGGTCGACCGCCGTGCCCCAGCCGGTCTCGCGCACCGCGGCGAGGGCTTCGAGCATGCGTGAGGGGTTCTCGACGACCGCGCGCTCCTCGATGTCGACGACGATGCGGAGCTGGTCACGCGCCCGGCGCGTGAGCGGGCGCAGGTCGTCGGGGACGGGGGTGAGCAGCGTCTCGGGGTCGAAGTTCAAGAAGACGGTCATCGACGGGTGGAGCGACGCGGCGGCCGCGGAGCGGCACGCCTCCGCAGCGCACGCCCAGTCGAGCTCGTGGAGCCGGCCGACCGCGCGCGCCGCGGCGAGCAGCGCGAGCGGCGATTCGACCGGGCTGCGCTCCGGACCGCGCGCGAGCGCCTCGTAGCCGACGACCTCGCCCGTCGCGAGGTGGACGAGCGGCTGGAACACGGTCCTCACGGCGCGGCGGTCGATGATCCGGTTCACGGCCGCCCGCACCTGCGCGCAGGGCGCGGCGGGCGCCGCCGCGTCCGAACGCCCCGGCTCCACCGGGCCCGGCACCATCGGCACATTCTGCTCGGCCGCGCCGCCTGCACGCGTGCACGTTCCGGTCGCGGGCGCTCGTCGCCTACGAGCCGGCCCCACGGTCGCGCCGCGGCCGTCCTCGACCGCGCATCTCGCCCGCCTGGCCCGGCATCCGCCCCGCGTCCGCGAGCGCGCGCCGCAGGAGGAACTCGATCTGCGCGTTCGTGCTCCGGAGCTCGTCGGCCGCCCAGCGCGCGAGCGCGTCGTGCACCGCCGGGTCGAGCCGGAGCAGTACACCCTTGCGCTCGGTCATCGTCCCGGTCGTCGGCGGGTCACTGGTAGAGCGAGCCGGCGTTCACGACCTGCTGGGTTGCCTGCTCGCTGCAGAGCACGACGAGCAGGTTCGAGACCATCGCGGCCTTGCGCTCCTCGTCGAGCTCGACGACCGCGCGCTCCTCGAGGCGGTTGAGCGCGATCTCGACCATGCCGACGGCACCCTCGACGATCCGCTGGCGAGCCGCGACGACCGCGTCCGCCTGCTGCTTGCGGAGCATCGCCTGGGCGATCTCCGGCGCGTAGGACAGGCGGGTGAGTCGCGACTCGACGACGTGCACACCCGCGGCGCGCACGCGGGCGCTGATCTCCGACGACAGCCGCTCGGTGATCTCCTCCGCGTTGTCCCGCAACGACAGCGCACCCGACCCGCGTGCGTCGTAGGGGTAGCTGGAGGCCGTGTGGCGCACCGCGGTCTCGGTCTGGATGGCCACGAACTGGGTGAAGTCGTCGACCGCGTAGATCGCGGACGCGGTGTCCTCGACCTGCCAGACGACGACCGCCGCGATCTCGATCGGGTT
>DATLRJ010000051.1:0-2541 GCA_035534715.1 Acidimicrobiales bacterium | reverse complement strand
TTCGCGGCGCCGGAGCTGCTCGCCGCGCGCCCACTGCCCCCGTGGGCCGGCGCCGCGCCGCACGTCCGGCTCTTCGACGCGAATGCCGGAGCGGACGGCGGGAACACCGACATGGCCGGCTATGAAGGAGAGATCGCGCGGGACCGTCCGGCGCTCGCGACGTTCGAGGAGATCAGCCCGTCGGACTTCGCACAGCTCGAGGCGAGCGCCGCGCTCCGCGGCCTCCCCCATCGCTACGAGATCGACGGCTCCGCTCCGTGGGGGTTCGCCGTCGCGAGCCGGTACCCGCTCCACGTCGTCGGAGCGATGTGGGCGGCGGGCAACCCCTTCCTCGTCGCGCTCACCGTGGACCTGCCCACAGGCGCGATACGCCTCTGGGTCGTGCACACCGACGCTCCGACCCTCTCGCGCGCCCTGTGGCTCTCCGATCTCGGGCGCATCGCGCACCGCGAGGCCGCGCGTGGCGTCGGTCGGCTCCTCGTCGCCGGCGACTTCAACGCGAGCTGGGGCAACGCAGGCTTCGACGGGGTCCTCGGGAGCGGCATCGCGGACGCCGCGGCGGCGCGCGGCCACCCGTATGTCATGACCTGGCCGCAGGGCGACCATGTGCCCCCGCTCGTGCGCATCGACCACGTGCTCGTCGGGACGGGAATCTCCGCCACCGAGATCGCCGCGATCCCAGGGCCCGGGAGCGACCACCGGGCGCTCGTCGCGACGATCGCGGTCCGCACGCCGTAGGCGGGAAGGCGGGGTGGGAGCGCAGCTCACGGTTCTCGGCTGGCCCGTCTGAGACGTGGTGACGTGACGTGACACGATCGGGGCGTGTTCGTCACCTCTCACGTCCTTGTCGGCAGGATCATCGGCCGGGCGCTCCCCGACCGACCGCTGACGGCCTTCGCGGTCGGCGTCGTGTCGCACCTCGCGATGGACGCGACCCCGCACTGGGGAACGGCGAAGGGCTCCCCCGGATCGCACGAGGAGTTCCTCCGGATCGCGCGGCGAGACGGCATCGCCGGCCTCGTCGCGATCGCGGCGAGCGTGGCCGCGACTCCCCCGCCGGCGCGCCGCGCCGTGCTGGCCGGGATCGCGGGCGGCGCGCTCCTCGACCTCGACAAGCCTCTCGAGCACTTCCTCGGGGTGAATCCCTTCCCCGAGTGGGCGAAGCGCCTCCACACGGCGGTCCAGCGCGAGTCGCCCCGCCGGCTCCCCTACGAGGTCGCCGTCGCGATCGCCCTCTCGTGCACCATCGCCGCCCGCGCCCGTCCTCGCAGGTCGCGCCCCTCATCACCATGACATTCCCATGACAATTTGATCCCCGTCCGCACATACCGGCGTTGCACGATGGCGTCGTGCCCGGGAGCCGGGCCGGACAGAGGAGATACCAGGATGGCAAAGCACCCCCTTCGCGCCGGCCTGCTCGGCGCGGTCGTCACGGCCGGCACCGCAGTCGCCCTTCCCGCCGCGGTCGCGTCGGCGACGACGACGGCACCACCGCCAGCACCGGCGAGCACCCCGGCGACGGGCCCGCACTTCACCCAGCAGCAGCAGCGCCTCGAGCAGCAGCTTGCGTTCCGCGTGACGACGCTCGGCCACCTCACGGCCGACGTCGACGGGTCCACGACGCTCAGCGCGTCGGACAAGACCACCCTCACGACGCGGCTCGCGAGCGAGACGACCGCGATCGGCGCTCTCGTGACGAAGGTCCCGACCGACACCACCTTCGCCGAGCTGAAGACGGACCGGAGCTCGATGATCGAGGCCAACCGCGTCTACGCGGTCATGGTTCCCCAGGTCTTCGAGACCATCGAGGCGGACTCGGTCACGAGCCAGGTCACCGCGCTCGAGGCCAACGAGGCCGCGCTCCAGGCGAGCGTGAACTCGCTCTCCGGCCAGCCGGGCTACGCGCGGGCGACGCACGAGTACGCGGCGTTCGTCCGCCTCGTGAACAGCGCGGCCGCCGACTCCGCCGCGGTCGACTCGTCCGTGATGGCGCAGATCCCGCAGGACTACCCGGGCGACCGCCACGTCTTTGTGACCGCGAGCCACAAGCTCCTCGCCTCGGAGCTCGCGATCGCGCACGCGTCCTACGCGGAGATGGTCATCGGCCTCGCGACAGGTGGCCAGACGACGTCCTGAGAACGAGACGCTCGCCCCGGCCCGCGCGCCTCTCGGCGCACGGGCCGGGGCATCGTCGCGCGACCGCGCGACTGCGCGGAGCGTCGCACCGAACGCGGGGCGTGGCGGCAACCGCGCCGCGAGGGCTCCGGCCCGGCGCACGCGCACCGTGGGTGACCGGCGCGCCACGGGACTCAGGATGCTCACAGTGCCGACACGTCCTGCTCACAGCGACGTGGTCCAATGGGAGGATGAAAATGTCACGGGCTAGTGCACCTCTTGTCGCCGCGGTGATCTCGAGCGCGCTCCTCGCCGGGGCCGTCGCCGTGCCCGCCGCGTCTGCTGCCACCGTGTCGCCCCCGACCGCGGTCACGGGCCCGGCGAGCGACGTCACGCTCACGACCGCGACGCTCGCGGGCGACGTGA
>DATLRJ010000050.1:0-16615 GCA_035534715.1 Acidimicrobiales bacterium | reverse complement strand
CAACCAGGATCTCGCTCCTGAATAGACTAGACCGTGAACGAGCATGTGCTCCGAACGGCCGGGTGGTACGGCTTGGCGCCGACTGGTGTGCGACACGGCTTCGACATCACAGCGTTGACGGCGCCCGGACGGGAAGTCCGGGCCTCAGCAGTCCGGTGGATCTGCCTCCTCGGACGAGCCAGACGTTCTCACGTTGACTCTCCTTTCCGTGCTTTCGACTGCCCCACGGCTCATCACCGTGACGCTGGTGTCATGGTCCTCCTGACGCACGCTGATGTCAACCGTTCCGGAAGAGTTTCCCGACTTGGAACCACTTCGTCACGCGACGGTCTACCTCGCGTCCAGAAGCTCGCTCGTCGCCGCGCCAAATACCTCGGTGTGCAGGTCGACATCGGCATCACTCGTCACCGGACACATGAGCGCCGTGTTGTAGAGCGGGGCGAGCAGGATGCCCGGGTTCGCGAGGCAGGCATGGAAGTAGGTGGAGACCTCGGGGTCCTCCGCCGCGGCGCACGCTGAGGCGTCACGGGGCGCGGGGACACGAACCGGTACTTGGTCCGAGCCGCCGAGCCGCCGAGCCGCCGAGCCGCCGAGCCGGCTGACCGACCACGGACGGTGGTTCCCCACGATGACCTGACCGACGCCGCTGGTCAAGCGCGCAGAGAGCTCGATCATCCGGGGGAAGGCGGCCGCGTGCTTGCTCATCCAGGTCACCGGCACGCGGCCGAAGAGGTGGTCGCCGCGCGCGAGCTCGGCACCCGAGGCGGGGTTCGCCGCCCGCGACGTCCCGACCTCTCGCTCGAGCAGCCGCATGAGCCGTCTACGGTCGACCGCTCCGGCGGACGCAGGCCCGCGCCTACGCGCGGCAGGAGGGGCGGATTGGCCAGATACCCAGCAGGGTATGCTGACCGAGAACGGAGAGGGCTGGCGGCACCGTCCAGCCGACGAGGAGGACATCATGGGAACTGTGACGCTCACCGGCGATACCTTCGCCAGCACGGTCTCGTCGAACGAGATCGTGCTCGTGGACTTCTGGGCCGCGTGGTGCGGGCCGTGCCGGATGTTCGCCCCGGTGTTCGAGGCGTCGTCGGAGGCGCATCCGGGGGTCGTGTTCGCGAAGGTCGACACCGAGGCGGAGCAGGAGCTCGCTGCGTCCTTCGCCATAATGTCGATCCCGACCCTGCTCGCGTTCCGCGACGGGATCCTCCTCTACGCCCAGCCCGGCGCGCTCCCCGCCTCGGCGCTCGAGGACCTCATCCGCCAGATCGACGAGCTCGACATGGACGAGGTGCGTCGACGCGTGTCAGAGGCCGACGCGGCAGCGCCCGCGCGGGCGGGCGCGAGCCGCTGACGTCGCCTCCGTCACCGACCCGGTACCTTGTTGGGTATACATCTCGCCGGTCCCCCGCACCCGGCGGGGCGCGGCCGGGCCGTCCACGTGTCCGTTGAGAGGAGCACCGATGAACCTGCCCGACGAGGTCGTCGACGACGTGAGGACGCGCCTTCACCGCGTGCGCGGCCAGGTCGAGGCCGTCGAGCGCATGCTCGTCGCGGGGCGCGAGTGTCGCGACGTCGTCACGCAGATCTCGGCAGCGACGAAGGCTCTCGAGCAAGCCGGATTCCGGCTAGTCGCCGCCGGCCTCACCTACTGCGTGGAGCACCCCGAGGAGGCCGCCGCCGACGGTTACCCGATCGAGGCAGTGCAGCGCATGTTCATGAAGCTCGCATGAGCGCGAGAGGTC
The DNA here is from genome assembly GCA_035534715.1 of Acidimicrobiales bacterium. Taxonomy (GTDB): domain Bacteria; phylum Actinomycetota; class Acidimicrobiia; order Acidimicrobiales; family Bog-793; genus JAJZBW01. The sequence continues at coordinate 14,873 of DATLRJ010000050.1, read as the reverse complement.
GTGGAGAGCCATGAACGCCATCGAGGTGACGGTGCCGCTCGCGATGGCCGAGGCGGAGGACGCCGTGCGTGCGGCGCTCGCGGCCGAAGGATTCGGTGTGCTGACGGAGATCGACGTCGCCGCGACGCTCAAGGCGAAGATCGGCGTCGACAGGGCCCCGCTCAAGATCCTCGGCGCGTGCAACCCGCGACTTGCCCACCGCGCCCTCGAGATCGACCCGTCGGCGAGCCTGCTACTCCCGTGCAACGTCGTGCTCGAGCCCGTCGCGGGCGGGACTCGCGTCGCGATGGTGGACCCACGATCGCTCATGGAGGGCGACGAGCTCGAGGCGCTTGCGGGCGACGCGGCGGCGCGCCTCAGAGCGGTTGCCTCGGCACTGACAGCGGGTTGATCCCCTCGAGCGAGGGAATGCCGGCACACGGAGTCCGCGGCGTTCGGCCGGCGCGCGGGCTTGGCGCCCCGGGCTCGAGCCTGACGGACGACAGATAGGCATAGGAGCGGTGATGGAGAGCACGGACTGGGACGAGCGCTACGCCGTCGACGAGCTCATCTGGCGGGCGGACCCGAACCGCTTTCTCGTCGAGGAGGTGGGTGGCCTACCGGTGGGGCGCGCGCTCGACGTCGCGTGCGGCGAGGGGCGAAACGCGGTCTGGCTCGCCGAACAGGGCTGGAACGTGACCGGCGTCGACTTCTCGAACGTCGCCCTCGCGAAGGCGGCCAAGCTCGCGAGCTCGCGCGGCGTCGAGGTCGAGTGGCTCCCCGCCGACGTCCGGACCTGGGATCCGCCGCGCGCCGCGTTCGACCTCGTCGTCCTCTGCTACGTCCACCTACCTGCCCTCGAGCGGTCGACGCTCCACGCACGCGCCGTGCGCGCGCTCGCTCCCGGCGGGTCGATCCTCGTCGTCGGGCACGACCTCGCGAATCTCGCCGAGGGCATCGGTGGCCCGCAGGACCCCGCCGTGCTGTTCACCCCCGGCGACGTGGTCGAGGACCTTGCGGGCCTCGATATCGTGCGCGCCGAGAGCGTGCAGCGGCCAGTCGACGGCGGACATAACGCGATCGACGTGCTCGTCCGCGCCGTGCGCGCCGGCTGATCGGGCCTCGGGGCGCCCAGCACCCGCTCGCCCTGCGGAGCGACTGCCGACGAGCACATGCGCGGCGTCCGACGCCGCGGCCCCGATCGTGGACAATGGGACCGTGGCGGAGATCGCGCGGCTCCTCGCGGCAAACCGTGGCTACGCGGCCGCCCGCGCGAACGTGGCGGACGCCCGACCGGGCCGGCACCTCGCCGTGGTCACGTGCATGGACGCCCGCATCGACGTCTTCGCGGTGCTCGGCCTCCACCTCGGCGAAGCCCACGTGATCCGAAACGCTGGCGGTCGGGTCACCGAGGACGTGCTCCGGAGCCTCGCGCTCTCGAGCCACGTCCTCGGTGTCGACACCGTCGTCGTGATGCAGCACACGAAGTGCGGTCTCGCGGGCGTGACCGACGCCGAGCTCCAGGCGCTCACAGGTGCCGACCTCGGCTTCTACCCGATCGACCACCACGCGACGGCGCTTCGCGAGGACATCGCCGTCCTCACGTCGACCGCGTACCTCGAGCCGCTCCGCATCGTCGCCGGAGTCGTCTACGACGTCGAGAGCGGCGAGATCGACGATCTCGTGCGATGGGAGCGCTCCGACTGACGGCGCGGGCCGGTCAGGGTATATGGATGTGCCACGCCCGCTCCATCGCCCTCACCGCGGCACTCGCGAGCCGATCGGCTCCCGCGCCGGAGAAGTGGACGCCGTCCGGATTGCGCATGAGCACGAGATGGCCGGAGGCATCGGGGAGGTATGCGCTGTACGCGCCACGAGCGTCGGCGAAAAGCCCCCACGACGAGAGGTACGTCGCGCCGGGGTGGCGAGCGGCCTGCGCGGCGTAGATCGTGTTCATCTGCGCCATCTCCGCGGAGAAGGTCGGGGAGGACATGATCGGGAGCCCGATCCACAAGACGTGCGCTCCCGCTCCCGTCGCCTCGGCCATCATCTCCGAGACCCGTGCGGCGTAGACCGATCGCCATAGCGCCGTCCCGAAGTGGACGATGCGGCCGCGGTCGACGAAGTCCTGCCCGTCGTCGCCCCCGATGAGCACCACGACAGCGGTCGGGTGGAACTGGCGGAGCTCGAGGGCGAGGTGGACCGGCCAGTTGTAGAAGTCCGGGCGCGCGAGGCCTGAGTCGCCGACGGCTTCCTGCAGGACCTTCACGTAGGGGTAGTGGCCGAGTACGTCGTCGAGCCCGAAGCCGAGCTCCTCGCCGAGCGAGTCGCCGATCTTCAAAAGCACGAGGGGATGGGCAGCGCTCGGCTGGGGGACGGGCGCGAGCATCCGAGCCGACAGGCGCAGTCGAACTGGCCCGCCCGTCGCCGCTCGTGCTCCCGCCGACCCGCCGGCTCCCCCGAAGGCGAGCGACGCCGCGACGAGGGCCGCGCACGCGAGCCCGGAACCTCGGCGCGTCGGTGCTCGTCGTCCGGGTCGGGCCACGCAGCGACGCTAGCGTCACGCCGCGAGCTGCGGGCGCTGGTGTCACGTCCCGCGCAGCGACTCGGCGATCTCGAGGAGGTCGTCGCCGTAGGCGTCGAGCTTCACCTGACCGATACCGCTGATCGACAGGAGCCCGGCCGCGCTCACCGGGAGCGTGAGCGACACCAGGCGGAGGGTTCGGTCGTCGAACACGACGTACGCAGGCTTGCCGAGCGCCTTGGAGCGCTCGGACCTCCACGCCCTCAGGCGGTCGAATGCCTCGCCGTGCCGCGGATGCGCGAGCACGCACGGCACGCCGGAGGCGACGACGCTCGTCCCGAGAGCGATGGTGGTCGTGGCGGGTCCTCCTCCGACGCGGGCGCGCACTGCCGAGCCGCTTGTCGCGACGACCTCGTGGTCGTGGCCGCGGAAGGTGAAGCGCGTCCCTGGGGTCGCGGCGAGCGGGGCGACGTCGTCGCGACCGTCGGTACGCGCGGGAGCGCGCCGGCCCCCGAGCACCGCCGGCGTGGTCGCGGCCGTCGACGCGGCGCGCGGCGCCCGGCGGGCTTCCGCGCTCGCTGGCGAGCCCGCGTGCGACAGCTCGGCGAGAAAGGGCGACGCGGGCACCCCGGGGACGATCGTGAGGGTCGAGCGACAACGCGTGATGCCGACGTGGAACACGCGTCGCTCCTCCTCGACGTCTTCCGCGAGGCGGTGGGGGAGGATCCCGTCGGTCGCGTGATGGAGCACGACGTGCGGCCATTCGCGTCCCTTCACGGCATGGACGGATGCGAGCACCACGCCACCGTCGTCGGAAGGCACGGCGAGCTGACCGGAGAGCCATGCCGCAAAGCGCTCCGGATCCGGCTCGAGAGCTGCGAGCTCGACGAGGGCGTCGAGGTCGTCCCCGTGGGCGGCGATCGCGCCGCGGCTCCAGGAGTCGAGCGCCACCGTGCTCGCTTCCAGGCCGCCGTCGCCGACGCGGTACCGGACCTCGGCGAGCACGGCGCTCGTGGACCCACGGTCGGCCGCGGCGCGCACGGCGGCGACGTCGTCGGCGAGCTCGCGCACCTTGGTCGCCTCTCGGGCGCTCGACTTGCCGTCGAGCCAGCGCGAGAGGTCCACTAGGCGCTCGACCGAGCGCTGCTTCGCGACGAGGTCGAGGAGCGAGGCGCTCATGGCGCGCTTCGGCCGGCGGGCCGCGTCGCGCAGCACGGCCCCGGGAAGCGCCGCGCCCGGTGCCGTCGCGACCGCGAGCCACGCGAGAGCAGCGCGCACCCCGCCCCTGCGGAGGAAGCGGTCGTCGACGCCGCCGTCGACCGGGAGGCCGCGATGGCGCAGGAGCACCTGCACGGGCGCGAGGGAGGCGTTGACCCGTGCGAGGACGGCGATCTCCGCCGGGGCGGCCCCTGCATCGAGCAGCTCCGAGACTCGCGTCGCGGTGCGCGCCGCGGGCGCGCCGGTCGGCTCGAGGATCGTCAGCGCATCGGGGGCTCCACCCGTTGGCGTCGAGGCGGCGCGGATGTCCTTCGGCACGCGGAGCGCGTTGCGGCTGAGGAGGTTCGCCGCGGCGCCGACGACAGGAGCAGGACACCGGTAGTTCGTGGTGAGCGCGTGCGCGCGTGCTCCGGGGAACCACTGTGCGAAATCGACGAGCCAGCGCGGCGTCGCTCCCGAGTAGCCGTAGATCGTCTGATCGTCGTCGCCGACGGCGAAGACCGCGCCCGCGGGTCCGCAGAGCAGCCGCACGAGGAGCATGTGCGCGGGCGTGAGGTCCTGGAACTCGTCGACGAGCAGGATCCGGGCGTAGCGCTGGCTGCGTTGCCGGAACGCCGCGTCGCGCAGCAGACGCTCGATCGCCGCGACGACCTGCTCGTCGAAGTCGACCGCACCCCGCGCGGCCAGCTCGCTCCGGTAGGCGCGGGCGACGTGGTCGAGGTCGGATACGTCGGAGGTACCCGCCTCGACGTCGGCCGGCGTCGCGAGGCCGAGGCGCACTCTCGAGAGAGCCTCGATCCACGGGCTCGCCGGGTCGGCCTCGGCTCGGCGCGGCATCGTCACGAGGTCGCCGAGGATGCGCCGCACCTCGGTCTCGTCGATGGTCGATCGATCGCCACACAGCCGGAGCGCGAGCGCGTTGAGGGTGCGCACTCGGGCGCCGACGACGCTGTCGAGCCGATCGCGCATCTCGTGGGCGGCCCGGACGTTGAACGCGACGAGGGCGATTGCCGCCGCGGGCACACCCCATGCTCGGACGAGAGCGCTCGCGCGCTCGGTGAGGACGCGCGTCTTGCCCGAGCCAGCGGGAGCGATCACCCGAGCGCCGGCCCCCGGATCGGTCACGGCCGCAAGCTGGTCCGGCGCGAGTCCCCCGCCGTCGAGCACGGGCTGACCGAGCTGCTCGAGCGACCCATGCTCGAGCCCGATCCGGTGCAGGACCGCGACGCCGACCCTCGACCCGAGGCTCGCGTCGAGGGGGCCCCCGTCGCAGATGGCAGGCGTTCCGTCGGCGAGAGTGACATCTGCCCCGCTCACGTCGGACGCGACGAGCGCCCCGAGAGCTCGCGCGACCGCCGACCAGTGCGAGCGCGGCTCATCGCACGTGCGGCGCGCGTCGAGCGAGTTCGCCCAGACCCCGTGGTGGAGCCGTTCCCCGACGAGGTCGAGCGAGACCGTCCACTCCCACGGCTCGAGCCCGGCGACCGACTCCTCGGGCGGGCGCGACGGGTCGTCGAGGCCGATGCCCGGGGACAGCTCGACGACGACGGGACGCCGCTCGCGCCACGCGGCGCCTAGCTCGTCGGCGGCGCCGCGGTCGACACCCGTGACGCGGACGCGCTCGCACCCGCTCCATGGGCCGGGTGCGCCCGCGCCCGGCCCGACGACGACGGAGCGGCCCGTCGCCGCGATGAGGTCGTCACGGAGCACCCGCGAGATCGTAGGCGGGCGGTGCGCGCCGTCTGCCGGCTATGCGGCGGTCACGGCCCGGGGCGCACGGTGGGGTGCGTGCCATCCGGCCGGGCGACGATCGCGTATTGAGGGGTGCGAAAGGCGTTGAGCGATCGGCCGAGGAGGCGCTCGACGCGACGTGAGGCGGCAGGGAGGCGCTCGGAGAGCCCGAGGTTGATCGCGTCGATTCGCTCGACGCGATATCCCGCGCCAGCGAACAGGGCGAGCATCGACGAGCGAGTGAAGAAGCGCAGATGGGTCCGGTCGAGCAGGCCGATGTCCGAGTACTCCCACCGCCCGAGCACCACGAGCGGGAAGACGACCCGGAGGTCGCGCACGTTCGGGATCGACGCGACGACGACACCTCCCGCGTCGAGCAGGCGATGGGTCCGGGCGAGCGCGTCGCCGGGCTCCTCCAGGTGCTCGAGGACGTCGTTGAACACGACGCACCCAAAGCGCGGGGTCCCCTCGTCGAGAGCGTCGGGGAACCGGCCGTGGACGACGTGGTCGAGCCGTTCTCGGGCGATCTCGCACGCCGACGCCGAGGTCTCGACGCCCCAGACCTCGAGCCGAGGGTCGCGATCTTTCAGCGCCGCGCCGAACCCACCGCGGCCGCACCCGACGTCGAGCAGGCGACCGGCACCGATCGGGACGTACGGCAGCATCTCGGGCCGCAGGTCGTCCGGGTACGGGTACTCGCTCGGGCTCACGGCCGCGGCTCCGGGAGCTCTCGAGCGCGAGCCGATCGTGCGCTGGCGATTGCAACAGGTTCGCGCGTGCTGCGCACTTCTCCCACGGGCTCTCCGGCCTTGGCGACGGGGGCGCGCCTTCCGGCGGTCGGCTCGGCGCCGCCGACGGGAGCGCCGCGCCCCATGGGCGGCGGACTACTGGCCCCCGTTTCTACCCGATACGGCGCGCCCGGGCCTCCCGCCGCATGCGCCGTCCGCAGCTCCACCGGCACGTCTGAGAGTGGGGTCGTCGTGCGCCGCGCCCGGAGCGGACCCCACCCTGCTCCGACCAGCCCCGCACCGCCCTAGTCTGGCGGGCGGGCACGGTCGCGGCCCCGGGAGGAGTGGCATGGGCACGATCCGCGTCTGGTCCGAACGCGCGATGGACGCGTCGCCGGCGACTGTGTACGGCTGCATCGCCGACATGCGTGAGCACCACCCGCACTTCCTCCCGGCGGCGTTCGGCGACTTCTCGGTGGAGTCCGGTGGCACCGGCGCGGGCACGGTCGTCCGCTTCACGGTGTCGGCGGGGGGCCGCACCCGCCCCTACCGCATGGCTGTGGCCGAGCCCGAGCCCGGGAGGGTGCTCACCGAGAGCGACACGGGATCGAGCCTCGTCACGACCTTCACGGTGAGCGCGCACGGCGCCGGCTCGCTCGTGCGCATCGAGACGACGTGGAACGGCGCGTCGGGGATCGGCGGCTTCTTCGAGCGGGCGTTCGCGCCACGCGCGATGCGTGCGATCTACTTGGACGAGCTCGAGCGACTCGACGCATACGCGCGCGGGCGGGCGGGTGCGTCCTCGTAAGGCTGACCGGTGGCAGCGGCCCGGGACGCAGGTCGCTCTCGCTGCCGATCGCCGCGGGCACGAGTGGTGGGGTGAGCGCTGCGATGCGTGAGATCTTCGAAGACATCGACCGGTGGGTAGCGCAGGGCCGCCGGGTCGCCCTGGCACGCGTCGTCGCCCTCGACGGCTCGGGCCCACGAGACCCGGGCGCCGCAATGGCGGTGAGCGAGGACGGCGAGGTCGCGGGCTCGGTCTCCGGTGGCTGCGTCGAGGGCGCCGTCGTCACCGAGGCCCTCGACGCGCTATCGACCGGCCTGCCGCGCCTGTGCACGTTCGGGTTCTCCGACGAGGACGCCTTCTCCTCGGGGCTCACCTGCGGCGGCGTCGTGCACGTGTTCGTGGAGCCGCTGGTGCCCGACGCCCCCGGCGCCCCCTATGTCCGTGTGCGCGAGTGGGTGCGAGCGGGGGTCCCGTGCGTCCTCGCGACGATCGTCGAGCTCGCGGACGCTCCGCGGAGCACGGCGCACGCCCAGTGCGTGCTCGGCGCGACGGTCGCCTTTCGCACCGAGGGTGAGCCCGTCGGATCGCTTGGCGGCCCGGACCTCGACCGTGCGGTCGCAGAGGGAGCGTCCGACGCGCTCCGCGCCGGGCGCGTGACGACTCGGCACTACGGTCGCGGCGGCGAGGCGGACCGGCGCGGCGTCACGGTGTTCTTCGACGTGTTCGCCCCGCCGCGCCGGATGATCGTGCTGGGCGCGGTCGACTTCACCGCTGCTCTCGTGCAGGTCGCGAAGCTCCTCGACTATCGCGTCACCGTGTGCGACGCGCGGCCAGCCTTCGCGACGACGACTCGGTTTCCCGCCGCCGACGTGGTTGTCGTGGACTGGCCGCACCGCCATCTCGAGGCCGTCGCCTGCGAGCTCACGGCGGGTGACGCGATATGCCTGCTCACGCACGACGAGAAGTTCGACGTGCCCGCGATCGTCGTCGCGTTGCGGTCCGCCGTCGGCTACATCGGGGCGATGGGATCTCGTGGCACGCACGCGAGGCGCCTCGAGCGGCTCCGGAGCGAAGGAGTGTCGGACGCGGACTGTGCACGCGTGATGGCGCCGATCGGGGTGGACATCGGAGCCCGGACCCCGGAGGAGACCGCGATCGCTATCTGCGCCGAGATCATCGCAGTGCGTACCGGGTCCCCGGTGCCGTCGCTGCGCTCTGGAGCCGGACCGATCCATCGCCGCTCGGCGCGCTGATCCGTCGAGGATGCCGTCACGTCGACGGGGGGAGCGCCGCGGGAGGTGGCGGGCCTGCCACGACGTGCGGCGACGGCCGCGGCCCCCGGCCGTCGGCGCCCCTCGCGGGCGGCTCGGCGCACGCGGCGTTACGATGCGTGACGTGGCCAGCGCGACCGCAGGACGCGGCTCGCCTTGCGCGGCGCAGTCGCAGGGGGCACGGTCGTGAGCAGCCTGATTCCCGTGCCCGAGGCACGATCCCGCGTCCTCGAGGCTGTCGCGCTCCTCGCCCCGCGGCGCGTCCGCCTCGCCGACGCACTCGGCCTCGTCACGGCTGAGCCGATCGTCGCGGCCGGTGACGTCCCGCCCTTCACGAACTCCGCGATGGACGGCTACGCCTTGCGTGGCGCGGACGCGAGCGAGCCGCCGGTGAGCCTTCGCGTCGTGGGACTCGTCGTCGCGGGGCCGAGCGTGGGGTGCGTCGTCAGGCCGGGCGAGGCCGTGCGGATCATGACCGGGGCGCCGATGCCGGATGGAGCGGACGCGGTGTGCATGGTCGAGCGCGCCGTGGTCGCACCCGACGGCTCGACCGTGACGATCGCCCACCGGGTGCGCGTCGGCGATCACGTGCGCGCGGCAGGTGGGGACGTCACGGCGGGCGACGAGGTGTTCCCTCCGGGCACCGAGCTGACCGCCGGTTGCCTCGGCGTCCTCGCGGGCCTCGGTATGGCCGATGTGCTCGTCCACCCCCGCCCGGTCGTCGGCGTCCTGTCCACCGGCGACGAGCTCGTCGAGGCGCCGGGAGCGCTCTCCCGTGGCCAGATCCACGAGTCCAATCGCACGGCGTTGCTCGCGCTTCTCGCCCACTCGGGGTTCACCGGCGTCGACCTCGGGATCGTCGGCGACGACGAACGAGCCGTCGCCGACGCGCTGGCCGACGGCGCCGACCGGTGCGACGCGGTGCTCACCTCCGGCGGAGTGAGCGTCGGCGATCGCGACATCGTGAAGGCCGTGCTCGGCGAGGTCTCCCGGGGGAGCATGCAGTGGATGCAGGTCGCGGTGAAGCCCGCGAAGCCATTCGCGTTCGGGACGATCGGCGACAGGTCGACACCGGTGTTCGCCCTGCCTGGCAACCCGGTATCGGCCCTCGTCTCGTTCGAGCTCTTCGCGCGTCCCGCGCTGCGTGCAATGGCAGGCCACGCCGAGCTGCATCGTGCGCTCGCGCACGCCGTCGCGGACGAGGAGCTCGCACGGCGGCGCGACGGCAAGCTCCACCTCGTGCGCGTCGCCGCGCGCTTCGGCGCCGACGGGATCGTCCACGTGCGATCCGCCGGCGGCCAGGAGTCGCACCACCTCCACGCGATGGCTCGCGCGAACGCACTCGCGGTTCTCCCCGACGGCGACGGAGCTGCGCAAGGTGATCGCGTCGACGTCCTGCTCCTCGATCCCGCGACGCTTGGCTCTGCGGGGCGCAGGGCCGCGAGTGGATGGGGCGCGTGAGTCCCCCACAGGCCGAGCCGACGGCTCCGACGCGCGACGTCTCACGGACGAGCGTCCCTGTCACGCTCGGCAGCCGCCCGCGAGCCGTGACGCCCCATCGCTCGGGGGCACGGCTGTCCCCGGCGTCGATGCCAGTCGAGGGACCGCTCGTCGACAGCTTCGGACGTGTGCACTCGGACCTGCGGATCTCCATCACGGACCGCTGCAATCTGCGCTGCGTCTACTGCATGCCCGAGGAAGGGATGACCTTTCTCGCCGGGGACGAGCTGCTGAGCTTCGAGGACATCGGGCGATTCGCGACGGTCGCGCGCGGTCTCGGGGTCACCTCGGTCCGGGTGACCGGAGGCGAGCCGCTCGTGCGCCGCGGCGTCGTTGACCTCGTCGCGCGACTCGCCGCGATCGGCTTCGAGGATCTCGCGCTCACGACGAACGGCACGTCGCTCGGCCGCTTCGCCCAACCGCTCGCGGCCGCAGGTCTGCGCCGGGTGAACATCAGCTGTGACTCGCTCATTCCGGAGCGCTTCGCGCGGATCCGCCGCCGCGGCGAGCTTGCCCGGGTTCTCGGCTCGATGGAGTCGGCCGAGGCGGCCGGTCTCGCGCCGCTGAAGGTCAACGTCGTCCTCGTCGCCGGGGTGAACGACGACGAGATCGTCGACTTTGCACGGTTCGCGCGCGACACGGGCAGGATCGTCCGCTTCATCGAGTTCATGCCGCTCGACGCCGAGGCGAGCTGGCGACGCGACCAGGTCGTGCCCGCAGCCGAGGTGCTGAGCACGATCGGGGCTCACTGGCCCCTCGAGCCCGTCGCCCCGATCGCGGGGGATCCCGCGCCGGCCACCCGCTACCGCTTCGCCGACGGTGGCGGGGAGATCGGGGTGGTCGCGAGTGTCACGCGCCCGTTCTGCGGCACGTGCAACCGGCTCCGCCTGACCGCCGAGGGATCGATCCGCAACTGCCTGTTCTCCGACGACGAGCTGAGCGTGCGCGAGGTGCTCCGGCGCGGAGGTGGCGACGAGGAGATCGCCCTCCAGCTCCGCCGAGCTGTCTGGGGTAAGCGCGCGGGGCACGGGATGGACGAGCCAGACTTCCTGAGACCGTCGCGCTCCATGTCGATGATCGGCGGCTGAGCGTCGCGAGCGGTAGTGCCTGATCCCGCGGCGGTGGCGATCGACGTCGGGGGAGCTGTCGGCCGACCGGCGCACCGGCGACCCCACCGCCCGTCGGCGCCGGCGAGCGGCGGGACAGTCCCGCGACGCGACCCGACGATCCACACGCCAGCGAGAGCGAGCACGTCGAGCTGCCAGAGGCGGGAGAGAACAGGCGCCGCCGAGATGGTGGCTCCCGCGATGGCGCCGACAGCGCCCCTGCTGCTCCGGTGAGGACGGCCTGCACGACGGGCCCGAGGGCGATCTGGCCGGGCGCGCCGGCCCCGAGGAACTGAGCTCCGGGCATCAAGTGGTAGGCGTGGATGCCATCGTGCCGCATCAGTGGCACGCACCCGCCGCCGCTCCGCACACGCGATGGGCGGCCCCATCAGGGCCGCCCATCGCGCCGCGCGAGCGGCCGTGCCGATCGCGCGCTCAGGCGTCGAGGGCCGAACGCAGCTCCGCGAGTCGTGCGCGGTCGAGCGAGTACCACACCCACTTGCCACGGCGGTCGCCGTGGACGAGCCCGGCGTCACCGAGGACCTTCAGGTGGTGCGATACCGTCGGCTGGGATTTGCCGAGAGGCTCGACGAAGTCGCAGACGCACACCTCGCCCCGCGGCGCCGAGGCGAGCATCGAGAGGACGCGCAGTCGCACGGGATCTGCGAGCGCCGTGAAGCCGCGGGCGAGGTCGGTCGCGTCGCCCGCGTCGAGCGGCGCCGAAAGCACGGACGCGCAGCACGCGTCGCTGCCGACCGGCGCCTTCGGACCCGCCATCGCACCTCCTATTGACAGATGTCGATACATCGAGCAAGATCAACGCATCGATGTGAATCAATGCTATCAGGAGGAGGCACCGTGTCCCGGATCCAGCTCGCGCTCAACGTCGCCGATCTCGACGCGGCGGTCGAGTTCTACTCGACTCTATTTCGCGGCGCGCCGGCGAAGATCCGCCCCGGCTATGCGAACTTCGCGGTCGAGGATCCGCCTCTGAAGCTCGTCCTCATCGAGAGCGCCGACGCGACGCCCGGCACCATCAATCACCTCGGCATCGAGGTCACCTCGAGCGAGGACGTCCGCGAGGCGCGCGCTCGGCTCGCAGGCAGCGGGCTGCCGACGGTGCTCGAGCAGGAGACGTCGTGCTGCTACGCGGTGCAGGACAAGGTGTGGGTCGACGGGCCAGGAGGCGAGCCCTGGGAGATCTACACGGTGCTCGCCGACGCGGACGCCCCGGCCGGGAGGTTGCGTGCCGGCGCACCAGCAGCCGACGCGCGCTGCAGGCCGGGGCGAGAGGGCGCCATTGGCACAGAGGAGGCGAGCGCGTGCTGCTGAGGCGACCGCATACCCTCGAGGCGCCTAGCGCCCGTGGGAGAGGACCTGCGTCGTGACCGTCCTCGATGAGACAGACAGAGATCCCGACATCGCACCCGGCGTCGCTCGCCTGTCCTTCCTCGACCGCTTCCTCCCGCTGTGGATCGCCGCGGCGATGGCGACGGGAATCGGCCTCGGCAGGGGGATCCCGAGCCTCAGCCGGCAGCTGAACGCAATCCAGGTCACCTCCGGGACGTCGCTGCCGATCTTCGTCGGCCTCCTCGTCATGATGTACCCGGTGCTCGCGAAGGTCCGCTACGACCACCTCGGCCCCGTGACGAGGGACCGTAGGATGCTGCTTTCCTCTCTCGTGCTGAACTGGCTCGTCGGCCCCGCGGTGATGTTCGGCCTCGCGTGGCTGATGCTGCCCGACCTGCCCGCGTACCGTACGGGGCTCATCGTCGTCGGGCTCGCTCGCTGCATCGCGATGGTCCTCATCTGGAACGACCTCGCGTGCGGGGACCGTGAGGCCGCGGCCGTGCTCGTAGCGGTCAACTCGCTCTTCCAGATCGTCGCCTTCGCGTTCCTCGGGTACTTCTACCTCGAGATCCTGCCCGGATGGCTCGGGCTGTCGACCGTCGGGCTCCACCTGTCGATCGCCAAGATCGCCGAGACCGTCGCGATCTTCCTCGGCGTGCCGCTCGTCGCCGGGTTCCTCACCCGCACGATCGGCGAGAACGTGCGGGGTAGGCAATGGTACGAGACGAGACTCCTTCCGCGGATCTCGCCGTTCGCGCTCTACGGCCTGCTCTACACGATCGTGATCCTCTTCGCGCTCCAGGGGCACACGATCACCTCGAGGCCGCTTGCCGTCGCGCGTATCGCGCTGCCGCTGCTCGCGTATTTCGCGATCATGTGGTCGGGCTCCTTCCTCCTCGGGCGTGGGATCGGACTCGGCTACGAGCGCACGGCGACGCTCGCGTTCACCGCCGCAGGCAACAACTTCGAGCTCGCGATCGCTGTCGCGATCGGCGTCTTCGGCGTGACGTCCGGCGAGGCTCTCGCGGGCGTCGTCGGGCCGCTCATCGAGGTGCCCGTTCTCGTCACGCTCGTGTACGTCGCGCTCTGGGCGCGGAGGTTCTTCGCACCTCGGCGCGGCCGCGTGGAGACGGGAGCGTCGACGTGACCGAAGCCGCGGTCACGCCCGTCGTGCTCTTCCTCTGCACGCACAACGCGGGCCGGAGCCTCGCCGCGAAAGTACTTCTCGAGCACTACGCGGAAGGGCGCGTCGACGTGCGGTCCGCGGGGTCCGAGCCCGCGAGCGAGCTAAATGCGTCTGTGGCCGCGTTGCTCGCCGAACGCGGCCTCGACTCGTCGAATGAGCTACCGAAGCAACTCACCGACGAGGCGGCGCGCATCGCGGACGTCGTCGTGACCATGGGGTGCGGGGACTCCTGCCCGCGCTATCCGGGCAAGCGCTACATCGACTGGGACCTCGAGGATCCCGCTGGCAAGCCCGTCGACGCCGTGCGACCCATCGTCGACGAGATCGACCGTCGCGTCCGCGCGCTGCTCGCCGAGCTCGTCGAGCACGCGAGTGGGGGGTAGTGGGACGAAGTCGTCACCTGGCGTCCGGCCTCGGGCGGTCGGGCGGTCGTGGCTCTGTCGCCGGCCCGGTCCTGCGAGCCCCGAGGAGGGGGAGCGAGAGCGCGGCCCACACGAGGACGAGTGCGAGCCGGACGACGAGCTGTACCCATGGGTGGAGCCCGCCGACGGGGGGCGCTCCATTCGTCAGTGGCGCATACCCTGTCCACCCCGTGAAGCGGTCGAGATTCGTCACGTAGGCGTCGACGGCGAGCAGGGCGGCACCAATTGCGGCGACGAGCACGACGCGCTGCGGGAGGCCGAGGCGGCGGACGCGGTCCATGGCCCCAGCCTCGCGCAGAGCATCGGCGAACGGAGCCGGGGTGCCACGATCGAACAGGGAAGACGCGTGTCGCAGACGTGCCTACTGCATCGTCACAGCTCGGCTGCGTCGCGTTGCTCGGTCGCCGTTCGCGGTCCCCAGCGATCGCGTCGTCGACGGTGGTCGTGGGCCGCGAGACAGGTGGTGCCTTTGGAATCGGCGCGTGCGCCTCGTGCCGCTCGGCGACGGACCGGGCTGTCGGGCCAGGCGTATCAGCGACGGACAGGCGTATCGGCGACGGACGGGCGGGCCCGTGCTCTGCTGCATGCCGGGGAGAGGATCCGGGCCACGTCGGTGGGCCTCCCGACAGCGTTGAGATGGGAGTTCAGCGAGTGCGCTCGGAGGGACTCGAACCCCCAACCTTCTGATCCGTAGTCAGATGCTCTATCCAATTGAGCTACGAGCGCAGCGCGCCGGCATGGCAGCAGTCCACCTGGCGCTCGGCGACGAGTCATCGTAGCTGGCGTCGCGGGACGGTGGCGCGAACGACCGCTCTGGTACGTTGACCAGCGTGTCGAACACCGGAGTCGACGGTGGCACCTCGCCGTCGCCGGGTGCCGCCGAGCTCGCCGGCTCAGCGGTGCGCCTCGCGACGTCGCACTACCGAGCTCTTCTGTCGGCCGTAGCGATCGTGCTCGTCCCGTCGCTTGTGATCGGAGCGGCGTCGCTCGGCTACTGGCGCTCGGTGACCTACTCGAGCACTCGGCACGGGGCGCTCGGGACCGGTGCCGAGATCGTCGGTCTCGGCGTCG
>DATLRJ010000049.1:0-10605 GCA_035534715.1 Acidimicrobiales bacterium | reverse complement strand
CGCCTCCGGCGCGCTCGCGATCGGCGGCGAGGGCGTCGCACGCGTCGAGCCCCGCGCCCGGCTCGTGACCGGCCGCACGGCGCGCTTCGCGCTCGACCCCGGCCGGCTCCACTTCTTCGACCCGGCGACGGGCGAGGCGGTGCGCTAGCCGGTGGCGGGGTCGGCTCCACTCGGTGGCGCGCCAGGCGCCGTCTCGGGGTCGCCCCGCTCGCGACGGCTCCGGCGCCGATGCGCGCCGCGACTGCTCCGGCGCCGGTGCGCGCCGTGACGGCCTTCGACCCGGCGCGCATCGACACCGGGATCCGCGCGCACCTCTCGGAGCTCACGACCGTCGAGCTGTCCGACCTCGCCCGGGTCCGCGCGGACACCGTCGCGACCGAGCTCACGTGGGACCCGGCGGTGCGGATCAGCTCGATCGCCGTGCCCGGCCCGAGCGGCGCGGGCCCGGTGCGGGTCCAGCTCTACGACGGCCGGGTCGGTGACGGCGACACGGGTGCGGTGCTCCACCTCCACGGAGGCGCCTTCGTCTCGGGAGCGCCGGACTTCGAGCACGACCGGTCCACCTACCTCGCGCGCGGCGCACGGTGCCTCGTCGCGAGCGTCGACTACCGGCTCGCCCCCGAGCACCGGTATCCGGCCGGGCTCGACGACTGTGCCGCGGCGTTCGACTGGCTCGTCGAGGGTGCCGGCGAGCTCGGCGTCGACGCGCGGCGGATCGGTGTCGCCGGAAGCAGCGCCGGCGGCTGCCTGGCCGCCGCGCTCGCGCAGCGCGGCCGCGACGGGGTGGGACCGGCCGCCGCATTCCAGCTCCTCGTCTACCCGGCGACGGACTGGCGGTGCGCCACGGCGTCGATGCGGCGCTACGGGGACGTGCCCGGGTTCTGCGGGCGCAACGCGGCACAGATGTGGTCGCTGTACCTTCCCGACGGTGCCGCGCCGGACCCGTACGCGTCGCCCGCGCTCGCGCCCGATCTCTCCGGTCTCCCGCCCGTGTACGTGAGCGTCGCGGAGCTCGACCCGCTGCGCGACGAGGGCATCGAGTACGCGCGCCGCCTGATCGACGCGGACGTGCCGGTCGAGCTGCGCGTGTTCCCGGGGGTGTGGCACGGATTCGATCTCGTCGCGCCGTCCAGCCGCGCGGCCGCGCGGTTCCGCGACGCGGAGATCGGGTCGCTGCGGCGCTTTCTCGGGCTGTCGTAGCCGGTCAGCCCGCGCGACCCGGCGTCGCGACGGAGGCTGGCGTCACTGTCGAGAGCGACGGTCGCTGCCGCGTCCACGACGGGTCAGGCCCACGACGGTGGAACGCCGGACCGGTGACCGCGAACGTGACTGCTCGCTGCGATGTCCGCACCTCGAGGGTTGCAGCTCAGGCCGTCCCGCCCCGCTCGGACCCTTCGAACTCGCCGCTGACAACGGGCTGGCGGACGGGCGTCGAGGCCGCGCTCGCGTCCACGTCGATGGTTCGTGGCGCGTGTGAAGCCCGGAGCGGCGCACGCAAGTGGAGCACGCCGTTGTCGATGCTGGCGCGCAGGTCCTCGAGCTGCCAGTTGCTGGGGAAGACGAGGCGCCGCTCGAACACGCCGTGCACTCGACCGCGTTCGATCACCGTGATGTCCACCGTGGGCAGCTCCCGCGCCGTCGAGATCGTGAGGCACTGGTTCTCCAGCGAGAGATTGATCGCCGAAGGGTCCACCCCGGGGACGTCGAAGTCGATGCACAGATCGTCACCCAGGCGGTACACGTCGTAGGCGAGTGGCGCCTCGGTGCCGATCTGCTCCGACAGGTCTGCGAAGGGCGCGACCGGCAGGGGTCGCAGCTCCCCGACCGGATCGAATCGCCGTGTCGTCATCGCTCACTCCTCTGTGCCTCGGCGAACCGTCGCCGTGGCCACCTCTCGCGAGCACGATTTTCCCACATGGAGAACTGAGATGCGCTGCGCCGGAGAGAGCCGGCGCGCAAGGCCATAGGCGGGCACGCGGCGCCCGGTCGTCCGGACGGCCGGGCTGCGCAACGGCGATCGTGCGGGTGCCCGGCCGCCACCCGGACCCACGGACCGCACCCGCGAACACGGGACCACCCCGTCGGCGCTCGGTCGAGGACACGCGTGGAGGACAGGGAGGCGTTCACGCTCGGAGGATAGGAAGCGCTCCTACCGCCCCCTCGGGCGCGAGCCCGTCGAGCACGTGCTCGAGAGCGCCCGGCACGCGAGCGCGCGAGGCGCTCCCCGGGCGTCCAGCCGTCGATCGAGGGTGGGACGAGCGACTGCCGGTGCCGGTCGTGGTGGCGGAATGTCGTGTCGCACGCACCGGGGATCGGACGGTCCACCGCCTCGATCGGCCGGACATCGCCCGCGACGAGCTGCTCGTCGACGCGTTCGCTGCCCATCGCGCACGCCGCGCGCCCCGGCGTCGAGAACGCGAATCGGCGCGGCCGGCGACCAACGCTCCTACGGGATGCGCAGGTCGTGGTGCTCGGACGCGGACTGCCGGTCCGCGTCCGTCAGGTCGGCCTCGCGCACGGGCACGACGAGCGTCCAGTGCCTGCCGACGGGGCAGTGCTGGAGCCGCATCCACCGGATCGGCTCGAACCGGAGAGCTTTCAGCGAAGCGCCGGGGAGCCAGATCGTCGTGAAGACGTGGCCGCGTCGGCAGCGCACCACCGTGTGCGTGCCGATCGCGAATCCGCGTCGCCGCATCACGATCGTCTCGACGCCGAGAAGCGCTAGACCCGCGAGCAGGACGAGTCGCCGACGCGAGGTCATGGCCTCACGATACGGTGCCGCGACGCCCGGCGCAGGACACCGATCCGCGCGCGCCGCGGCGCGACCGCGTGCGGCGCGCCGCATCGGCCGCAATGGTCCGGTCCCGATGTGCGATCATCGAATCGGTGTCGATGCACGTCGACCCCAGGCGTCGTGGTACCGAACGAGACGGAGCAGCGCCGGGAGGAGGGTCGCGTGCCCGCTGTCGTGGTCGAGCACCTTGCGAAGAGCTACGAGGGCAACCAAGCCGTCGAGGACGTGACGTTCGAGGTGGCCGAGGGCGAGGTCTTCGCGCTGCTCGGCCCGAACGGCGCGGGGAAGACCACGGTCATCGAGATCCTCGAGGGCTTCCGGCGGCGCGACCGCGGCCGCGTCGAGGTGCTCGGGTACGACCCCGCGAACCAGGGGACGAGCCGCGAGCTGCGCGAGCACATGGGCGTCGTGCTCCAGGAGCTCGCGGTCGAGCCGTTCCTGTCGGTCCGCCAGGCGCTAACCCGCAACGCCGGGTACTACCCGAACCCGCGACCGGTGGACGAGGTGCTCGAGCTCGTCGGGCTCTCGGAGAAGTCGGACGACCGCGTGAAGTCGCTGTCCGGTGGTCAGCAGCGCCGCTTGGACCTGGGGCTCGGCATCGTCGGCAGTCCCCGGCTGCTCTTCCTCGACGAGCCCACCACGGGGTTCGACCCGTCGGCGCGTCGCGGGGCCTGGGAGGTGGTCCGGGCGCTGACCGGGGGCGGGACGACCGTGGTCCTCACGACGCACTACATGGACGAGGCCGAGGCGCTCGCGGATCGGGTCGCGGTGATCGACGCCGGTCGCATCGTCGCCGAGGGGGCCCCGGGCTCGCTCGGGGGACGCGACGTGGGCGAGACGACCATCCGCTTCCGGCTCCCCGGGACGGCCGGCGCGCCCCCGCTCCCCGTCGACGCGCGCGTCTCGGGCGGCGGCGCCTTCGAGATCAAGACGGACCGGGAGGTCGAGGTCCTCGCGGCGCTCACGAACTGGGCGCTGCGCGAGCAGGTGGACGTCGTCGGGCTGACAGTGGAGCGGCTCACCCTCGAGGACGTCTACCTGAGACTGACCGGCCACGCGCCGGACGCCGGGGACCCGTCGGGCGCGGCGGAGCGCCAGTGACCCGCGGTCCTGCCACCGGAGGCCACACGCGCGCGATGGGCGACGTCGTGCTGATGGCCCGGCAAGTCTACTACGAGCAGCTCAACTTCTGGCTGAACCCGATCGGCGCGGTGTTCACCGTCGGGTTCTCCGTGATCTTCCTCCTCCTCGTCGGCTCGAGCGCGGGGCACCAGCGCAGCAGTGCCCTCGGTGGCGGGCTGCTGATCTCCTACTACGTTCCCGGCTTCATCGCGTACGGCGTGATGGCCGCCTGCTTCAACTCGTTGACCATCAACCTGGTCGTGCGGCGGGAGATGGGCCTGTTGAAGCGCGTCCGGCTCTCGCCGCTGCCCGCCTGGGCGATGATGGCCGCCGTCTCCGCGAACGCGCTGATCATCTCGGTCGTCCAGGTGGTTCTCGTGCTGCTCATCGGGCGCTTCGGGTACGGCGTGCCGTTTCCGCACAACCTCCTCGCGCTGGTCGTGGTGCTCGTCGTCGGCGCCGCCTCGTTCACCGCGCTGGGCCTCGGGACGAGCACGCTCGTCCCGAACCAGGAAGCCGGGGCACCGATCACGAGCGTGGTGTTCTTCGTCCTTCTCTTCCTGTCCGGCCTCTGGTTCCCGCTCGCGGCGAGCTCCGGGCTCGCGAAGTTCTCGTCCTACCTTCCCGTGCGGCACATGATCGTCGCCGTGTACGACGCGTCGATCGCCCAGAAGGGAGTGTCGAGCTGGCCGTGGCACGACCTCGTCGTCATGGCGGCATGGGGTGTCGTGGCTGCCGCCGTGGCCGCGCGGCGGTGGAGCTGGGCACCGCGCCAGGCGCGGAGCGGGCGTGGGCGGAGGCTCTCCGGCACCGGCGCTGCGGGCCGCCGGCGCTCCCAGTGAGGAGACGCGGCGATCGGCGGGCGTCCTCGGCCGACCCTAGGCGACGGCGCGGGCCCGGACCGATGATGGCAGTACGAGACCGAAGGGAGGCCCGATGCCGCGAGTGAGCACCTACCTGAACTTCATGGGCGACACCGAGGAGGCGTTCAACTTCTACAGGTCCGTGTTCGGCACCGAGTTCCTCACGCCGATCCACCGGATGGGCGACATGCCCACCGCTCCCGGTCAGCCCGCGCTGAGCGAGGCCGAGCAGCAGATGGTCATGCACGTCGAGCTCCCGATCCTGGCGGGCCACGTGATCATGGGAACCGACATGCTCGAGTCGCTCGGCCACGTGCGCCGCCTCGGCAACTCCATGACCATCAACCTCGAGCTCGAGGACCGCGCCGAGACCGAGCGGCTGTTCGGGCTCCTGTCGCAGGGCGGGAGCGAACAGTTCGGCCTCGTGGACATGCCCTGGGGCGCGTACTGGGGGACGTGCGCGGACCGCTTCGGGACCCGGTGGATGTTCAACTGCCCGAGCCACCCGGCCGGGTAGCGACGACGGCGCGCCGTCACTCGCGAGCACCGCAGCTGCGCGGACCCGTCCGTGCGGGGAGCTACAGGTCGCTCGCCCAGTAGTTCGGCGCGTCGACGACGCCCGTGAGGTCGTGAGGGTGGCTCTCCCGCATTGCCTGCGGCGAGACCCGGATGAACTGCGCCTGCTCGCGGAGCTGCGCGACGGTCCGAGTCCCGCTGTAGCCCATGGCCTGGCGAAGACCACCGACCAGCTGGTGGACGACCTCGTTGAGCGGGCCGCGATAGGGCACGTTGCCCTCGACCCCTTCGGGGATGACCTTCTCGGCCTCGCTCACGTGCTCCTGCGCGTACCGGTCCTTCGAGAACGAGCGCGCCGCCATCGCCCCGAGGCTCCCCATGCCCCGGTAGCGCTTCATCGGGCGGTTGCCGATCATCGTGATCTCGCCGGGGCTCTCCTCGACGCCGGCGAGCAGGCTGCCGAGCATCACCGCGTGCGCGCCCGCGCCGATCGCCTTCGCGATGTCCCCGGAGAAGCGGATGCCGCCGTCGGCGAGGATCCCGACTCCGTGCTCGCGTGCCTCGAGCGCGCAGTCGCGCACGGCGGTCCACTGGGGGACCCCGATGCCGGTCACGACCCGGGTCGTGCAGATGGCGCCCGGGCCGATCCCGACCTTCACGACGTCCGCGCCGGCCTCGGCGAGCGCACGCGTCCCCGAGCGCGTCGCGACGTTGCCGCCGATGATGATGCCCGTGCGCCAGTTCTCCCGGAGCTCGGCGACGGTGTCGACGACCCGGCTCGAATGCCCGTGCGCGGTGTCGACGCAGATGACGTCGACCTCGGCGTCGACGAGCGCCTTCGCCCGAGCGAGGCCGTCGCTGCCGACGCCGACCGCCGCGCCGACGCGCAGCCGGCCGTCGGGGTCCTTGCACGCCGCGGGGTACGTCTCCTGCTTCGTGATGTCCTTGACCGTGATGAGCCCGCGCAGCCGCCCGCGGTCGTCCACGATCGGGAGTTTCTCGACCTTCGCCGCCTGGAGGATCCGCCGGGCGCGCACGAGGTCCGTGCCGACCGGGGCGGTCACGAGCGACTCGGAGGTCATGACCGTCCGCACGAGCGCTCCGGCGTCCTCGAGGAAGCGCAGATCGCGGTTCGTGACGATGCCGACGAGCCGGTCGTCCTCGTCGACGACCGGCACGCCCGAGATGTGGAAGCGCGCCATCAGCTCGCGCGCCTCCGCGACGGGCCGGTCGGGGAGGATCTTCACGGGATTCAGCACCATGCCCGCCTCGGAGCGCTTCACCCGGTCGACCTCCTCGGCCTGGCGCTCGATCGACATGTTGCGGTGCACGATCCCGAGCCCGCCGAGGCGCGCGAGCGCGACCGCGAGGCGCGACTCGGTCACCGTGTCCATCGCTGCGGAGACGAGCGGGATGTTCAGCTCGAGCCGGTCGCAGAGCCGCGTCGTCGTGTCGACCTCGTGGGGGAGCACGTCCGAGGCCTGTGGCAGGAGCATGACGTCGTCGAAGGTGAGCGCGACGCTGCCGAACGACGGTGGCTCAACGACGTCCATGGACACCTTCCCTCTCGTGAGGATCCTTCCTTGCAGCGTACCGGGCCCGTGCCGCGCCGTGGCGTCCACTGCGGCCCGCGCGCGCCGGCCGGGGACGCCTAGCCGAGGCCGAGCGTGGCCGCGCACTGCGGCCAGGGCTGCCACCCCGCCCGCGCTTCCAGGAGGCGCGCGGCCTGGTCCTGGACGCGCACCGGCGCCTCGCTCGGCAGACCGTGGTAACCGAGGGACCACCAGGTCGTCGGCAGGAACTGGTAGGCGCCGAAGTAGCCGTTGCCGGTGTTCGCCCGGTAGTTGCCGCCCGACTCGCACGTGCGCAACGCGAGCCAGACGCCGGTCGCCGGAGCCGTGGCCGACCTCGCCGTGCGGTTCGCGCCCTCGATCAGGAGCTGCACGAGGTGCGCAGCGTGCCGGCGGACGCTCGCGGGGAGCATCCGGTGCCGGTCGCGCGAGCCGAGGACGAGCGCGAGCGCGAGCGGTCCGGCGGCCGACACGTCGCTCCGCACGAACAGCCGGATCGCGTGGGTCGCGACCGCGGTGATCGCGGCGGGGCGGCGGTCGGCGGCGGCCGTCGAACCGGTCGCGGCGAGCGGCGCCGGCGCGGCGAGGCGCGTGACGCGGTGCGCGGTCGAGCGCGCGGACGAGGCCGCCGCCGGGTGTCCCGAGTCGGCGAGCGATCCGGCGACGAAGCCGGTCGAGGTGAGGGTGATCGTGGTCGTGAAGAGTGCGAGCAGTGGGTGCGTTCGCATCTTGCGCCTCCTTGGACTGCGGGAAACCCGTGGGGTTCCAGGTGGGTGCGGGATGCGGGCACGCCGTCATCGGTGCATGCGGCTCGTGGCCCGGTGCCGGGAGGGCGTACCGGGTCGGGACGCACATGGCGTCTCGGCGAGGTGCTGACGGGGGCGGCCCTCGGCTTGTCGTGCGGCGTCTCCTTCTCGCCCTGCGGGCGTGGGGGCATGGGACGGCGCGGTGCGCGGGAGTCGGCAGGAGCTGAGCCGCTGGCTCGGGCACGGTCGGGGGCACGAGGCCACGCCCGCCGATACCCGGGTGCCGGTCGCCCGGCACCGTCCGTCGGTGTCTCTGTCTGAGTGGCAAAACGGTAGCCGAACTACACGGCTGTAGCAAAGTCGCGCATCTGAACCACCTGCTCGTAGGGCAGAAGAACTAGCACGCACTGGCCATCTGTCACCGGAACGCAACCTCGCCGGGTGGCGCGCCCACCGCCGAGCGTCACGCCCGGCCCGTCGCTACGATCGGCCCGTGATCCCTCCGTCTGGAACCCAGTACCGGCTCGAGCACGGCGACCAGCGTGCCGTCGTCACCGAGGTCGGGGCGACGCTTCGCACCTACGAGGTCCGCGGGAGCGAGGTCTGCTGGGGATTCGGCGAGGACGAGATGTGCGGCGGAGGGCGGGGGCAGGTCCTCGCACCGTGGCCGAACCGGCTGCGCGACGGACGCTACGAGTTCGAGGGCACGCCGGCGCAGGTACCGCTCGACGAGCCGGAGCGCGGGAACGCGATCCACGGCCTCGTCCGCTGGGCGCCGTGGGGCCTCGTCGAGCACGGGCGCTCGGCCGTCCGGCTCGAGCACGTCCTGCACCCCCAGCCCGCGTACCCGTTCCGGCTGAGGATCGAGATCGAGTACCGACTCGACGACGGCGGCCTCACGGTGTCGGTGCGCGCCGTCGCCGAAGGGGACCGCCGGACGCCGTTCGGCCTCGGCTTCCACGGCTACCTCGCCGCCGGCGCCGGCGGTGTCGACGCGGCGAGGCTCGCGGTGCCGGCCGAGCGGCGCCTCGTGCTGGACGAGCGCATGATCCCGGTCGGTGTCGAGGACGTGCGCGGGACCGCGTACGAGGTCGTCGCCGGGAGCCTGCCGTGCGCGGCGCGCGAGCCGATCGGGGCGCTGCGCCTCGACGACTGCTTCACCGGCATCGCCGTCGGCGGCGACGGGAGATGGCACGCGGAGCTGCTCGTGTCGGACGCGCCCGCGCCGGTGGAGCTCTGGGCCGACGACGCCTTCGGGTACGCGATGGTGTACTCGGGCGACACGCTCGCCGAGCCCGACCGGCGACGGGCCATCGCCCTCGAGCCGATGACGTGCCCGCCCGACGCGCTGCGGACCGGGGACGACCTCGTCGTGCTCGAGCCGGGGGAGGCGTTCGCGGCGTCCTGGGGGATCGTCCCGCCCGGGCTCTGAGCGCCGGACGCCGTTACCGGACGACGCCCTCGTCGTCCGGCTCGCCGCGCACGACGCCCTCGTCGTCCGCCTCGCCGCGCACGACGCGTTCGAGCGTGTCGCACACCCGCTTGACCTCGTCCTCGCCGGCGACCTTCGCGCCGTCGGGGCCCCGGAGGTAGAAGGTGTCGATGACCTCGTGCCCGAGCGTGTCGACGAGCGCGGCCTCGACGTCGTAGCCGGCACCCGCGAGGGCCGCGGTGATCTCGTAGAGGAGCCCGAGTCGGTCGGGCGCGCGCACCTCGACGATGGACGCGATCTCCGAGGTCTCGTTGTCGACCGAGATCCTGCGCTCGGGGCGGAGCGCGGACACGGGGCGGCGGGAGCGCGCGTACGTGCGGTCGTGCTCGGCGAGCCGCGCGCGGATGTCGAGACGCCCGTCGAGCAGCGCCGCGAGGTCGCGCTCGACGGCCGGCCAGTCCGGAGTCCGGTCGAACTGCGGCTCGACGTCGAAGACCTCGACGGCCATCCCGGGAGTCCCGGCGACTGCGGTCGCGCGTCGCACGTTGCACCGGTGGAGCGCGAGCGCCCCCGCCGCGGCGGAGAAGAGCCCGATCCGGTCCGGAGCGACGACGGTCACGCGCCGACCCGTCGCGCGCAGCGCGAGGCGGCCGCTCGCGAGCAGCTCGGACTGCTCCGCGGTCGGGACGAACGGCGCGCTCGCCCCGACCGGCAGCCCGTCGAGGACGCGCCCGACGCGCTCCGCGAGCGTCGCGACGAGCTCCGCCTTCCACGGGCTCCACGCGGAGCTCCCCGTCGCGCGGCTGTCGGCCTCGGTGAGCGCGGTCAACAGCGCGAGGGTGCGGCGGTTCTCGACGATCTTCGCGACGAGCCGAGCGGTGGACGGGTCGTCGAGGTCCCGTCGCGTCGCGAACTCGGGGATCACGAGGTGGTAGGCGACGAGGCACGAGAGGACCGCGACGTCGCGCTCCTCGAAGCCCATTCGCCTCGCGATGGTCGTCGCGAGCTCCTCGCCGACCTCGCTGTGGTCGCCCTCGTGGCCCTTTCCGAGGTCGTGGAGGAGCGCGCCCATGAGCAGGAGGTCTGGGCGGTCGACGTCCGCGACGTGCGCGGAGGCGCGCGCGACGGCCTCGAGCAGGTGCCGGTCGACGGTGTAGCGGTGGTAGGCGTTGCGCTGCGGTCGGTGGCGGACGGCGGACCACTCGGGGATCAGTCGCTCGAACAGCCGGCGCTGGTCGAGGGCCTCGACGACCGGGACGAGCGCGTCGCCGGTCCCGAGCAGCGAGACGAACGCCTCCCGCAGCTCGGCCGGCCACGGCGTCGGCACGGCGGGCGCCGAAGCCTCGAGGCGGTCGAGCGTGTCGCGCTCGACGAGCGCGTTGCGCTGCGCCGCTGCTGCCGCGATGCGCACGAGCAGCGTGGGATCAGCGGCCGGGTCCGCGTCGGGGGCGAGCGCGATCTCGCCGTCACGAAGCACGATCCCGGGAGCGAGCGCGAGGTCCGCGTCGCCGGCGCGCTCGCCGGACAGCATCGTGCGGGCCCGGCGCCAGCACTCGACCGA
>DATLRJ010000048.1:0-2006 GCA_035534715.1 Acidimicrobiales bacterium | reverse complement strand
CTCCGGCTCGCGAGGGCGGCGACGCCGGAGACCACGTTCCTCGGCGCCCACGTCGTGCCGGGCGAGTACTCGGGCAGGAGCGACGAGTACGTCTCGCTCGTGGCGAGCGCGATGCTCGACGCGTGTGCGCCGTACGCGCGCTGGATCGACGTCTTCTGCGACCGTGGCGCGTTCGACGCCGACCAGGCGAGGGAGGCCCTCTCGGCCGGGTCGCGCCACGGGCTCGGATTGCGGCTCCACGCGAACCAGCTCGGGCCGGGTCCCGGCGCCCAGCTCGCGGTCGAGCTCGGAGCGGCCTCCGCCGACCACCTCACGTACCTGAGCGACGCCGACATCGACGCGCTCAGCTCGAGCGCGACGGTCGCGACGCTGGTGCCGGGCGCGGAGTTCTCCACTCGATCGACCTACGCGCCCGGAAGGCGGCTCCTCGACGCCGGCGCGACCGTGGCGCTCGCGACCGACTGCAACCCGGGTTCGAGCTTCACCACGAACATGGCCTTTTGCATCGCGCTCGCGGTCCGGGAGATGGGCCTGTCACCCGACGAGGCGGTGTGGGCGGCGACGATGGGCGGGGCGAGTGCGCTCCGTCGCTCCGACATCGGCAACCTCGCGACGGGCAGCCGGGCGGACTTCGTGCTGATCGACGCGCCGAGCCATGTCCATCTCGCGTACCGGCCGGGCGTGCCGCTCGTCGCCGGGGTGTGGGTCGGCGGACGACAGGTTCATCCACCGGCGCCCGGCCGGTCGAGCGGGAACGAGGGAATGGGATGACGAAAGCGCAGAACGTCCTCATCTCAGGGGGCACGAGCGGTATCGGGCGCGCGTGTGCTGAGCGGCTGCGCCGCGACGGCGCGCGCGTCTTCGTGCTCGGTACCTCGCCCGAACGCGTCACGGAAACGGTCGCAAGCCTCGACCTCGCGGGGGGAATGGCGTGCGACGTCTCGGACGAGGCGCAGGTCGACGCGGCGCTCGCGAGCGCGCTGGAGGCGCTCGGATCGCTCGAAGCGGTCTTCGCGAACGCGGGGATCGACGGCAGCGGGGACCCGGCGGTGGACCTCGACGTCGAACAGTTCCGCAGGGTGCTCGACGTGAACGTCATCGGCACCTTCCTCGTCGCGCGCGCCGGCGCCCGAGTGCTGTCCAAGCCCGGCGCCATCGTCTTGAACGCGTCGGTCAACGCGTTGCGACCCGAGACCGGCTTCACCGACTACAACGCCAGCAAGGCCGCGGTCGTAAGCATCGCGAAGACGATGGCCCTCGAACTCAGCGCGAGCGGTATCGCTGTGGTCGCGCTGTGCCCCGGCTACTTCCCGACGAGGATGACCGCCCCCTACCTCGACGACGCGACGACGCGCGCCGAGATCCTCGCCCGCGTGCCGGCAGGAAGGGTCGGCACCCTCGAGGAGCTCGCCTCCCTCGTCGCCTTCCTGTGGATCCTCGCGCCTTCTACCTCACCGGGAGCGTCGTCTCCCCTGACGGGGGCTCGAGCATCTGAGCCGTGCCCGCCGCGATGGGACCCGAGAACGCGGCACCACCTCGTCGCCGAGGTCGCCGGAGTGCCCAGCCCCGTGGTGGGCCCGGGGCTCCTGAGCGACCGTCGGTCCGCGGGTCGGGCAGCCCGCCCTCGGCGCATCGGCCTCGAAAGCACATCACGACGCCCGGTCGAGGCAGCGCGAGCGTCGCCGCCCCGCACCCTGGTCATGGCCCGGCGCGCCGACCGCCCAGTGCCGCGGCGGGCCTTGGCCGCCTTCCTCGGGCGCACGTGCGCGACGAGCGAGCTCGCCTCCTCGTCGACCGCGATCGACGCGTCCACGGTGGCCGTGTCGACGCAGCGCATCTTCCGCCAGACGGCAGCTGAGCGCAACGTCGTTCCCCTCGTTTCGTTTCCGGACCCTCGAGCAGCAAGAAATCGAGGCAGCAGGCGCCGCCGCCCGCCTCTCAGCAGCTCAACGCGCCGACGGATCGGTCAGGAGAGACCTCTTTCAGCCGGTGGCGACAAAGGACGG
>DATLRJ010000047.1:0-23522 GCA_035534715.1 Acidimicrobiales bacterium | reverse complement strand
TGGTGCTCCAGAGGAGGCAATCCGCCAGCTCAAGCACGATTTCGGGCTGAACCACGCTCCGCTGCAGAGCTTTCTCGGCAACTGGTGCTGGTGGCTCGCTTCGGCGCTCGCCTACAACGTCGCCCGCTGGATCCGCGTCCTGGCGCTGCCCGAGGCGTTCTCGACCAGCCGGGGCAAGCGTCTCCGGCTCTCCTTCTTCAACGTCGCCGCACGTGTCACGCGTCGTGGGCGAAGGCTCCATCTCCGCCTCCCGCGCGCCTACCCGCACGCGAAGGCCTTCATCGCCGCGATGGTGCGATTGCGAGCCCTGCCGGCCTTCGCCTGAGCCCCGAGGCCACGACGAATGACACGAGCGAGGCGAAGCCTGCCCGGGACCGGGTCGGCACCGCTCATCGGAGACCCGAATCCCACGAACATCGGCAGACTCGCCTCGATCCGCCGCTCCCGGGGCGTCAGGCACGGCCTTCTGCAGGGAGCCCACGTTGCTACAGAGCCGGTCGGATCGCTTTCTGCAAAATCAGGGTCTGATCTCGCCGATCTGCTCTCGGATGCCGCGGCGCCTGGCGTGCTCGCCGAGGCGCTGCAAAGGCAAGAGGCGGAGAACCTCCCGCTCTTCGGATACGGCGCGAAGGGCTTCACGCTCAGCGTGATCGAGACGGCGCTCGACCTCGCAGGCGACGCGGTCGACGGTGCGCTTCTGCGCGCCGTCGTCGAGATAGGGCGCACGCTCATGGCCCATCCGGTAGAGCTCCTCCCTGGGGCGGAGGACGCCCTCGAGCTTCTGTCCCGGACCCACCGGGTCGTGCTCGTGACCAAGGGCGATCTCGTCGACCAAGAGCGCAAGCTCGAGCGCAGCGGACTGCGCCGGCACCTCGCTCACGTTGAGATCGTGAGCGAGGAGTCCACCGGCGCCTACGGCGAGCTGATCGACGCGCTCCGGTGTCCCCCTGGCGAGTTCCTCATGATCGGGAACAGCGAGCGATCGGACGTCGAGCCCGTGCTCGAGATCGGCGGATAGGGCCGTCCACGTGCCCTATCACACGACCTCGAGAAGCGAGATCGTCGAGGATCCATCTCGTGCCCATCCTCGCCGCTTCACCGCCACCACGCTCGCCGAGATACCGCCGCTGCTCATCGACTCCTCAACCCAGGACGGAAGCCGGTCGTCATACAACGGGTAGCCCAGCTGGAACCAGCCGGCAGTCGACCGAAGGTCTGCGAGGAACGCGGATTCGATGGCAACGCTTCGGCGGCCGAGGCCGCGAACTGGCGGCTCTCGCCGCTCCATCTCCTACGCACCGGACCGTCGGGCACCCGGTCGCCGGCCACGCGGGCTGTCGCCGCGCGCCCACGTTCCTCACCGCTCCGTGCCCGGTCGTTCGACGTGGCGCGTCGTCGTCCTCGCTATCGCGCTCGTCGGCTCAGCCGCGTCGATCTTCGGCTCTACCACCTGGTACTCCTACGCGCACAGCCTGACCGAGCATTCGCTCGAGTCCGAGCTAGCGAACGCGCGCGCGGTGCTCGGGTCGTCCATGCAACGCGACACCGACCTGCTCGCCACGGTGAACGCTGTCATCGCCACCCATCCGTCGATCGACAGCACGGCGGTCGGCGAGCTACTGGGCCGCCTCGGAGGCTCCAACGCGTATCCGGGCGCGTTCTCGTTCAGCTACATCCAGAGGCTGCGCGCGGCAGGGCTCCCCGGGTTGATCGCGGCCACACGGCGTGATCCGCCCCTCGGCATACCGTCGGCCGTGAGCGGGACGGTGCCCGCCGCCCCCACGCCAGGCGGCTACTACTGCCTGACGCGCCTCGCAGCGACTGCCGAGCATCGCCTCCCACGGGCGATCGCCACGGCGGTCGGGCCCCACCTCCTCGCGTACGTCGGTCCGGGTCACAACTACTGCACCTCACCGGTCGCTTCCCTACTCGCGTGGTCCGCGAGGACTGGCCTTCCCACTGTCACATCGCTCTCTCGCGTGCTCGTCAGCGCGGGCGGGCCGAGCGCGAAGGCGCTCGGCGCTCTGCTCCAGGGGCGGTCGGTGTTCGCAATGATCAGCCCCGTCTACGGCGGCCGTGCGCTGCCCTCGACCGCTCCGGCCCGGTCGAGGGCGATCGAGGGCTGGACGCTCGGCCTCTTCGACACCTCCGAGATCCTCCGGCCCGTCACTGCGAGCGCTGGCACGGTCGCGCTCGTGCTCGAGTACGCGAACTCCGGAGCGGCTGCGACGGTCCTCGCGCGCTCGGGGCGGCTGCCGGCAGGTGCCACGAGCATCTCCATCCGCACCGGCGGCGGCACCTGGATCGTCAAGATCGCGCTCCGTCCGCGGGTCACGGTCGTGTCGCCGAGGGCCGAGGCGCTGTTCATCGTCCTCGGGGGCCTTCTCGTGACGACCCTGCTCGCTGCGCTCGTGGACGTGCTCATCCGCTCGAGGCGCTCGGCCCTCGTGCTCGTCGAGCAGCGCACTGCCGAGCTCCGCTACCAGGCCCTGCACGACCCGCTCACCGGACTTCCGAACCGGCTTCTCATCGGCGACCGCGCGCACGACTTGATCGCGCACTCACGTGCGGAGGGCACAGCCATCGCCGTGATGTTCATCGATCTCGACGACTTCAAGGTCGTGAACGACAACCTCGGTCACAACGCCGGCGACGAGCTTCTCGAGGAGCTCGCTGTCCGCCTCACCCAGTCGGTCGGGCCACAGGACACCGTCGGTCGCCTCGGCGGCGACGAGTTCGTCGTGCTCGTGTCGGACCCGGCGGTGCACGGCGGGGTGGAGGCGCTCGCAGAACGGATCGGCGAGGTCGTCGCCGAGCCGTTCTCGATCGGCGACGCGGGAAAGGGTCGGGTCGTGCTCTCCGCGAGCCTGGGCGTCGCGACGGGCGCGTGCGCGAACCCCGACGACCTGTTGCGTGATGCCGACATCGCGCTCTACCACGCAAAAGGCGCCGGCAAAGGTCGCCACGTCGTATTCGACCCCGCGATGCGCGAGGCCGTGACGAAGAAGCTCTCGCTCGAGACCGATCTTCACGACGCCTTCGCGAACGGTGAGCTGTTCCTCGTGTACCAGCCGATCGTGAGCCTGCGGACAGGGGCGACGAGCGGGGTCGAGGCACTGCTTCGCTGGCGCCATCCTGCGCGGGGGATCGTCGGGCCGGACGAGTTCATCCCGATCCTCGAAACGTCGGACCTCATCGTCGACGTCGGCAGGTTCGTGCTGCGCGAGGCGTGCCGCCAAGCACGAGAGTGGCACGACCTCGGCTGGCCGGTCGGTATGTCCGTGAACGTCGCGGCGCGTCAGCTCCACTACGACACGCTCGTCGAGCACGTCCGCGAGGCACTCGCCGAGTCCGGGCTCGACGCTCGCTACCTCTCCGTCGAGCTCACCGAGTCGATGCTCCTCGCGGACACAGCGACGACGGCTCGCAGGCTTCGAGCGTTGAAGCGCCTCGGCGTGCAGATCGCGATCGACGACTTCGGCACGGGGTACTCGTCGCTCTCGTACCTGCGGGAGTTCCCCGTGGACGTGCTGAAGATCGACCGCTCGTTCGTCGCGCGCCTCGATTCGGAGGACGGGCAGAACTTCCTCGACGCCCTCATCCACCTCGGTCGCTACCTCGGCCTCTCGACGATCGCCGAGGGCGTGGAAGACGAGTCGCAGCTCGCTCATCTGCGCGGCGAGGAGTGCGAATGGGGCCAGGGGTTCCTGTTCTCCCGGCCGCTCGACGCCGACGCGGTCCTCGCGGCGGCGCGATCGGCGAGAGACCTCGGCGGGCGCGCACCCGCGCTCGCGACGGACCGCACCTGACCCGCGAGCAGCGCGGAGCGCCCCCGGCAGCGCGGAGCTCCCCCGATAGCGCGGACCGCGCCTAGGAGGCGCCGGACAGTGCCGCGAGGTGCTCCGCTGAGAGATGTACTCCGGCGGCGCCACAGTTCTCCTCGAGATGGCCGACGGACGACGTGCCGGGGATCGGCATCACGACGGGCGAGATCGCGAGCAACCACGCGAGCGCGACTTGCGCCCGCGTGGCCCCGACCTCGAGTGCGACACGGTCCACCGCCCCACCGTCCCGCGCGAGTGCGCCGCTCGCTATCGGGAACCACGGGATGAAGCCGATTCCCCGCGCCTCACAGTACCGGAGCACGGCTTCCGAGGACCGGTTCGACAGGTTGTAAAGGTTCTGCACCGTCGTGACGGGAACGACCGCGGACGCCTCCCCGATCGCGTCCACGCCCACCTCGGACAGTCCGACTGCGCGCACCTTGCCTTCATCGAGGAGCTCGCGCAACAACCCGAACTGCTCGGCGGCAGGCACTGCCGGGTCGATCCGATGGAGCTGGAAGAGGTCGATGCTGTCGACCCCGAGCCGGCGCAGGCTCATCTCGCACTCCTGGCGGAGGTACTCGGGGCGGCCGACCGGATGCCAGGCGTCAGGGCCGGTCCGGACGAGACCCGCCTTCGTCGCGATCACGAGCCCCTCGGGATACGGGTGTAGAGCCTCGCGGATGAGGTCCTCGCTCACGTACGGGCCGTACGAGTCGGCCGTGTCGATGAAATCGACCCCGAGCTCGACCGCCCGGCGGAGCACCCGACGCGCCTCGGGCCGATCGCCCGGCGGCCCCCAGATACCTGGGCCCGTGATCCGCATCGCTCCGAAGCCGAGGCGGTGGACCGTCATGTGCGCGAGTGAGAGCTCGCCGCTTGCGTGCACGGGCGGCGTCGCCCCATCCGTCCCTTCGGTCATTCGTGATCCTCCTTCGTCAGTCGCGACCGGCCGCGTCGCGCGGCAACCGCGATCGCGCCGCGGTGACGACGATATCGGCGCACGTAGCGAGCTCGATCGCCGTGCTGTCGATCACGAGGTGGTAGAGGCTCGGCTCCCCTTGGCTCGTCCCGTAGAAAATTCGCACGTACGCCTCGCGCGCTCGATCGGTGTTGCGTTGCTCCGCTCGGGCTGTCGCCTCCTCGCCCGCATGCAAGCGGACCGCCTGCGCGACGCGGCGGTCGGCAGGCCCGTCGAGGCGAACGCTTAGGACGTCGCTCCGACCTGCGAGCACGACCATCGCCGCTCGTCCGAGCACGACCCCACCCGCTCCGTCGGCTATCTGGCGGAGGATCTCCTCGGTGCCAGCGCGGTAGCCCGAGCGCGTTCGCCCGAGATCCACGCCGGCATCCGACGCCATCGGCGCGGCCGCGGACGCGAGTGAGGCGAGCATCCGCTCGACGAGGCCCGGTGGATGCTCGTCCAGCGCGATCGCCTCCTCGGCGCTGATCGCGAGGCGATCCGCCACCGCGACGGGGATGGCCCGATCGAAGAAATCGAGGCCGAGGCGATCCGCGACGGCGCGCCCGACGACCGCCCCTCCGGCTCCGTAGCTCGCGGAGATCGTGACGACGCCGGACACGGGCCTAGCGATCGAGCGTCCTCGGAAGCGTCATTCCCAGATCTCGTGCGCAGTCTCGACGATGAGGCGGAGCTTCGCGAACTGCTCCTCCTCGGTGAGGGCGTTGCCCTCGACGGTGGAGGAGAAGCCGCACTGCGGGGAGAGGCAGAGCTGGTCGATGGGCACGTACGCGGCCGCCTCGTCGACCCGGCGCTTCAGCTCGTCCTTCGACTCGAGCGCGCCCCGCTTGGTCGTGACGAGCCCGAGGACGACGAACTTCCCCGGTGGCACGAAGCGAAGAGGCTCGAACGTGCCGGAGCGCTCGTCGTCGTACTCGAGGAAGAACCCGTCGACCTCGAGGTCGTTGAACAGTGCCTCGGCGACGAAGTCGTAACCGCCCTCGGCGGCCCACGAGGAGCGGAAGTTTCCTCGACACATGTGCGTCGTGACGCGCATCGTCTCCGGACGGCCGGCGAGCGCGGAATTGATGTTCGCGATGTAGGTCTCGTGCTGGTGGTCCGGGTCGCCGCCCTGGGACGCGATGAACGCTCGTTGCTCCGGGTCGTTGAGGTAGGCGAGGCTCGTGTCGTCGAGCTGGAGGTAGGTGCAACCGAGCGTGCCGAGCGCCGCTACCTCGGCCGCGTATGCGGCGCTCAGGTCGGTCCAGAAGTCGTCCATCTCGGGGTATATCGCCGGATCCACCGCGGCACGCCCACCTCGGTAGTGGACCATGCTCGGTGAGGGGATCGTGAGTTTCGGGACCGCCGCCGTGACCGTCGACGCAAGGAAGCGGAACGCGTCCTCGAAGATCGTGTGGTGGAGGCCGATCCGTGCCTCGACCTTGAGCGCGGCCGGCGTGAACTCGATCTCGCCCGCCTCGCTGCGGAACGACACGGCGAGGTTGCCGTCGGTCTTCGTGATGCCGCCCAGTTGGTAGATGAAGTCCATGTGCCACGACGAGCGTCGGAACTCTCCATCGGTGGCGGCCTGCAGCCCGAGCGATTCCTGAGCAGCAACGACCGCCCGAACCGCGTCGTCCTCGACCTCGCGCAGCTCGTCAGCGCCGATCGCGCCCTCCGCTCGCCGCTCGCGGGCCTCGAGCAGGGCCGACGGGCGCAGCAGGCTGCCGACGTGGTCCGCGCGAAACGGTGGCACGCTCGTCATCGCCATATCGTCACTCCTTGGTCGCTACGTGGTTCGCCACGACGTTGAGCTTCGGAGCGTACGCCTCGATCTCGATCTCGCGGGGAGCGAGAGCCATCGTGCGACCGAGCTCGTCCCGGCATGCCTCGCATGGGCCGTAGAAGCGCTCGACGACACCCGCGACGCCACACCGCGGGCAGGAGAACGACCCGGGGTCGAACAGCTCACGACGGGCTCCGGCCCCCGGTTCGGCGCCGCTCGATCGACTGGGTCGATCAGCCTGCTCGGTCCTCGGGTCAGGTAGCTCGGTCACCGCGCCACGCTACCGCTCGACCGGGACGACGTCCGGCCCCGAGGCACGCCGCGCGCCGAGCCGGAAGAGCGACGGCCCGCGCGGCGTTGGACCGCGCGTGATCAAGATCTCCGTGCTCGATCAGAGTCCCGTCGCGTCGGGCAGCGACGCTACCGAAGCGCTCGCGAACACCGTCGAGCTCGCGCGCCTCGCAGAGCGCCTCGGCTACCACAGGTACTGGCTCGCCGAGCACCACGCGACGACAGGCCTCGCGGGGAGCGCGCCCGAGGTCCTCGTCGCGCACGTCGCCGCCTCGACCCGGACGATCCGCGTCGGGTCCGGAGGTGTCATGCTCCCGCACTACAGCCCGTTCAAGGTAGCGGAGCAGTTCCGCACGCTCGCGGCTCTTCACCCCGGCCGCATCGACCTCGGCGTCGGGCGAGCGCCCGGCGGCACGGCGCGAGCGGCCGTCGCGCTGCGTCGCGACCGTGAGATCGCGATGCGCGACGACTTCCCCGCGCAGGTGACTGAGCTGCTCGCGTGGCTCCACGACGACATCCCCGAGCGCCATCCGTTCCGCGCCGTCCGGGCGACACCGGTGCCACGCTCGGCCCCCGCACCATGGATCCTCAGCTCGAGCGGCTACGGCGCCGAGCTCGCCGCGCAACTCGGCACGGCGCTCTGCTTCGCCCACTTCATCAACCCGGTCGGAGGGCCGGAGGCCGTCTCGCGCTACGTCAAGCAGTTCGTCTCGTCTCGCGCCCTTCAGGCACCCGAGGCGAGCATCGCGGTATCGGTCGTCTGCGCGCCGACCACTCCCGACGCGCTGCGCATCGCGACTCCGGTCATGCGCTGGCGCCAGCGCTTGCGCTTCGCTGCCGACCCGGGTCCCGTCCCGAGCCTCGAGGAGGTCGACGACGACCCGGAAGGATCGGACGTCGGGTCGCAGCTCACCCGGCTCGTCGTAGGCGACCCCGAGCACGTCGCACGCGAGCTCGTCTCTCTCGCTGCCTCCTACGGGGTGGACGAGGTGCTCGTCGTGACGATCACCCACGACCACGGTGACCGCCTGCGCTCCTACGAGCTCGTCGCGCAAGCACTCGGATCCAGCCACTCTAGGTAGGCTCCCCGTCACGGCGAGTGTGAGAGGACCCTCACGTCCAGCTCATCGTGGCGTCAGAATGAGGGCCCATACTGCGTGCATGGACAGCACGGCGAACCCATGGCCGACCAGCGCGCCGCGACCCTCGCCAGGCCGTGCGCCCGGCCCGGTGCCGCGATGAGCGCCCGCCGCACCCGATGGGTCGCGGCGCTTGCTGCGGGCGGGGCCCTTGCCGGAGGCGCGGCAGCAGTCGCGAGCGTCCCGGCCGAGCACTCGACGTCCGCCTCCCCGACGACCGCCTCGCCGGCCACCGAGGTGCCGGCAACCCCCGGCGTCACCGGAGCCTCAGGTGGTGCCGCGAGCACGGCCGACGCCGTCGCCGCCCAGGCCATCGCCATCGGCAAGGAGGCCGCCGCGGTGCGCGGGCGCCTCGCCGCGGCGGTCGCCCGGTCGGAGCAGAGCGTCGCGGCCGTCTCCGCGTCCGCGGGCAAGCTCGCCACGGAGCACACCGCGCTCGCGCAGGAGCAGCTCGCGATCTCGAGCGAGCGAGCGCAGCTCGCGTCCGAGGCGACCCAGCTCGCGCAGCGAAGCGCGGCGCTACAGAGCGAGAGCGCGACGATCCAGCGCGAGAGCAGCGCGTTGCAGGAGCGCAGCAGCGCACTCGCGAGGACACCGGGTGCATCCACTACGGCGCCTACGACCCACGCGACAACCGGGGCAAGTGGCGCGTCTTCGGCGGGCGGTAGCGGTGACGACTGATGATCGCCGCGACAGCGCTGCCCGACGCGCGGCCCCGCCCCTCGGCGGGACGAGCACGTATCGCGTCCCGCCCGAGCTCCGCGATGCCCGACGCCGGATCGCGGCGAGTCGGGCGAGCACCGCGCGCTCGCTGGAACGCGCGAACGACCGACGGCGGGTCGCGCCGGCGGCCGTCGTGACCGCGCTCGTCCTCGCGGCCGCCGGGGTCGCCGATGTCGCCGTCCAGCGGACCGTGCCCCGTCTCCCACTGGCGACACCGGCCTCGACGGTTGCTCCGACCGGGGCGGTGCCACTCTCCGCCGATGCGGCGCTCGTGAGAGCCCGACGCGCTCTCGCGATCGACGTCGCCGCGCTCGGGGCCGTCGAACACCTCGAGCGCTCCGCGTCTCTCGAAGGCGCCGCTGCGGCCGACGCGGCGGCCGCCGCAGCGACCGGCCCGGCGGGGGGCACGTCCAGCAGCGGCTCGGGGTCCGGTGCCGCTCAGCCGACGAGCACGCTCCCTCCACTCCCGTCCATCCCGCCGCTCCCCGCGGCGGCTCCGGCCGCGGCCACGGCCCATGCGACAACAGGTCCGTCCGGTGTCGGCTGACCATGGCGCGCCGTCGCGTGGGCGCGCGACGCCGCACGGCCTCCTCGCGCCAGCACACCCCGGGAGCGACGCGACCATGGAACCGGGCGAGGACGAGGTCGTCGTACGCACCCGAGCGATGGCCAGCGAGATCACGCTACGGGCGCGGCAAGGGGATCCCCGGACGCGGCCTGCCGGCAGGACGGTGGACGCGGACCGCGCGGCCAGGCTCGAGGGCGCGATCGCGCGCGCTCTCGAGGTCTTCCATGAGGTCGAGCGCGTATGCACACGATTCGACGCGGCGAGCCCGATGAGCCACGCGAACGCGGCCCCCGACCGCTGGCACGTCGTCCCCGACCTCCTGCTCGCCGCCGTCGCGGAGGCCTACGGCGCTCACCGTCGCAGCGCGGGGCGCTTCGACCCTCGAGTGCTCGCGTCGCTGCTCGCGCTCGGCTACCGCGAAAGCACCGACTTCTCCGAGATGCCCGAGCTCGGCGCACCCCCCGCCGACGCGCACCGCAGCGGCCCGCTCGCCCCGTGGCGCCCTCGGATCCGGCACGCTCGGCGTTCGGTGCACCTCGGCGGCGATGCCGTCGATCTCGGTGGGATAGGGAAGGGGCTGGCCGTGAGGTGGGCAGCCGCGTTGCTCGCCGCCGCGACTTCCGACTTCCTCGTCGACGCGGGTGGAGACATCTACTGCTCGGGACGAGCGCCTGATTCGGGCCCATGGATGCTCGGGGTAGAGGACCCGCTGGGCGGGGACATCCCGGTGGCCGTGATCGGCGTGTCCAACGCCGGCGTCGCGACATCGTCCGTCCGCGTACGCCGGTGGACCTCGGGTGGACTTCCGGTGCACCACCTCATCGATCCGTCGACCGGTCGGCCGGGAGGCGACGGCCTCGTCGCGGTCACGGTCGTCGCGCCGGACCCGGCGACGGCCGAGGTCTGGAGCAAGGTGTTGTTCCTCGCGGGAGCGGACGGGATCGGCGCAGCGGCGCGGCAGCGGCGTGTCGCGGCGCTGTGGATCGAGAGCGACGGATCCGTCGCGCACGCGGCCGACATGGCTCCGATCCTCGAGTGGCGAGCGCGATGAACGCCTCGTCGTCCCAGCGAACGCGCGCCGCCATCTCGATCGCTGCGACGGTGACTGCAGTGACCTCCGGCGCCATCGTCGCCGGCGCGCTCGTCGCTCGAGCGGCCGCACCGACCCTTCACAGCCGCTACTTCCCCTGGATCACCGGGCGCGCTCTCGGCATCGCGTCCTACCTGTCCCTCACCGCGCTCGTGCTCCTCGGCGTGTGGATGCGCCATCCGTGGCGCTTCACGGCCCGCGTGCTGCGCGGCGAGTCACGGATACGAGCGCACGCGGTCCTCGGGGTCGCGACCGTCGTCCTCGTCGCCGGACATCTCGTCGCTCTAGCGGCCGACCGCTACGCTGGCGTGGGCTGGTGGGGCGCGCTCGTGCCCGGGATGTCTCACTACCGGACGCTGCCCGTGGCACTCGGGGTCGTCGCATTGCTCGCTGTCGTCCTCGTCGGCGCGTCGGCGGGTTTGGCTGGACGACGAGGTACCGGCCACTGGCTCGCAGTCCACCGGTTCTCGGCCGCTACCTTCGCCGTCGTGTGGCTTCACGGCCTGTTCGCGGGCACGGACGCTCGCGCGCTGCGCCCGGTCTACGTCGCGACCGGCGTCGCCGTCCTCGCCGCCGTCACGACGCGGTACGCGGCGCGACCGGCATCTGTCGAGGTCGCGCGCGCTGGTCCCGGACTCGACGGTCCCCGAGCGGCCGCCGCGCGACCGGACGCGGATGTGCGGCATTGAGCCTCCCGCTCCTCGCGCTCGACGACTTGGCATGCGGATCGCGGCGTGCCCCGCCCGCCTTCGGGATCGCCGGTGAGGCAGTGACCCGCCTGCTCGCCGGGCCGGCCGCGAGCGCCGGTGCCGAACCCTACGCCGCGCACGTCGCGCGCCTCGGGCCACCTGGACACCGTCGACAGTCCCCGGAGGAGCTGCGATCCGCGGTGGGCGAGAGCGGGCTTCTCGGTCGGGGAGGCGGCGAGTTCCCCCTTTCGCGCAAGCTCGATCTCGCCGTCATGTCTCCGGGGGACAGCATCGTCGTGGTCAACGCGAGCGAGGGGGAGCCGGCGAGCCGGAAGGACGCCACCCTGCTCGAGCTGCGCCCGCACCTCGTCCTCGACGGAGCCGACGCGGTGGCTGCCGCGGTCGGCGCGACGGAGATCGTGGTCTACCTCCATCGCGGACGCAGCGCGACGGATCGCAACGTGGTCCGAGCGCTCATCGAGCGCGACCGCGTTCCGGGCGCCGGGGCGACGCGTGTCCGACTCGTGGACGCGCCGGACCGGTACGTCGCAGGGGAGGCGAGCGCGGTCGTCCGCTTCATGTCCGGCGGCGCCCCCGCTCCCCGGCGTACGTCGCTTCCTCCGGCGGCGTCCGGAGTGGGTGGACGGCCCACCGTCGTGAGCAACGCGGAGACCTACGCGCACGTCGCGCTCATCGCGCGCTACGGCGCCGCGTGGTTCGCGACGGCGGGCTCGACCGGCTCGCCCGGATCCACTCTGCTGACGCTCGCCGGCGACGTCGCCGCGCCAGGCACGGTCGTCGAGTCACTCGGGCCGACGACGATCGGCTCGATCCTGTCTGGCCCCGGGGGCCTCGCGCATCCTCCGGTCGCCGTCCTGATCGGCGGCTACTCGGGCAGCTGGGTGGACGGAGGCGTCGCGTGGGCGACCCCGCTCGACCGTCACGCACTCGCGAACGCGGGAGTGCGGCTCGGCTGTGGGCTGGTCGCGGTGCTCGGCACGGGGGCGTGCGGGATCGCCGAGACGGCACGGCTCCTGCGGTGGCTCGCGGGCGAGTCGGCGGGCCAGTGCGGCCCGTGCGCGTTCGGGCTTCCGGCGATCGCGGACCTCGCAGGAATGCTCGCGGACGGGCGCGCACGCCGGAGCGACGTCCGCGAGCTCCGGCGTCTCGCCGCCTCCGTTCGCGGCAGGGGCGCGTGCGGCCACCCGACGGGCGTCGCCGAGCTCGTCGAGAGCGCACTCGACACTTTCGCGGTCGAGCTCCGCCGTCATCTCGGCGGGCGAGCATGCGCGTCCGCGGGCGCGGGCTTTCCGCTCCCGCAACCTGCGTCCACCTGGCCGAGGTCGTGACGGTGCGCATCCGCGACGACGCACTCGTCGGTCGCTACGTGATCCGGCTCGATGGTGCACGCTGCGACGGCCACGGCATCTGCGCGCTCCGCTGCCCCGAGCGGATCTGCCTCGACGAGTGGGGCTTTGCCAAGGTCGACCCGCGACCAGTTTCCACGGGGCGCGCACTAGCTCGCGCGAGGCGCGCGGTCGCGGCATGTCCCGCCGGGGCACTCGGGCTCGTCGCGCCGGAGGGCGCCACGCGCGGCACCACGTGACGCGCACCGGCTGGCTCGCGGTGAGACCATGACGGACGGGGTGAGGCCATGACGGAGGTCCGTGACGAGGAGTCGTACCGCGTCCCCCGACGCCACCGTCCGTGGCGATCGAGCTCGCTGCTCTGGCTCGGCGCGGTCGCCGTCGTCACCGCCGGGTTCGTCGCGCTCCTCCTCGCTCGCTCCGACGGTCCCGCGCCCTCGCTCCCGAGCGCTCTCGAGATCGGCACGGGGACCGCTCGAACGATCAGGACCACCGCGACGGCCGTCACGGGGACGACGAACCGGTCGGCGGCGTCGGCGCGCCCGGTCGTGACGTCCACGACGACGAGTGCCCCGCCCGTCACGGCGGCTCCCGTCCGAGCATCGACCTCGGATCGCCCGGCTCGGGCCGTCGCGGCGACTGCACCGTCGACGACGCGGCCGCGATCCCCGACGTCGCTGGCGCCGTCGCAGCGCTCGCAGGCCGGCTACTCGCGGGTTACGGTCGTCACGCCGCGCCAGCCCGTTACCGACGACGCGGGCGGCTCCGACGGGGATCCCACGACGAGCGCCACGCCGACCGGCTCGGGCACGGGCTCGGACAACTGACCGCTGCCTCACCTCGGACGTGGCCGACCCCGAGCGGGTCGACACGGCGGCGCTCCGGCACCGCCGTCCGTCTTGCCGCGCTCCACGGGGGCATCCTCGCCGTCGCGCTCGGCGCGGTCGCGATCGCTCTCGTGGCGAGCTTCTCGACGAGCTATCAGACCGTCGCCGCCAGCGGGCTCGCGACCGAGCTACGGACGTTCGCTCGCGCCGCGTCGGCGCGACCCGCGCGCGAGTCGCTCGAGGCGTTCTCTGTGGCCTATCTTGAGTCGCACGCCCTCGCTTCCGGAGGCGCAGTGCTCGTCGCTCTCCCGGGCGGCGGGCGCGTCCAGACCGCGAGTGGCGCCGATCTCGCCCGGTCTCCTGTCGTCGCCACACTCCTTGCGCACGCCCTGACGAGGTCGGAGGTGCGCGCGACGACGGTCGGAAACCGTCCCGTCGAGCTCGCCGCGGCACCGCTGCTCGAGGGGGCGCGCCCCGCGGGGACCATCGTCGCGACAGCCGACTTGAGGCCGTTCGCCGCGGAGCGGTCGCGGGTCCTCGCGCTCTCGCTCGCCGAGGCCGCGGTCGCGCTCATCGCCGGCGTCGCAAGCAGCTACGTGCTCTTGCGCAAGCTCCTACGGACCGTCGGTCGGATCACGTCCGCCGCCGACGAGATCGGGCGCTCGAGCCTCGATCGGCGTCTCGGCGACCAAGGCACCGACGACGAGGTCGGCGACCTCGCGCGCACCTTCGACGAGATGCTCGATCGGATCGAGACGGCAATGGCGGGCCAACGCCGGCTGCTCGCGGACGTGTCTCACCAGTTGCGCACCCCACTCACGGTCGCTCGTGGCCACCTCGAGGTACTCAACCGCACAGGCGCCGCGGACCCGACCACCGTGAAGGAGACGATCGACCTCGTCGTCGACGAGCTCGGGCACATGGGCTCCGTCGTCGAACGGCTGCTCATGCTCGGCCACGCAATGGACCCCGACTTCCTCGCGCGCACCCCGGTCGACCTCCGCGCGCTCCTCGGCGACTGCTTCGCCGCAACGAAGGTCCTCGCGCCGCGCGAGTTCACCCTCGGCCCCGTGCCGGACCGCGTCCTCCTGGTCGACGAGGCAAAGGTCCGCGGCGCGGTCCTCAACCTCGTCGCAAATGCGGTCAAGGCGACGAGGGAGGGCGACTCGATCCACCTCGCGGCGAGCGTGGACGAGTACGCCGACACCGTCGAGCTCGTCGTCGAAGACTCAGGGCCCGGGATTCCAGCGAACGAGCGTGCGGAGGCGCTCGAGCGCTTCTCCCGACCAGGTGCGCGATCCGAGGGCGGAACGGGCCTCGGCCTCGCGATC
Source organism: Acidimicrobiales bacterium (assembly GCA_035534715.1). GTDB lineage: Bacteria > Actinomycetota > Acidimicrobiia > Acidimicrobiales > Bog-793 > JAJZBW01. The sequence continues at coordinate 8,926 of DATLRJ010000047.1, read as the reverse complement.
GTCAAGGCTGTCGCCGAGTCCCACGGTGGGCGCGTGACGATAGGCGAGTCTCGGCTAGGGGGGGCACGCGTCTCGATCATGCTCCCCGCTGGGCGCGCACCGTACTCCCTCGAGGTCGAGCGGTGAGGATCCTCGTCGTCGAGGACGACGAGCGGATTGCGTCGTTCCTGGTGAAGGGATTGCGCGCGGAGGGCTACGCCGCGATCGTCGTCGGCGACGGCGCGGACGCGGAGCACCTCCTGCTGCGTGCAGCCGAGCCGTTCGACCTCGTCCTGCTCGATCTCGGGCTCCCCGGCCTGTCAGGCGAGGACGTCCTTCGCAACCTGCGGCGCCGCGATGCGGCGCTCCCCGTCGTCATCCTCACGGCACGAGCCGAGGTCGGCGAGAAGGTACACGGCCTCGACCTCGGCGCGAACGACTACGTGACGAAGCCGTTCGCATTCGAGGAGCTGCTCGCGCGCGTGCGCGCGGCCGTGCGCTCGAGCACGCAACCGACCGCTAGCGAGCTCGCTGTGGGAGACCTTCGTCTCGACCTGTTCACCAAGGTCGCTCAGCGAGGCGGCCGCCGGATCGACCTCGCGCCTCGAGAGTGGGCACTGCTCGAGCTGTTCATGCGGCATCCGACCCATGTCCTCACGCGGGCGCGCATCCTCAGCGAGGTCTGGGAGTACGACTTCGATCCCGGGAGCAATGTCGTCGATGTCTACGTGGGCTACCTGAGACGCAAGCTCAACCGGCCCGGACTCGATCCAATGCTGAAGACCGTGCGCGGCGCGGGGTACCGCCTGGTCGAGCACGCCTGACACCTCGGCGCGTGGCGAAAGCTACGGCTCCCCCGTGGAACCCGACGGGCGCCGGCCCCCGTAGATGACCTCGCCGAGCCGTTTCCAGTACGCGTCCACCCCCTCGAACCCCGCGGAGCGCAGGAGGTCGAGCTGGGGAGCGAGCGGCATCATGTACCGCACGTGGTTCTCGTAGCGGAGGCGTTCCTCCTCGGTGCGGTGAGCGCGAGCATGAGCCGCGGACGGATCCCGACGGTCGCCCGCGCGCTCCCACGCCGCCTCGACCACCGGGTCACCTGCGGTCACGGGGTCGTAGTTCAGGTACCAGCCGCCGGGCGCCAGGTGCGCGAACACCTCGCCGAACAGCTGGCGCTTGCCCTCGTCCGGGAGGTGGTGGACACATAACGAGCTCACGACCGCGTCGAGCTCCGTCGGGATGTCGCGGGGCCACGCGTCCGATCCGAGGTCGAGCTCGACGTAGCGGTACCGGCCGGCGTAAGGGGCAAGCTCGCGGATGCCTTCGGCGATCATCTGCGGCGAGAAGTCCGCGAGGACTGCCTCCGCGCGTGAGTAGCGGTCGAGGATGGCTCGTGCCGCCGCTCCGGTGCCCGCCCCGAGGTCCACGAAGGTGATCTCGTCCCCGTCGTCGAACGGGAGGAGGTCCGCGACGAGCCGGCGCGGCTCGGCCCGTCCGCGCTCGCGGTCCTCCGCAGTCGCCACCCAGTAGGCGATCCCGCCGTCCGACTTCCAGATCGCGGCGTTTGCGTCTGGTATGTCGGTCACGCCTCGGACCCTACCTGCACCGGCAACCCCCGTGGTAGCGTCCCGCGGTGGCAACCGCCGGAGCCGCGCGCGGCGCGGAAGGTGCCCCGCACGGCGACGCGTCCCGCGGGCCGGCGCCCGTCGACCTACTCGTGCGCGACGCCGAGCTCGTCGCCACGATGTCCGGCTCGGGCGACCTCCTCGGGGGCTTCGTCGCGATCGCCGGCGGACGTGTCGTCTCGGTCGGGCGACGCGGCGAGGAGCCTCCTGCGATCCGGACGATAGACGCTCGGGGCTGCCTCGTCACGCCCGGGCTCGTCAACACCCACCACCACATCTATCAAAACCTGACGCGTGCCTACCTCCCCGCTACTCGGCGCGACCTGTTCGGCTGGCTCACGACGCTGTACCCACTCTGGGCTGCGCTCGACGAGGAAGCCGCCTACCTGTCCGCGTGGGTCGGGCTCGCGGAGCTCGCGCTCGGTGGCTGCACGACGACGGCGGACCATCTCTACGTCTACCCGCGAGGTGCGGGCGACCTCCTCGGCGCCGAGATCGCCGCCGCGCGCGAGCTCGGGGTGCGCTTCCATCCGACGCGTGGATCGATGAGCCGGTCGCACAGCGACGGCGGGCTCCCGCCGGATAGCATCTGCGAGGACGAGGACGAGATCCTCGCCGCGTGCGAAGCCGCCGTTGGTCGCCACCACGACCCGTCGCCTGACGCGATGGTGCAGATCGCCCTCGCACCATGCTCGCCGTTCTCGGTGAGCGCCGAGCTCATGCGCGCGACTGCCCATCTCGCCGAGCGCCTCGACGTCCGACTGCATACGCACCTCGCCGAAGACCCCGACGAAGACCGTTACTGCCTCGACGTCTACGGGCGGCGGCCCGTCGACCACCTCGAGGACGTGGGCTGGATGAGCGACCGGTCATGGGTGGCGCACTGCGTCTACCCCAATCCGGCCGAGGTCGTGCGGCTCGGGGCCGCGGGGGTCGGCGTCGCGCACTGCCCGAGCTCGAACCTCATGATCGCCGGCGGCCTCGCTCCCGTCGCCGAGCTGCGCGCAGCGGGCTCGCCGATCGGTCTCGGATGCGACGGGTCGTCGTCGACGGACAGCGCATCGCTGTGGCTCGAGGCGCGGACTGCGATGCTCCTCGGGCGCCTCCGGTCGGGACCAGCGTCGACCGGCGCACGTGACGCCCTCGAGATCGCGACGCTGGGTGGTGCGGCGTGCCTCGGACGGTCGGGTGAGATCGGGCTCCTCGCTCCCGGCGCGGCCGGTGACCTCGTGTGCTGGCCGCTGGACGGCGTCGCGTTCGCAGGCGCGCTGTCGGACCCCGTCGAGGCGTGGCTGCGTTGTGGGCCCGTGGCGGCGCGCCACACCGTCGTCGCGGGGCGCCCGGTCGTTCTCGACGGGGAGATCAGCGCTCCCGGGCTCGAGGACGTGCTCCGCCGCCATCGGGACGCCTCGCGGCGCATGCAGCGGCTCACGCAGTCCGTCACCGATCCGTAATGAGGCGTTCACGACGGGGAAACGGCCGTGAAACTGCAGCTCTATACGGTCCGCGCCATGACCGACATCGACATACCTGACACTCGGATCTCGCGCCGCTCACTGCTCGGTGGCGGCCTGAAGCTCGCCGGGGCGGCCGCGATCGCTAGCGGCGCCCCGGGAGTGCTCGACGCACTGGCGAGCTCGAGAGCCGCGGCCTCGACGCTCACGAATGTCCCGTACCAGCTCGGCTGGGTGACCAACACGGAGTTCGCCGGCACCTACCTCGCCCAAGAGCACGGCTACTACGCGAAGGGTGGGATCTCCGTCGCCATCCTCCCGGGGGGATCGGTGACGGTCGAGCCGGTCGTCGCGTCGGGGAAGGCGCTCGTCGGGGACACGAACGCGGACACGGTCTCGGCCGCCGTCGCCGCGGGTGCACCCCTCCGCATCATCGGCGCTCGCTATCAGAAGAACCCCTTCTGCATCATCAGCTCGGCCGCGCATCCGCTCAAGACGCCGCAGTCGCTCGTCGGCAAGAGGATCGGTGTGAACCAGTACAACCTCACGGCGTGGAACGTCTTCCTCGCGCTGAACGGGATCAAGGCCTCGGCGGTGACGACGGTCAACGAGGGCTTCACCGCGGGGCCGTCTGCGCTCGCCGATGGGCAGGTCGATGCGTGGATGGGCTTCATCACGAACGAACCCGGCGTCCTCAAGCTTGCCGGGTTCGACAACTACGCCTTCCTCATGGCCGACTTCGGCTACCACGTCTACGCCGACGTCTATATCGCGACGGTCGACGCGATCAAGAACCACAAGAAGGATCTCGCGCGCTTCTTGAAGGGCGAGCTCGAGGGGTGGATGCTCGACCTCGCCAAGCCCGCCGTCGGGACCGCCCTCACCGCGAAGCGCTACGAGAAGGCGCTTGGATTCAGCACGAGGCAGCAGTCCCTCGAGAACGTCGCGCAGGCGCCTCTCATCCTCACCCCCTACACGAAGGCTCACGGTCTGTTCGCCATGGACCCCGTGGATGTCGCGAAGAATCTCGCGACGCTCCGCTTCGCGAGCGGGCACGGGACGACGAAGTACTACACAGGAAAGGACCTGTTCGACTCGAGCATCCTCGACGCGATCGCGTGATCACCCCCCGAAGTGGGGCGATCAGACGCGCTCGCCCGACGCGTCCCGGTGCGGCGTAGGCGGCGCCTCGCCGCGTCACGACCAGAAGCCGCGGTGCACCGCTACCGCGTCGGACGCGAGCGGGCTCCCGGGTGGAGCGGGGCCGATCACCTCGACGCGACGCTGGCCAGCGTCGAAGACGACACGGCAACCGAGGTGCATCGTCGGGTTCGCCGAGCTCTCGCCGGTGAGCCGGAGCAGCTCGGACTCCGACATCGCGTAGACGACCCTGCCGATCCCCGTCCAGTAGGTTCCGCCGGCGCACATCGCGCACGGCTCTGTGCTCGCATAAAGCGAGCACGACGCGAGCACGGTTGAGGGGAACTGCGCCGCAGCAGCGCGCACGAGGACCATCTCCGCGTGCGCGGTCGGGTCGTTCGCTGTGACGACTGCGTTCCCCGCCTCGACGAGCACCGCACCGGAAGCATCCGCGAGCAGCGCGCCGAAAGGATGGTTGCCCGCGGCGCGCGCGTGCGCCGCGATCGCGACGGCGCGGCGCAGGAGCGCCTCGTCCTCAGGGCTCACCGGCTCGCTCCCGAGTCAGCGCGCGTACCGCTCGCCGTGCGGCGCGGGCGGGACGCGAGACGTCGCCGCGCGTGCTCATCGGGAGCCAACCGCGCCGAAGCGGGCGACGACCGGGGCCTCGACCGTCGAGACCGAGTTGTAGACGAGCACGGACACGACCGTGATGACGACGACGGACGCCCACAACATGTCGTACTGGGACGTCGCGGATGACGTGACCATCAGCGCTCCGAGCCCCTTGCCTGTAGCGAGCCACTCCGCGAGCACCGCCCCGAGCAGGGCTCCCGGCGCCGCGATGCGCGCCGCGACGAAAAGTGACGGGAGCGCGTACGGGGCCTGGAGCTTGCGCAACGTCGTGAGCTCGGACGCGCCGTAGGCGGCGAGCAGGTCGACCGAGTGGGTGGGGACCGAGCGCAGCCCGTGGACGATGTTCACGAGGCTCGGGAAAAAGGTCACGATCCCGGCGATGATCGTCACGGCGAGCAGCCCCTGACCGAACACGAGCGTGAGAAGCGGGGTCATGGCGACGAGGGGCACCGACCGAAGAGCGATCGCGACCGGCATGAGGGTCTGCTCGACCCCGGATCGGAGCACGACCCCGGCGGCGACGGCGACGGCCGCGATGGTGCCCGCGACAAACCCGAGGCCGGCGTCGCGAAGCGTCGTGAGCAGGGCGGCGACGAGCGTCGCACGCGCCGCGCCAGCACTGGCACCGGTGAAGAGGAAGTCGTAGACGTCGAGGGGTCCCTTCGCGAAATAGGGGTTGAGGTTCAGCAGGTCGAGAACGCCCTGCCACAACCCGAAGGCAGCGCCGAGCGACAGCGCGGTGAACGCGAGCGTCCGACCGACCCGACGCAGCACCTGACCCGCGCCCCTCGACGCGCCGGCGGCGCGCTCGCCCGCTCCTCCCGCACGTGTCGCGCGGATCGCTGTCGGATCGATCACCGGCCGCGCGCGCCGTGCGGAGCCCACGGCGTGAGCAAGCGGCCCGCGACGGACACGACGAGATACGCAGATCCCGCGACCGCCGTCACGACCACTGCGATCGCCCACACGCGCGTGTCGTTGAGCGCCTGCTCGGCATTGATGATCCCGAGACCGACCCCCGCCTGCGCGCCGAGGTACTCGCCGATGATCGCGCCGAGGAGCGCTGCCGGACCAGAGATCGCCAGCCCGGCGAACGTCGCAGGGAGCGCCGCGCGAAGCCGCACCTTGCCGAGCTCGACAAAGCGCCCGCCGCCGTAGGCGCGAACGAGCTCGAGGGCGGCCGGGTCGGCGGCCCGAAGCCCGGTGAGCGCGCCGATCAAGGTCGTGAAGAGCACAGACATCGCTGCGAGGGCGATCTTCGGCGCGGTGCCGTTGAGCACGATCTGGAGGATCGGTCCAATCGCGATGAGCGGCATGCAGTAGGTGGCGAGCACCACACGCAGCAGCACCCGCTCGAGCAGCGGTACCGCGACGAACGCGAGCGCGAGCGCGAGCGCGAGCGCATTGCCCCAGAGAAAGCCGAGGGCAGCCTCCTCGACCGTCGTGCCGAGCGCCGGCCAGAGCGCGTACGTGGGGTCGTGGAAGATCATCGCGATCACGGCGCTCGGCGTCGGGAGCACGTGCTTGTGGGCGAGGACCGTGATCGCGAGCAGGTACCAGAGGGCGACGAGAGACGTGAAGCCGGCGAGTCCCCCCACCCAGCGCGGGCGCGAGCCGCGCGCCTGCATGCCGCTTACCGGCGCGCCACTCAAAGATCGTCGCCGCTCGCCGGAGCGCCCCCGCCGAACAGGCGCTCGGAGAGCTCGTCGCAGAGCGCATGGAACTCGGACGTACGGAGCATCGCGGGAGTCCGCGGCCGCGGCAGGTCGACCCCGACGGTCGCGACGATCGTACCCGGGCGGCGCGACATCACCGCGACCTCGTCGGCGAGGAAGACGGCCTCCGCGATCGAGTGGGTCACAAGCAACGTCGTCGTCGCACGCTCCGTCCAGATCCGCAGAAGCTCGAGATTCAGCCGCTGACGGGTCATCTCGTCGAGCGCCCCGAATGGCTCGTCCAGGAGGAGGATCTCGGGCTCGACGACGAGAGAGCGCGCGATCGCGACGCGCTGGCGCATCCCGCCGGAGAGCTGGGCAGGACGTGCGGACTCAAAGCCCTCGAGCCCGACCAGGCGGACGAGGTCGGAGATCGCCGACTCGGGAACCTTGACGCCCGAGATCTCGAGAGGGAGCCGTATGTTCGCGGTCACTGACCGCCAAGGGAGCAGCGCCGGGTCCTGGAACGCGATGCCGAGGCGATGCGCGGCGCGGACCGCCGCCGGCGGCTCGCCGTGGACGAGAACACGTCCCGAGCTCGGCTTCTCGAGATCGGCGAGGATGCGAAGCACGGTCGACTTCCCGCACCCCGACGGCCCGAGGAGCGCGACGAACGAGCCGCGGCCCACCCGGAGGTCGACGCCCTCCAGCGCCACGACCTCTCGGCGCTTGATCCGGAACGTCTTGCCGAGAGCGTCGATGGAGATGCCGTCGGCAGAGGCGCGCGACGCGACGCCCGCTGTGCCCGGCGGCGGACCGGCGAGGAGATAGCGCGCGTCCGCCTCGGCGTCGTCACTTTCGACCATGGTCATTGCCGCAGGGTACGAAAGCTGGGTTTCCCGTCCTTTGCCGATATGTGAACTCCGTGTTTCCCGCCCTGCTGGTCCGGGCTACCCGCCCGTCCCGGCAAGAGTTCACGCTCGTGAAACGACAGCGCCGCGATGATCGATGTGTGGGACAGGACCATGGGCACGCGCAGGACGGTGAACGGACGTCGTCGAGGAGAGCCCTCTCGAACGCCGAGCCACTGCTTCGGCGCGCCTGGCATCCGATCGCGCGTTGCGCCGAAGTGGCGAGCGAGCCGACGAAGGCGTGGCTGCTCGGCGATCCGTACGTCCTCATGCGCATAGACGGCAAGGTCGTCGTGCTCGAGGACCGCTGCCCGCACCGACTCGCACCGCTGTCCGCCGGGCGCGTCGTCGACGGCGCGCTCGAATGCGCGTACCACGGTTGGCGATTCGACGCGAGCGGCTCGTGCACCACGGTGCCCTCACTCGGCCAGGGCTCGCGCATCCCGACCAAGGCAAGGTGCGGACGACCCTTCGCCGTCACGGAGCGGTTCGGCCTCGTGTTCGTCGCTCCGGACGAGCCGATCGCCCCGCTACCCGACATCAGCGCGTTCGACGAGCCGGAACGCGTCCGGGTGGATCTCGACCCCGTCGGCGGACGCTTCGGAGCGGGGTTCCTCATCGACAACCAGCTCGACATGGCGCACTTCGCGTTCGTGCACCGTGGCACCTTCGGGACCGGGGAAGCACGCGTCACGCCCCACTACACCGTAGAGCGACGCGACTGGGGGTTCACCGTCGACACGGACATCGCGATCGCTGCGGCGAACGACCCCGATGTGGCGTCGGGACGACGTCCCCTCCACCAGCATCGGCACATGCGCTACTCCTACCTCGCGCCGTTCCACGTCGCGCTGAGGCTCGACTACCCCGTGATGGGCGGCTCGAACGTCATCGTGTTCTTCGCCCAGCCCGAGACGGCCGACCGGTCCCGCATGTACGTGACGCTGCTCTTCGAGCAGCCGGGAGGCCTTACTGCCTCCGAGCTCGAGGACCGCGTCGCGTTCGAGCGCCGGGTCGTGGGCGAGGACATCGCCCTCCAGTCGAGGTTCGACGTGCTCGAGCTCCCGCTCGACACCTCGGTCGAGTGCCATGTACGCGCCGATCGCGCCAGCGTCGAGTACCGGCGGATTCTCGCTTCGCTCCTCGACGAAGCGGCGAGAGCGCGCCCCGTCGCACGGCTCGACGGCTCCGATCGCACGAGTGACCGGAGCCCGGCCACCGTCGCCTCCCCCGGGGAAGACTCGACATCACACCCGCGGCACGATCGCGCTCGTGCCGCCACCGCTCGTTGACGCCGCGCACGAGGAGCGCCGAGGAGAATGGAGGCGACGCGCACGTGAGCGTCGACGACGCGCTGCGAAGCTACTGGCACCCAGTCGCGTGGGCCTTCGAGCTCGGCGGCGAGCCGCTGTCGACGACGTTGCTAGGCGAGCGGGTCGTGGTGTGGCGGGACGCCGGCGGCCATCCCGTGGCCGCGGCGGATCGCTGCCCGCACCGGGGCACTGCGCTCTCCCTCGGCCACGTCGACC
>DATLRJ010000046.1:0-25137 GCA_035534715.1 Acidimicrobiales bacterium | reverse complement strand
GCGATCAGCGCAGCGGTCGACGCGCTGTGCCGCCGCGGCTTCGTCCTGCGCTGTGGAGTCGCGGGCGACCAGCGTGTCGCCGCGCTCGAGCTCACGAGCGAAGGCGGCGCTGCCCTCGCTCGCGTCGAGCGCGCGATGGCGGAGCGGCTCTCGGAGCTGTGTGCGTCGACGCCCGAGCCCGCGCAGGTGTCCCGAGCGCTCGTGTCACTCGGCGAGGCGCTCGACGCGGCGAGGCGGGCGCGGTGAGCGCGAGGCGAGCTGCGCGACGCGCCGGCGGAGGGAGGGGTGCGCCCGCGCCGGGATGGGTGCGTCGGCTGTCGGGCTACATGATGCGTCACCGCCGCGACGTCGTGCTCTCGTTCGGCGCCGCCGTGCTCGGTAGCGGGTGCCAGGCCGTCGTGCCCCTCGTCGCACGCCAGATCGTGGACTCGGTGATAATCGAGCGACGGTCCGCGCTGTGGCCGTGGCTCGCGCTCTTGCTCGCGCTCGCGGCTGCAGGGTTCGCCTTCGCCTACGTGCGCAGGTTCCGCGGCGGGCGAGTCGCGCTCGCCGTGCAGTACGACATGCGCAACGACATGCACGACCACCTGATGTCGATGGACTTCGACAACCTCGACCGGATGCCGACCGGTCAGCTCGTGGCCCGGGCGAACTCCGACTCGACGCTCGTGCAGGGCCTGCTCAACTTCTTCCCGATCATGAGCGGCAACGTCCTGCTCATGGTCTTGTCGCTCGCGGTCATGGTCTACCTCTCGCCGCTGCTCTCGATCGTGAGCATCGTCGTCGCTCCCGCGCTGATCGTCGTCTCCTACCGGATGCGGTGGCGGATCTTTCCCGCGACGTGGGACGGCCAGCAGCGTGAGGGCGACGTCGCTCAGATCGTCGACGAGGACGTCAACGGTGTGCGGGTAGTCAAGGCCTTCGGCCAGGAGCGCCGCGAGCTCGAGCGCGTCGCGGACGCGTCGTCTGCCCTCTACGCCTCACAGATGCGGGCCGTCCGGCTCCAGTCCCGCTACCAGCCGGTGCTCGAGGCAGTCCCTGTCCTCGGCCAGGTCGCGTTGCTCGCGTTCGGCGGCTGGCTCGCGCTCCACCACGAGATCACCCTGGGGACGTTCCTCGCGTTCTCGGCCTACCTCGCGCAGCTCATGGCGCCTGCTCGCCAGCTCGCGGGCGTTCTCACGGTCGGTCAGCAGGCTCGTGCTGGTGTCGAACGCATCATCCAGCTCCTCGACATGGCTCCCGCGATAGCGGATCGTCCGCGCGCGGTCGAGCTTGGCGACCTCGCGGGGAGGATCGACTTCCATGGCGTCCGCTTCTCCTACGGCGACGGCCCGCCCGTGCTCGACGGCTTCGACCTCCACGTCGCCGCTGGCGAGCGAGTCGCGCTCGTCGGGCCGAGTGGCAGCGGCAAATCGACGGCTGCGATGCTCGTCTCGCGCTTCTACGATCCTGGGAGCGGAGCGGTGCTCGTTGACGGCCACGACGTCCGAGACGTCTCACTGAGGTCGCTCCGCCGACAGGTCGGCGTCGTGTTCGAGGAGAGCTTCCTCTTCTCTGACACCGTGCGTGCGAACATCGCGTACGGCAGGCCGGGCGCGACCGACGAGGAGGTCGAGGCTGCCGCACGGATCGCGCAGGTTCAGGAGTTCGTCGAGAGGCTCCCGCGCGGCTACGACACCCTCGTCGGAGAGCGCGGCCTCTCGCTCTCGGGGGGCCAGCGTCAGAGGATCGCCCTCGCGCGAGCGATCTTGTACGACCCCCGGATCGTCGTGCTCGACGACGCGACGAGCGCCGTCGACGCGCGGATCGAGGACGCCATCCACGACGGGCTCCGCACCGCACTCGCCGGCCGGACGACGCTTCTCGTCGCGCACCGCCGGTCCACGCTGCGCCTCGCCGATCGCGTCGTCGTCGTCGAGCACGGTCGCGTCGTCGACGACGGCACGCACGAGGAGCTGTTCGAGCGCAGCGCGTCCTACCGGGCACTGCTCACCGGCCTCGTCGACGAGGACGCGCCGGTGGCGGACCGGGTCGAGGCCCTCGCGGCGATGGTGTCGGCGGACACGGCGCCGGTGCCGCGAGCCGCGGCGAGCCCCGCGTGGGCGGCCGTCGCGACGCGCGGCGACGCGCCGGCCGCGCGCGTCCTCGGCGCGCCGAGCATCGGTCCGGGGCTCGGGGGCGGGGGAGGCGGCTGGCGGCTGAACCTCGCGCCGACGCCCGAGCTCATGGAGCGCGTCGCGGCGCTTCCTCCCGTGCGAGACGTCGCCCGGATCGACCTCGAACGTGAGTCCCGTCACGAGCGGCGCTTCGACCTCGGGCGCGTCGTCTCGGAGTTCCGACGGCCTCTGCTCGTCGGGCTCGCGCTCGTCGTCCTCGACGCGCTCGCGTCACTGTCGGGGCCCGTGCTCGTGCGCATCGGGATCGACAGCGGGGTCTCGAAGGGCTCGCCGGTCGTGCTCGCCGCTGCCTCGGCGGTCTATCTCGCCGTGACGCTCGCCGATCTCGTCGACGAGGTAGGCGCGACCTTCGTGACCGGCAGGACGGCGCAGCGGATCATGCTGTCGCTCCGCATCCGGATCTGGGCCCAGCTCCAGCGGCTCTCCCTCGACTACTACGAGCGCGAGATGGCGGGCCGGATCATGACCCGGATGACCACGGACGTCGACCAGTTCGAGTCGCTCATCGAGAACGGGCTCCTCGCGGCCCTCGTCTCCGGCGTCACCTTCCTCGGCGTCGGTGGCGCCCTCGTCGCGATGAACCTCCAGCTCGGTCTGTCGACCCTCTCGGTCGTCGTGCCCCTCGGCGCGGCGACCGTCGTGTTCCGTCGCCGTGCGGCCCGGCTCTATGACTCCGCGCGCGAGCGCATCGCGATCGTCAATGCGGACTTCCAGGAGAGCCTGTCAGGAGTGAGAGAGGCGCAGGCCTACGCCCACGAGAGCGAGTCGGCACGTCGCTTCCACGGGCTTGGTCGTGACTACCTCGAGTCACGCGTCGCAGCCCAGCGGCTCGTCGCGACGTACTTCCCGTTCGTCCAGCTCCTCTCCGCGGTCGCGGACGTGATCGTGCTCGGGGTCGGGGCTGGTCTCATCGCGTCGGGACGGCTCGAGTCGGGGTCGCTCATCGCGTTCATCTTGTACGTGGACCTCTTTTTCTCGCCGATCCAGCAGCTCTCCCAGGTCTTCGATTCGTGGCAGCAGACGCGGGTCTCGGTCGGTCGGATCGCCCAGCTCATGGCGCTCGAGCCGCTCACCGCGCCCGCAGAGGCCCCCGTCGAACCCGGCCCGTTGCGTGGTGCTCTCGTGCTCGAGGGCGTCCACTTCTCCTACCCGTCGGCGCCGCTGCGCCGGGTTGCAGCCGTCGCGGCGCGATACGAGCGTGGCCCAGCCGACGCGCGCGAGATCGGCGGCGGCTCGCCGCCGCCCGCCGCGCCGCCGGAGGCACTCCGCGGCGTGCAGCTGCGCGTCGAGGCGGGCGAGACCGTCGCGCTCGTGGGCGAGACCGGTGCCGGCAAGTCGACGGTCGTCAAGCTGCTCGCCCGCTTCTACGATCCGGACGAGGGACGTGTCCTCGTCGACGGCCACGATCTCCGGACGCTCGACGCCCTCGCCTACCGACGCCAGCTCGGCTACGTCCCGCAGGAGGCCTTCCTCTTCTCCGGGACGATCCGGGACAACATCGCGTACGGCCGGCCGGACGCCCCGGACGACGCCGTCGAGGCCGCGGCGCGCGCTGTCGGCGCCCACGAGTTCGTCGAGCAGCTCCCCGGTGGCTACCTCCACGTGCTGTCCGAGCGTGGCCGCTCGCTCTCCTCGGGGCAGCGCCAGCTCGTCGCGCTCGCCCGTGCGGAGCTCGTCGACCCCGCGGTGCTCCTGCTCGACGAGGCGACCTCCAACCTCGACCTCGCGACCGAGGCGCGCGTCGCCGCGGCGATGCGCCGCGTCTCGCGCGGGCGCACGACCGTCGTCATCGCGCACCGCCTCCAGACTGCCCGCGCCGCGGACCGGATCGCCGTGCTCGACGCCGGGCAGGTCGTCGAGGTAGGGAGCCACTCGGAGCTGCTGGCGCGCGGGGGGCGCTACGCAGCGATGTGGGACGCGTTCGAGTCGGTCGCGCGCGGCTCGTCCGTCGCGTGAGGCGCAGTCGTGGCGCCCGCGCCGTCGGGTCCCACCGCGCCCGGAGGTCGCGCGGCGCGCCCGTAGCGGGAGCTCAGGTCGAGCCTTGCGTGCCGGCCACTGCCGCGCCGCGCCCGGCGCGCGCCCGGTGCTCGCGGTCGCGGTGGTGGAGCGACGACGGCCACCAGTTCCACGCGCCGAGCAGGACGACCGCCGCGGGGACGACGACCGAGCGCACGAGGAAGGTGTCGAGGGCGACTCCGATCGCGAGCCCGACCCCGATCTCGCGGATCTGGGCTCCCTCGGTGCCCGTCGCCCCGGCGAGGGCGAACACGAGGAAGGTCCCCGCGAGCACGAGGCCCGCAGAGGTCACCGTGGTTCCGGTGACCTCGAGCGCTCGCACGACTGCATCTCGCAGGGGGAGCTCGTGGGCCTCCTCGCGGATGCGGGACATGACGAGGATGTTGTAGTCCTCACCGAGGGCGAGCAGGAAGACGAACATGAGGAACGGCAGCACGAAGCTGAGCCCGTATGAGCCGCCGACCGTCTCGAACGCGAGGACCGACGCCCCGAGCGACGCGAAGTACGACAGAGCGACGCTCACGACGAGGTACAGGGGTGCGATCGCGCTGCGCAGCAAGAGCGCGAGCAGGAGACCGATCACGACGACCGCGACGGGGACGATCCGCACGAGATCCGCGCTCGACGCGGAGCGCACGTCGTAGAGCGAGGGCGAGTCCCCGGCGACGCCTGCTTTCGCGGCACCGGCTCGAGCTGCCGCGACAGCGAGCGCCGCGCGCATCGATGGCACCTCGGATATGGCCGCATTGGAGTCGGGCCCCCCTGCGCGCAGGCTCGCGAGGAACTGCACGGTGTGTCCATCGGGCGCGACGACCTGGATCGTCGCTCGGTACGCCTGGTACGCGGCCGCGGTGACCGTGCTCGCGGGACCCGTCGCGGACGGTGCCGCCGGCAGCGCCGCGGCCGGGCCGAGGAGCCTGTGAAGCCGCGCGAGCTGGTCCGGCGTGATCCGCGTTCCGTTCGGGTCGAGCGGAGCGATCAGGCTCGAGAACAGCGGGCTCCGCTCGAGGGTGCGCGCCGCGACCGCGAGAGGTGTCGGGTCCTCCCACACTGGTCGCGAGAACAGGAGCACGAGGTTGATGGGATTGCTCGCCGCGAGCGAGAAGTGGCGGACAAGGAGCGCCTCGCCCTTCGCGGAGTCGCTTCCCGCTGGCGCGGCGATCCCGCCTCCGAAGCCGGAGAGCCGGATCGAGAGGGCGAACCCCGAGAGCGCGCAGAGCACGACGACACCCGCGAGGAGCGCGACGCCAGGCCGGCGGACGACGCGTGCGGCGAGCCGCCCCCACGCTCCGCTCGTGCGCTCGCCGGCGGTGGGCCGGACGGGCCAGAACAGCGCGGTCCCGAGTATCGCGAGGACCGCGGGCACAAGGGTGACCCCGGCGAGCACCATGCACGCGACGCCGATCGCGAGGGGCACTGCGAGGCCGTGGTAGACGCCGAAGGTCGCGAGCAGCAGGCTGAGCAGCGCGGCGATGACCGTCGCCGCCGAGAACGCGATCGACTCGCCTACGCGTTCGACGGCGCGTTCGATCGCGCGCTCGTGGACGAGCCCGCGCCGCAGCTCCTCGCGTACCCGAAACACGAGGAAGAGGCCGTAGTCGGTGCCGGCACCGAGGACAAGGACGATGAGCAGAAGCTGGGTGATGCTCGAGATCCCGATGCCAAGCCGCGCGACCTCGGCGACGAGCGACTCTGAGATGAGAAGCACGACGACCGCCGGGGCGAAGGTCGCGAGCGTCGCGAGCGGCGAGCGGAAGACCGCCAGCAACAGCACGATTATGAGCCCGATCGACAGGTACTCGGTGCGCGTCCCGAGCCCGCTCGCTTGGCCCGCCTGGTCGGCCGTGATCGCAAGGTCGCCCGCAGTGTGCAGCACGAGCCCGGGCGGAGCGCCCACGCGCGTGAACAGCCGGCGCAACGATGCGATGAACTCGACGTCGGGCGTGTTGGTCAGCTGGGAGAGCGACGCACGGACCTTTACCTGCGCGGCGTGGCCGTCGCCGGAGAGCTCGACGATCTCCGCGGAGAGTGCGTGGGGTAGTCGCGCCGCGGCTGCAGTGAGGCGATCGATCGCCGAGAGGTCCGCTGAGTCGAGGCGACGGTGGCCGAGTGTCGCAGCGACGACGAAGGCGTCGTCATTGTTCGAGGCACCGTAGAACGGCGTCGCGAGGCGCGACGCGACATTGCTCGGCGTGCTCGCCGGGAGGAACTGGGTGTTGTTGTTGTTCACGGCCTCAGCAAGCGAGGGCAGCAGAGATACCGATCCCACCGCGGCGAGAACCCAGAACGCGAGCACGAGCCAGCGCATGCGGACGGCGAATCGACCGATCGCGGCGAACGGTGAGGTCATCGGCCGACTGTAGGTGGACGTGGCGGTCGCGCAGCACCGCCCTGTTGGCTGAGGTCAGATCCTCCGGGAACGACCACCGGGAGGGCGCAGTGGCCGGGGGGTAGGCTCTGGGCGGTGTGCCGGGAAGCCTGGTCGGCGATGTCGTAGCCGCGCGCGACCGAGGAGACCACCGTGACAGACACCGGACCGTTTGCCGTGATGGTTCTCCTCGCGGCGGCCGCGGGCCTCGTCGCCGTCCTGTCCAGCCGGCTGACGGAGCACATGTTGGTCCCGTCGCCCGTGCTCGTCCTCGCCGGAGCGGCGATCGCCGTCAACGTAGTGCCGACCCTCCACGCGCCGGCCGAGCGGACCGTCGCCAGGGTCGTGACTCTCGCGCTCGTCTGTGTCCTGTTCGACGGCGGCATGCAGATCGGGTGGGAGCGCTTCCGGGCGGCAGCGCGACCGATCGCCGTCGTCGGGGTCGCCGGGACCTTCCTCACCGCTGGAGCGGGTGCCGTGCTCTGCCACGTCGTGCTCGGCTTCGGGTGGTATGTCTCGCTGCTGCTCGCGACTGCGATCGCGCCGACGGACCCCGCGGTCGTCTTCTCGGTCCTCGGGCGCCGGAAGGTGTCGGGCCGGGCGGGCACGATCCTCGAGGGCGAGTCCGGAGCGAACGACCCTGTCGGGATCGCGCTGATGGCGAGCCTCGTCGCGGCCGGAGGCATCGGCGCAGGTGCGTTCGGTCGAGTCGGAGGCGAGTTCGTCCTCCAGATGGCCGTCGGCGCCGCTGCGGGGATCGTGGGTGGGCGAGCGCTGCTCGCGTTCATGCGCCGTGTGCCGCTCCCGAGCGAGGGTCTGTACCCGCTGCGCTCCTTCGCGAGCGTTCTCCTGCTCTTTGCCACCGCGACCCTCGCGCACGGTTCGGGATTCCTTGCCGTGTTCGTCGCGGGCATCGTGGTCGGCGACGAGCGAGCACCGTACAAGCGGGAGATCGAGCGCTTCCACTCGGCCCTCGCGAGCCTCGGGGAGATGGTCGCGTTCGTCGTGCTCGGGCTCACAGTCGACCTCGCCGAGCTCGCGCGAAGCGACGTCTACCTCCCGGGGATCCTCCTCGGGGTTGCGCTCGCGCTCGTGCTCCGCCCCCTGCTCATCGGTCTGTGCCTCGTGCGGTCCGGGCTGCAGGCGAACGAGCGGAGCTTCGTGATGTTCGCGGGATTGAAGGGGGCGGTGCCGATCCTGCTCGGGGGGTACGTGCTGCGCGCGCACGTGACCGGAGCGCATCGCGTCTACGCGATCGTCGTGGTCGTCGTCGTCTTCTCGGTCGTCGTCCAGGGCAGCCTCGTCCCCCAGGCCGCGCGCCTCCTGCGACTGCCGATGCGCGTCGCCGAGCTCGAGCCGTGGGCGCTCGGCGTGCGACTTCGCGACGAGCCGGACGGGGTCCAGCGCCTCACGATCCGATCCGGGTCGCCCGCTGCCGGCTGCACCATCGCGGACCTGGACGCCTTTCCGCAGGGCGCATGGATCACGCTCCTCGTGCGGGCAGGACAGGTCCTTCCTATGCGGGGGGACACCGTGCTCGAGGCGGGCGACGATCTCACGATCCTTGCCAGCGCCGACCAGCGCGAGCAGCTGGCCGCGGCGTTCGAGCGCGTCGCGCCCGGAGGTCCCTAGCCGGTCGAGGCCGGGGCGAGGGGGAGGGCCCGCTTCGCGGGGCAGGTGCGCAGGTGGTCGTCGACGACACCGGTCGCCTGGAGGAACGCGTACACGATCGTCGAGCCGACGAATGTGAAGCCCCGGCGCTTGAGGTCCTTCGCGACGCGGTCCGAGAGCTCCGAGCGTGCGGCGAGCTCCCCGGTCGAGGAGGGCCAGCCTACGACAGGACGACCATCGACGAACGCCCAGAGGTAGTCGGAGAACGAGCCGCGCTCGGCCTGGACCTCGAGGAAGGAGCGCGCGTTCGTGACAGCGGCGCGCACCTTCAACCGATTGCGCACGATCCCGGGATCCTCGAGTAGCTCGGCGAGCCTCGCCTCGCCGTAGCGGGCGATACGCGCGGGGTCGAACCCGTCGAAGGCTCGGCGGTAGCCGCCGCGTCGAGCGAGGACGGTCGACCACGAGAGCCCTGCCTGGGCTCCCTCGAGTAGGAGCATCTCGAACAGGTACGCGTCGTCGTGCGACGGCACCCCCCACTCCTCGTCGTGGTAGGCGCGCATCTCGTCGGAGCTCTCTGCCCAGTCACAGCGTGGCACGGCCTGAGGCTAGTGCCCGCCTGTGACTCCACACGTGCGAGCGCGCACCGTTGTGCGGCGATCGCGCGACGACGTGCGCGTACCCTTTACGGCGTGGAGCCCACGCCGTAGGATTGACTGTATGTTTAGTCAAGGCTCGAGCAGGCCGCCGTCGGGCCCGCCTCCGACGGCGGCCGCGGTGGAGGCGGCACCGTTGGCGCGTGACGAGCTCGCTCGAGTCCTCCTCCCATTCGGCCGGAGCCGGATGCTCCCGAGAGCCGCGTACGTCGATCCCGCGGTGTTCGCGTGGGAGCGCTCGCACTTCCTCGCCGGCGGGTGGGCGTGCCTGGGACGCACGCAGGACGTCGCGAACCCGGGCGACCAGGTCGCCCAGTCGGTCGGCGACGCCGGCGTGCTTCTCGCCCGAGGGGAGGACGGGGTGCTCCGCGCCTTCGCGAATGCGTGCCGGCACCGCGGCCACGAGCTCCTCCCGTGCGGGCGGCCTTCCCACCACGTCCGGATCATCTGCCCGTACCACGCGTGGTCCTACGCCCTCGACGGAGAGCTTCGTGCCGCGGCGGGATTCAAGGGGCGCGACGGCTTTGACGCCGCCGCGCACGGCCTCGTCGAGCTGCCGCTCGAGGAGTGGCACGGGCTCGTCTTCGTCGACTCGAGCGGCACGGCCGGGCCCCTCTATCCTCGCCTCGCAGCGCTCGAGGCGGTCGTCGCCCCGTACGAGCCAGAGCGGCTGCTCGTCGCTGGCCGCCACGAGTACGAGGTCGCGGCGAATTGGAAGATCCTTACGGAGAACTACCACGAGTGCTACCACTGCCCGATGATCCACGCGCAGCTCTGCGCGGTGAGCCCGCCGCGCAGCGGGAAGAACTTCGCGCCCGAGGGGGAGCCGTGGGTGGGCGGGACGATGGAGCTGCGTGAGGGGATGTCGACGATGTCCTTCGACGGTCACAGCGACGGGGTCGCTCTCCGCGGGATCGACGGTCGGCGCCTGCGCGAGGTCGTCTACCTGAACGTGTTCCCGAACGTCCTTCTCAGCCTCCACCCTGACTACGTCATGACCCACCGGCTCACCCCGCTCGCGGCGGACCGTACCCGGATCGAGTGCACCTGGGCGTTCGCACCGGAGGCGGTCGCCGCGCCGGGCTTCGACCCCTCGTACGCGGTGGGCTTCTGGGACGTGACGAACGAGCAGGATTGGAGCGCGTGCGAGTCGGTGCAGCGAGGGCTGTCGAGCGCGCACGCCGTGCCCGGTCCGCTCTCCGAGGAGGAGGACGCGGTGTACCAGTACGTGACGATGGTCGCGCGCGGCTACCTCGGAGAGCCCGTGCGCAATCTCGCGATCGAGCACGCGTCGCGGCCGTCCTGAGCGGAGCACGCGTCGCGGCCGCCCTCACAGCAGTGCGCGCACGCCCCTCTTCGCGAGCTGGTCGGCGATGATCGCGCGCTGCACCTCGCTCGTCCCCTCCCAGATCCGCTCGACGCGAAGCTCCCGGTAGAAGCGCTCGGCGACGTTCTCCCGCATGTAGCCGCGGCCGCCGAACACCTGGACGGCGCGGTCCGCGACGCGGTTCGCCATCTCGGACGAATACAACTTCGCCATCGAGCACCGTGCGTGCTGGCTCTTCACATCGGCACCGGCGTCGGTCGCACGAGCGGTCTCATAGGTGAGGCACCGCGCGGCGAACAGCTCCGTCACGCTGTCGGCGAGCATCGCCTGGATGGCGCCGAACTCCGTGATCGGGCGGCCGCGCACGACGCGCCCTGCCGCGAAGCGCGCCGCTTCGTCGACGAGCCGCTCGGCCGCGCCAAGACAGCGCGCGGCGACCATCAGTCGCTCGTAGCGGAACCACTCGTACGCAAAGCCCATCCCATCGCCCTCCTCGCCGACGAGCCGGCTCGCGGGCACCCGCACGCCGGAGAATGCGACGATCGGATGGTGGTGGCCGAGGGTGTGCATGTACTCGGGCGTGCGGACGACGCTGACGCCAGGGCTCGGGAGGTCGACGACGAACATCGCGTGCTCTCCCGCGTGGGCTCCCGAGGAGAGTGTGGCCTGGAAAAAGGCGTACTGCGCCGTGTTGTACGAGGTCACATGCCACTTGACGCCGTCGAGCACGTACTCGTCGCCGTCGCGCCGCGCGGTCGCCTCGATCGCGGCGACATCCGAGCCCGGGCCCTCCTCGGTGATCGCGTAGCACTCCTCGATCTCTCCGCGGATCGCGGGGATGACGTATCGGTCGCGGACCTCGGAGCTCGCGACGCGAGCGAGCCATGCGGGCGGTGTCGCGGCGACCCAGCCGAGCGCGTTGGTGACTCGCCCCATCTGTTCTTGGACGAGCACCTGCTGGAGCATCGTGCATCCGCCGCCGCCGAGCTCGCGCGGCATGTTCGTCGCGTACAGCCCGAGCTGCATCGCGCGGCGCCGGTGCGCGGCGGCGATGCCGGGGCCGAGCTCTCCGCCGTGGAGCTCGGCCTCCACCTCGAACGGGATGAGCTCGTCGGCGAGGGTGCGTGCGCGATCCTGGATGTCGAGGTCGGCGGCCGTCAGCTCGTACATGGTGGGCTCCCCTCGACTGGTTGACTGATTGTTCAGTTTATGCGAGCATCGGCCTCGTGAACAGCGCCGGCGACCTCGACGGCACCACAGCGGACGTCGTGGTCGTCGGAGGGGGGACCGTCGGAGCGTGGTGCGCCTATTTCCTGCGCCGTGCGGGAGCCGGCCGGGTCGTGCTCATCGAGCGCGCGACGCTCGGCGACGGGGCGAGCGGCCGGGCAGCGGGCATCGTGAGGAGTCAGGGGGGCACGCCGACGGCCGTCCTCCTGGCGGAATGGTCGCGCGCGTTCTACCTCGCGCAGCACGAGGAGCTCGGGATCGACTCCGGCTTCGTCCGCCAGTCGTACTTCCTCCCGGCGTTCACCGACGACGACGTCGCGGCGGCGCACGAGAGGCTCGCGATGCAGCGCGCGCTGGGACTCGACGTGCGCTGGATGTCGCCGGAGGATGCAGACGCGATGAACCCGACGATGGCTCCGGGCTCCACGCGCGGCGGGACGTTCTGCGCCGAGGACGGATACGTCAGCCCCCCGCGCAACGTGCTCGCGTACGCCGTCGCGCTCTCACTCTCCGGCGTGGAGCTCCACGAGCGAACGGCACTCACGGGGATCGTCGCCAGCCGTGGGCGCGTCGCAGCGGTGGACACGAGCAACGGCCGGATCGCGACCGGGACCGTCGTCCTCACCGGCGGCCCGGAGCTCGCCGCCGTCGGACGCGTTGCGGGCATCACGATCCCGGCCGGAGGCGCCCGCCACCAGGTCGCCGTCACCGAGCCCCATCCGGACCTCGACCCGGCCCGGCTCCCGATGGTGTTCGACGTCCTCGCCGGGCTGTACTGGCGCCCGGAGGAAGGCGGCCTGCTCTTCGGCATGAGCAATCCGGACGAGCGTCCGGGCGCCGCGCGCGAGATCGACTGGGCGTACCTCGAGACGATGCGCGCCCGCCTCGGCCGGCTCGTCCCTGTGACCGCCGCGCTCGGCCTTCGGCGGGTGTGGGCGGCGACGATCGACTACACGCCGGACCACCTCCCGATCCTCGGGCCCGGAATCTCGGCCGACGGCCCGGTCGCGGGCATCGGGGTCGCGTCTGCCGGGGGCCACGGGATGATGTGGGGCCCCGGCGTCGCCCGCGCGGCCGCCGACCTCGCGCTCGACGGCTCCACAGATCTGCTCGACGTGTCCTTCCTCGGCCTCGACCGCTTCGATGCGGACGGCAAGAGCGCGCTCGACCCCGATCCCATAGCGCTCCCGTTCCCAGAAAGGGCCCTCACGACATGACAGACACCGATGCCCGGACCACTCCGCATCTCGCGGACGCTGCACGACTTGCGAACCTCGAGGACTGGGGCCCTCTCGACGAGGCCACGGGCCCGGAGATGCTCACCTCGGGGGTCACATTGTGGAGCGACGACGGCAAGGAAGTCGGCGTCTGGGAGTGCACTCCCGGGCCGTCGCGTTGGCTGCTCGAGACCCACGAGTTCGTGACCGTCGTCGCGGGGTCGATGACGGTGACGGTCGACGACGGGGAGCCCGTGCACCTCGCCGTGGGCGACACCGCGGTGTTCGAGAAGGGCTGGGCCGGGACCTGGGAGATCCACGACACGCTCCGGAAGCTCTACGTGATCTTCTGAGCACCCCACGCCTCGCGGCCGCGCGCTCGCCACCGTCCGGTCCGATCGCCGGGACCCGGGTCGGCGATGCCTGTGACGAGCGCGACGAGCCGCTCCCACGCGCCCGCATGCGCGCGGCTGCCGAGGCCGCCAGCTGTCGCGGTGTGCAGCTCTCGGTGGGCGCCCGCCAGCTCGCGGGCTCGGGGGCCGAGGGTCGCGATGTAGACGTCGAGTGGGCAGTGTGCCCGGATCGCCCGCCCGAGGGGGCCGGAGCGTACCGAGAGGACCGCGAGACGGTTCTCCCAGGCGAGGTGCGCGGCGAGCGCGCCGAGGCCGGTCCGCGGCCGCGCGCGATCGACGTCGAGGCGGAACGCGCGCGCCCATGCGACGACGTCGGACGCGGCGAGCGGCCGTGCGATCGCGTAGCCCTGGCCGCAATCCGCACCGAGGAAGACCGCGGCCTCGACGAGCCCGTGAGTCTCGAGGCCCTCTACGGTGACCTGGAGCCCGAGGCTGTGGGCGAGGCTCGTCAGCGGGTGGATGAAGTGGAGCGCGTCGCGCGGCGATCGGTCGGCGCCGCGGACGAGCTCCTGGTCGATCTTCGCCTCGTCGAACGCGACCTCGCGCAGGCGGAGGAGCGAGCTGTAGCCGGCGCCGAGGTCGTCCTCGGAGAGCATGACCCCGAGCTCGCGCAGCTGAGCGACGCTGCGGGCGTGCTCGCCTGGCCCGACGTCGAGCGAACCCGTCTCGAGGAGCTCGAGGGTGAGGCGTGACGCCTCCACCCGATGGCGTCGCAGGGCCCTCTCGACGAGTGACACGTACCGCTCGTCGGTGCCGGAGGTCGCGGGCAGGTTCAGCGAGACGCCCGTTTCGAGGCCGTCACTCTGCCACGCGACGAGAGCGGAGAGCGCCTGGTCGAGTCCGATCGCGAACAGCTGGAGCAGCTCGGTGTCGCCGAACGCAGGGAGGAACTCGCCCGGCAACGCGAGCTCGCCCGGGTGCCCGAGCCGCGCGAGTGCCTCGAGCTTCGCGACGCGACCTGTCGCGAGGTCGACGATCGGCTGGAACACCATGACGACCTCGCCTGCCGCGAGGTGGGCGAGGTGGGCCGCGCGGGTCGAGTACGAGACGACGTCGACCACCGGCCCCGGGCGGCTCTCGAGGTCCGCTAGCGCCGGACCGACGATGCGCCGGACCTGCTCGAGGAAGGCGGCCCTTTGCGAGTACGCAAAGTAGCCCGCGTAGCGGCCGTAGAGCGAGAGGATCGCACGCGGCACGCCGTTCGGGCCGGCGAGCGGCACCGCCGCGCTCGACCGCCAGCCGTTCTCGGTCGCGAGGTGGTGCCACGGGGAGGTCGTCGGGTCAGCGAGGTACACGTCGGAGCGCTCGATCTCGCCGGAGCGCCACGCGCGTCCCGCCGGCCCACGACCCGTCGCGTCGGTGCTTCGCGTGGTGATCCTCGGCGAGTCCGCCCCCGGAGCGTTGCGCATGAAGGTGTCGATGTCCGATCCCACGCCGACCTCGAACTGGAAGACGTCGTCGCGGTCGGGCCGGCCGAAGAAGCCGGCGGCGACGCCGTCGAGGCCGAGCAGCGCGTCGAGGACGCCTCGCGCGAGGTCCGCGACGGTGTCCGACCGTGCGATGACAGCACTCAGCTCGTCGAGCGTCTCGAAGTGGCCCCGCTCGACGCTGCGATAGCCCTGGAGCACGCCCTCGACGTCGGTGACTAGCCGAGCGCTCACGACGTAGTGCAGCGCGATCCGCTCCTCGGGCGTCGACCAGCCGCCGAGCGCGCCGACGATCCCCGCGAGGTAGGAGCCGACAGCGGCCGAGTACCAGTCGGGTTCGACGGCGACCATCGTGTGGACGACGCCGACGCGCCTGGCGCGCTCGAACGCGCTGTCGCGGTCGAGAGCGGGATCGAGGACGGACCGCAGGTGGAGCGCCTGCATGGCCTTCAGACGCGCGGCGTCTGACGCACTGAGGCGACCGAGGACCGCTGCGGGGCCGGGCGCGGCCGAGAGCTCCGCGTAGAAGCGCTCGACGAGATCGTCCATGACCGGCTCGAGGACGGGCCAGGACCGAGCAAGGAGGTCCGTGGCGATCGGGCCGAAGATGGCGATCGGCGGAGCGCTCGTCTCCGGTGCGCACGGCGGGCTCGCAGGCTCCGACATCGCGTGGTCGCCCTCCGTCATCGGGTGGTCGGCCTCCGACATCGGGTGGTCGGCACCGCGCTAGCTAGGTGTCGACGGATCGCGTCGCTGCGCGCCGTCTCCATCTACGGCCTCACGTCCTCACGGTGGGGGAGTTTGACCCATTACCGGCCGCGCGGTGCGCTCCGGAGGAGCTGAGAGGCACGGACCGTCCAGAAACGCCTGGCCCGTCGCGTCGGCCGGGCCGGGGGCCGCCGTCGCCGTCGCCGTCGCTTCCTAGGAGTCGCGCGGGGCGAGACGCGCGAGGAGCGGTCGGAAGTGCTCGAGCGACGCGGCGAGCAGCATGTGCTGTCCCTCGGTAACCGGTTCGCCGAGGTACTCACGCATCCCCTCGGAGGCGAAGCGCGACGTGATGGAGGCAACGGCGGTATCGGCGAGCGTCATGGCGGCCGAGAGAGCATCGCGCACCTGGTGGGGCGCCCGCTACCGGCCCCGGCGGGCGACGACGAGCGCGTCGACAGCGACGGCGCCCCCGGGCCCACAGAGGAGCGGGTTCACGTCGATCGCATCGACAGCGTCGGCGAGGTCGGCGCCGATACGCGCGAGCGCGACGAGCGCGCGCGCGATGCTGTCCCGGTCCACGGGTCCGGTGCCGCGCATGCCGTCGAAGAGGCGCGCGACGCGAAGTCGCGAGAGGAGCTCGTGCGCGCGCTCGAGGTCGACGGCGTCGAGTAGAGCGACGGACCTGTCGCCGAGGTGCTCGACGAGCACGCCGCCTGCGCCCGCGACGGCGAGCAGGCCGAGCGCTGGGTCGCGCGCCAGCCCGAGCGCCACCTCGACACCGGCCGGGGCCGTCTCGGACACGAGAACCCGCGGGCCGAAGCGCCGGGCGAGGTCCTCGTACGCGCCGCGCGCCGCGTCCGGCGACCCGACGCCGAGGACGACGCCGCCCACGTCGGACTTGTGCGACACGGACTCGTCGTCGGTCTTCATCACGACGGGGAAGCCGATAGCGCCAGCACCGCGTGAGGCCTCGTCCGGCGAGGATGCGAGCGTGCTCCGTGCAGTCGCGATGCCGTAGTCCGCGAGGAGCGCGAGCGCCTCGCTCGGCGCGAGGGGGCGGGAGGCGATCCGATCGAGCCATCGCTCCCGGCGCGACCCTCGCGCGGCGTCCTCCGGCATCGCGATCCGCGCGGGCGGGAGCCGAGGCGGGTGACGCGCGTCGACGAGGTGCTGCAGCGCGAGCAATCCGCTTCGCGTGCCCTCGAGCACCGGCACCCCGCCGGCGCGAAGCCTCGTCGCGGAGGGGCCGTCGACCGCAGCGGGGAGGCCGGTGAGGACGGCGACGGGCGTCGCCGTCGCCGCCGCGGCGTCGAGCGCGGCGACGACGTAGGAGTCGTCGCCGTCGTACTCGTGGACGAGGTCGACGGCAAGCGCGACGGCAGACACCTCGTCGTCGGCCGCGAGCGCGCGGATGCAACCGGAGAAGAGCGTCGCGGTGTCCCTGCCCGCACCCCACACGTCGAGCGGGTTGTCCGGGGCGAGGCCGGGGTCGAGAAGCGCGCCGAGCGTCTCGCGCGTCGTGTCGGAGATCGGCGCGAAGCGCACTCCGAGCTCGTCGGCGAGGTCGACCGCGAGAGCACGCTCCGCTCCCGAGTCGTGGACGGTCGCGATCCCAGAGCCTCGCGACGCACGCCGTCCCGCGGCGAACAGCTCGAGGGTGTCCACCAGCTCCTCGAGGTCGCCGACGCGTGTGACACCGTAGGCGTCGAAAAGCGCTTCCCATCCGCCGTCCACGCCGGCGAGCGCGCCGGAGTGCGCCGCGACCATCTGGCGCCCGGAGCGGGTGCGGCCGAGGGTGAGCGCGACGACGATGACGCCGGAGCGGGACGCGCGCTCGAGCGCCTGGCGGAGGGCGTCCGCCTCGCGCACCGCCTCGAGGACGAGCGCGACGACACGCGTGCCGGGAAGCTCGAGCGCGTAGTCGATGTACTGCGCCGCGGTCGTCACGAGCTCCTGACCCGAGGAGACCGCGACAGTGAAGCCGAGGCCCCGGCGAGTCCGGAGAAGCGCCGAGAACACCGATCCGGAGTGGGTGACGAGGGCGATCGGCCCGTTAGGGATCGCCTCCGCCTCGACGTAGCCGACCGCGCGCAGTCCGTTCGACACGTTGACGAATCCCATGCACCCCGCTCCGCACAGGGCGACCCCTGAGCGCCGAGCGATGTCGGCGAGCCGGTCGCGAAGAGACGTGCCCGCGGTCGAGCTCTCGCCGTGGGCGCCACCGAACACGACCGCCGCCCGGTCGCCTCGCCGCGCGGCGCGCGCGAGCTCCGCCTCGAGCGCGCGGTCGGGGACGCCGAGGAGCACGAGGTCGACGGGACCCTCGACGTCGTCGAGCGACGAGACGTAGCCAGGCGTGCCCGCGGCGGACTCGCGCGGGTTCACGAGGTGCACCGCGAGATCCGACGTACTGCGAGACAGCTCGCCGACGAGGCGCTGCCCGAAGCTGCCCGGTCGCCGGCTCGCGCCGACGACGGCGACCGACCGCGCGTCGAGCATCGCGCGAAGCGCCGGTCCTGGGCGTGCCGGGCTCACCTCGTGAGGCGCGTCAGGCGTGCCAGTGCGCCGCCTCGCAGGTCCGCGAGTGCCGCCTTGGCCGCCTGCCATCCGGGGATCCCGCAGACGCCTCCCCCGGCGTGGGTCGCGGAGCTCGCGTAGTACAGGCCGCGCACGGGGGTGCGGTAGTCCGCGTATCCGGGGGCGGGGCGCATGGTGAACAGCTGCTCGAGCGAGAGCTCGCCGTGGAAGATGTTCCCCCCGACGAGGCCGTACTCGTGCTCCATCTCGTAGGGTCCGACGACGTCGCGTCGTATGATAGAGGCCTTGAAGTTCGGGGCGATCTCGTCGTAGCAGTCGACCATCCGGTCCGCGTACGCCTCCAGCTCCTCCTGGTGCGGCTCCTCGCTCCACGTCTCGGGCACCCACTGCGTGAACAGAGACATGATGTGGACGCCTTCGGGGCAGAGAGTCTTGTCGAATGTCGTCGGGATCACCCCGTCGCTGAACGGGCGCAGCGCGGCCCGACCCTCTCGTGCGTCTTGGAAGGCACGCTCCATGTACTCGATCGACGGGGCCATCTCGACCGATCCGGTGTGGTGCTCCTGTTGGTTCGTCCCGGGATCGGCGAGGAAGTCGGGAAGCTCGGAGAGCGCGAGGTTGATCTTCACGACGCCGCTTCGCGTCTTCCAGCGCTCGATATCGGTGACGAAATCCGGCGGGAGCTCGGCCGCGCCGACGTGCTCGAGGAACGCGGTGCGCGGATGCAGGCTCGTCACGACGAGCGGCGCTAGGACCTCCTCGCCGCTCTCGAGGACGGCGCCCGTGACCCGGCCCGAGTGCACGAGCAGCTTCGTCACTCTCGCCCCGAGCCGGATCTCGGCGCCGTGGGCGCGCGCGGCACGTTCGATCGCGTCGGAGACGCCGCCCATCCCCCCTTCCTGGAACCCCCAGTTGCCGAGATGGCCGTCGCCGATGTCTCCGATCGAGTGGTGCGCCATGACATAGGCGGTGCCCGGCTCGCACGGCCCGGCCCACGTGCCGATGACACCGTTCACCGCCATGGCTCCCTTGACCTGTGACGACTCGAACCAGTCGTCGAGCAGGTCGGCGATGCTCATCGTCATCAGGCGGGTCACGTCCGAGAGCGTCCGCACGTCGAGGCCGCGATGGCGCCAGGCGAGGCGCAGGGTGTCGAGGAGATCGCCCGGCCGCCTCGAGCCGATCTTCGGAGGCACTGTGAGAAGCAGCGGGCCGAGGACGTCGGCGAGGCCCGACAGCCACGCGTCCCAGCGCGGCATCGCGTCCGCGTCCTTCGACGACCACTTCTTGATCTCGTCGTAGTTGCGACGGGCGTCGTCCGCGTAGATCTTGATCGATCCACCCTCGGGGAACGCCTGGTAGTAGGGCCCCATCGGGAAGATCTTGTAGCCGTGCCGCTCGAGGTCGAGCTCGCGAATGACCGTCGGGGGGAGCAGGCTCATCACGTAGGAGAGGCGAGTCACCTTGAGCTCGGGGACCTCTGGCCACGGCGACTCGGTCGTCGCTGCCCCCCCGGTCTTGTGCCGAGCCTCGAGCACGAGGGTCGACGCGCCGGAGCGCGCGAGGTACGCGCCGGCGATGAGCCCGTTGTGCCCGCCGCCGACGACGATCGCGTCGTACCTTGAGCCCATGACGGTGACACCTCCGTGCTCCTGACCCGCCGTGGCAGGTATTGACTGACTGTTCAGTCTATGCGCGGCCCGGCGGGCGGACAAGGACGCCATCGTGGCCTCCGCCACGTGCGCGCGAGCCGGGCGGGGCGCGAGGATGGTGCGGTGAGCATCCCCGACGGCGTGGACGGCGTGGACGGCGTGGACGGCGTGGGCGGCGTGGGCGGCGTGGGCGGCGTGGGCGGCGAGGTCGGCGCGGGCGACCAGCGTCGCGTCCAGATGCTCCAGGCGGCCCTCTCGGTGATCGTCGAGCGCGGCTTTCCCGAGACGCGGATCGCGGACGTCGCCGAGCGGGCGGGAACGAGCCCTGCGCTCGTCATCTACTACTTCAAGACCAAGGACGGCCTGCTCTCCGAGGCGATGCGCTACGCCGAGGACACCTGGTACGAGGAGGGCGCGCGCCGGACGCAGGGGATCGACAGTGCCGCGGGGCGGCTCGAGGAGCTCGTCGCGATGAGCTGCCTGCCGGACGCGACGTCGGAGATCACCGACTCCTGGGCGTTGTGGCTCGACCTCTGGGCGCAGGCCGTGCGCCATCCGGAAGTCGCGCGTGTGCGTACCGAGTTCGACGCGCACTGGCGGGAGTCGATCGTCGAGATAGTGCGCGACGGGCAGGCGGCGGGCGAGTTCGGGGAGGTCGACGCGACGGATTTCTCCCTCGGGTTCTCCGCGATGCTCGACGGCTTCGCGGTGCAGATCGCGCTGCGTGACGCGGTCGTGAGCGCAGAGCGGGCCTTTCGCCTCGCGATGGCGTACGCGTCGGAGCGCCTCGGCTTCTCATGGACGCCTCGAGATCCGCAGCGCGCCCGTCCGAGCGGCCGCCGCCGAACCGCCGGCGCGCCGGCACCTCTCGCCTCGCGCGCAGAGCAGGGCGCAGCGAGAGCGAAGCGGACCGCCCGCCGCGGCACCCAGCGGCCGCGCCCCGCCAGGTGAGCGGCTCGGGGGGGGGGTTGCTCGCGACCGCCCTGCGGTCCTACGATGGCTCGACTGATCGTTCAGTCAGTTCGGCCGGCACGCCGCGGCGCGATCGCCCCGGTGTCGGGTGGGCGGGTGGTCGATGCCGCGGAGCGGGGCGAGGCTGCTCGGGTCGGCGGAGGTCGCTCAGTACCGGGAGCGAGGTGAGGTCGTGGCCGGTGGCGAAGTCGAGCTCGTCTCGCTGACGAAGCGGTTCTCGGACGTCTGCGCGGTCGACGGTATCGACCTGCACGTCGCCCGCGGCGAGTTCTTCTCCCTGCTCGGGCCGTCGGGTTGCGGCAAGACGACGACGCTCCGGCTGATCGCCGGATTCGAGGCGCCGAGCGCGGGCCGGATCCTGCTCGACGGCGCCGATGTCGCCCACATGCCTGCGCACAAGCGCAACGTGAACACGGTGTTCCAGAGCTACGCTCTGTTCCCGTTCCTCACGGTCGCCGAGAACGTCGGCTTCGGGTTGCGCTATCAGGGGCTCTCGAAGCCCGAGCGCGAGCGACGCATCGGTGAGGCGCTCGAGCTCGTCCGGCTCGGCGCATATGCCCGGCGCCGGCCGGGTCAGCTCTCGGGCGGACAACAGCAGCGCGTCGCGCTCGCCCGGGCGCTCGTCCTTCATCCCGCGGTCCTGCTGCTCGACGAGCCACTCGGGGCGCTCGACGCGAAGCTCCGGCGCACGCTCCAGCTCGAGCTGAAAGCGCTCCAGGAGGCCGTCGAGATCACCTTTGTGTACGTCACCCACGACCAGGAGGAGGCACTCACGATGTCCGATCGCCTCGCGGTCATGCGCGGCGGGACAATCGCTCAGGTCGGCACGCCGCGCGGCGTCTATCAGGAGCCCGCGGACGCGTACGTCGCGGACTTCCTCGGCGTCTCCAACCTCGTGGACGCACAGGTGCGCTCGAGCGGGCCGGACGGGTGCCGGCTGCTCGTCGGGGAGTTCGAGCTCTTTGCAGCGTCCAGCGGCGGCGCGGCGCCCGGGCCGGTGACCGTCTCGATCCGTCCGGAGCGAGTCCGGATAGAGTCGTTCGAGGAGACGGGGGAGAACCGCATCCCCGCGATGGTCGAGCGCCTCGTGTTCCTCGGCTCCGCGACCCAGGTGATCCTGCGGCTCGCGCCCGGTGTGAGCCTCCACGCCTTGCTTCACGACGACGGCGGTGCGCACCTCCCGCTCGCGCAAGGCACGCCGGTGCAGGCACATCTGCCGCCCGATGCGCTCCGGGTGCTCGCTCGCGACGGCCGGCTCTCCACGCCGGCAACGCCGGGACGCGGCGTCACGGAGCGCGCGCTCGAGGTGCGGGCGGTGGCGGGCGTCGCGAGGAGGGGTGGCGAGCTCACATCCCGGTGATCGACGCGAGGGCGTGCTGGCGACCGGAACGCTCGCCCCGCGTCATCCACCGGTAGCCCGCGTAGCCAAGGGCCGCGACGGCGAACGACGCGACAAGCATGAGCGTCGCGAGCGCGTTGAGGGCGGGGCCGCCGTTGCCGCCGTGAGTGTTCGAGTAGATGATCACGGACATCGGTTGGGTGTTCGCGGTCGACGACAAGAGGTCGACGATGACGAAGTCGTCGACGACTCCCGCGAAGACGAGCACGGCGCTCGCGAACACGGCCGGCATGAGCATCGGGAGAAGCACGCGGCGCACGGCCTCGAGCCGGGACGCACCGAGATCCGCGGCCGCTTCCTCGTACTGGTGCCCGATCGACACGAGGCGCGCGCGCACGATGATCGCGGGCCAGCTGAGGTTCCAGGTCACGAGTCCGAGGACCTCGGCGGCCGTGCCGAGGTGGACCGAGGTGAGGAGCGCGGTGAACACGAAGAACAGCGCGACGCCGAATATGAGCTCGGGGATGACGAACGAGAAGATCATGAGGAAGTTGAACGCCGAGGCGGCGCGGCCGCGCCAGCGGTCGATGCCGATCGCGAAGCCCACGCCGAGCGGCACGGTGATGACGGTGGTGAGCAGCGAGAGCCTGAGGGTCTGAACGACCGCGGCGTGCAACTGTGGGTCGTGGAGCACCGAATTGAGCGGGTCGGACGTGTACCAGCGGAGCGAGAACCCCTGCCAGGTGCTCTGCGACTTCCCGCGATTGAACGAGAAGAGGACCGCGAGACCGATGGGAAGGATCGACCACGCGAGGTAGACCCACGTGACACCTTCGAGGATCCACGCGTGGCGCCACGGGCTACGGAGCGCCGCGAGGCGCCGGCGCGAGGCGGAGGACTCGAGGCCCGTCCCCGATCCCGGCGTGACGGCGCCGGGCCGGAACTGCATCACGCGCTCTCGAGGGACGCGCGGGCCGTCGAGACCGCATACGCGAGCATGGGTGCGAGCAGGACGGCGAGCAGCGCGAGGGACATCACAGCACCCTGGCCCTCGAGGCTTGAGGTCGTGAGCTGACCGTCGATGACGTTGCCGATCATCGAGGTTCCCGCGGCGCCCGAGAGCATCTGGTTCGTGAAGTAGTCGCCGAACATCGGAAGGACGGTGATGAGCATTCCCGTGACGATCGACTGACGGCTAAGTGGCACCGTTACCCGCACGAACGTGCGCCACTTCGAGAGGCCGAGGTCGCGACCCGCCTCGAGAAGGCGCGGGTCGATGCGGTCGATCCCGGAGTAGAGCACGAGGATGAGGTAGGGGATGTACCCGTAGACGAGGCCGAGGACGACGGTCGAGGACTGCCCGCCGAGCCAGTCGACGGGCTGGTTCACGAGGTGCAGAGACATGAGGACACGGTTCACGTACCCGTCGGTCTGGAGGAGGTCGATCCAGGCGAGCATCCTCATCATGTAGCTGATCCAGAAGGGCGCGATGAGCATCGCGAGGAACATCCCCTTGCGCCGCCCGCCGAAACGCGTCACGAAGTACGCGACCGGGTACGCGATCACGAGCGAGATCGCGGATGCTGCCGCGACGTACAGGACGGTCCGGACCAGCACGGGACCCACGAAGGCGGTCGAGCCGACCACGTCGCGCCATGCCCCGACGGCGTTCGACGATCTCCAGCGGAGCGGGTTCCACTCGGGGACGATCGACTCGAGTATCGGGCTGATCTGCCCACCCGCGATGGCGAGAACCGCGTAGAACGGTACGACGAACAGCACGAGCAGCCAGACGGCGCCCGGCGCGGCGAGCGCCGCCCACAGCATCCCCGCGCGGCGGGCTCCGGGGGGCTCGTCGCCCCGGTCGCGCGACGTCACGGAACGGAGACCTCAGATGCCTTGGCTGACCTGCAGCCACGCCTGCTGCCACGCGGCGTCGGCCGTCGCCGGGAGCTGGAGCTCGGAAACGCCCCGGCGGAAGTAAGACGGCAGCACCGCGGTCGAGACGAGGCTCGGGGGGAGGATCTTCTCCTTTACGAGGCGTTCAGGTGTCACGGCGGTAAGTGGCTGCATGTAGCCGTTGTAGCTGATGTTCTCGAGCACGTTCGGGAGGTCGAGCATGTAGTCGAGGAAGAGATGCGCGAGCACTGGATTGCTCCCCCCCTTCAGCACGGCGAGGGTGTCGTTCGCGACCGGACCTGTGCCGTCGGTAGGGAACCAGTAGCCGACGACCTCCACCGGCATCCCCTTGGGCATGTACGACGCGGCCGCGGCCATGTCGCCCGACCACGCGTGGTGGATCCACATCTGTCCGCTCGGGATGTTGGAGTAGTCGTTGTTGTCGATGTGGACGTTTACGAGCTTCGACAGCTCGAGGAGCGACTTCTCCGACGTCGCGATCTGCGACGCCTCGGTCGTGTTCAGGTCGAAGATCCCGTTCTTCATGAGCCCGAGGCTGATGCTCTCCCGGTAGTCGTCGAGAATCGCGACCTTCCCCTTGTACTTCCCCTGCCATGGCATCGCCCACGCATTGCGCATCGCGTAGGGGTTCTCGTGGACATGGTCCTTGCGCCATGCGATGCCGGTCGTGTAGATCGTGTACGGCACCGTGTACTGCCACTTCTTGTCGTAGAAGGGGTCGGAGTAGTCCGGCCACACCTGGGAGATGTTGGGAATGTAGCTGTGGTTGAGCGGCCGGATCATCTGCGCCTCGACGAGCAGGCCGAGCTCGTCGACCGTCGGGACGAACACGTCGAAGTCGAACTGACCGCTCTGCAGCTTCGCGATCGCCTCGGTCATCGTGTTGAACGTCGTGAGCTCTACCTTGCAGTGGTACTTCTTCTCGAAGTTCTTGAGGCACTGCTGGTTGATGTAGGCGACCCAGTTGTAGATCTTCAAGGTCGCGCCGCGCTCGGGCGAGAGCCCGCTCGCAATGGCCCGATTGTCCTTGAACACCGGCCATGTGACCGGACGGTCGGGACGGGGGAGCGGGACGGCCGCGCTCGACGCGAGTGCCGGGGCCCCTCCGAGATCGGACGCGGCGCTGAGCAGCGAGCCGATCCCTCCGGCTGCGAGGCCCGCCCCCGCCAGTGCGGAGGCGCGGGCGAGGAGCTCCCGCCTCGAGATCGACGGGCCGCGGTGCCCGCCGCCGCCGACCACTCCCTCACGCGGGTGCGCCATGGCCCCTCCCCTCTCGACACGCTCCACGGACGAGGAGGCCACCGCACGTCGCGACCTACGTGCACGACGTGCCTGCATCTCCCGAGCCGGGCGGCCGTCCGCAGTTGAACGGCCGATCAGCAGTCAATCACCGACGGAGGTCCGGGACAAGACCCCGCGTGTTACTTCTGTGTTAGCCACCACCGTGCTCACCGAGTCACTGCCGCGGCAAATGCCTGGAAGTTCTCGACGAAACGCGCGGTGTCGTCCTCAACGTGCTGCACGGAGATCAGCCACTGCTCGACCTTGCCCCATGGGGGGAGGAAGACG
>DATLRJ010000045.1:0-18481 GCA_035534715.1 Acidimicrobiales bacterium | reverse complement strand
GGCGGCGGGCGGCGGGCGGCGGGCGGTAGGGTCCGCTCGCGGATCGCCGCGCGCTCGCGGCGCGCGCGGACGAGGTCGCGGAGGCGCGCGTGCCGGGCGGCACGTCCGGCTCCCGGCGGCGAGGAGAAGTCGTGGACGGCGGGGCGGTCGGACGTGCGACGAGCGGGGCCGGTGCCAATCGCGCCGCGGGGGACGCGCGCAACGCCGCGGCGCTCGCCGCGACCCGCTCGACGCTCCACCGTGTCGCGACCCACGTGCTCGCACGCCGGCGCTTCGAGGTCACCGGCCGCTTCGGCCTGCGCTCGAGCCCCGGGGGCATCGCGACCCCGGCGTTCGGCGAAGGGCCCGAGGTCGTGCGGATCGCCGGAGGAAGCCTCGTCCACGAGGTCTCGGGCGACGCGACGATCGTCGCGCTCGAGGGCGCGACGATCGCGGGCCTCGCCGCGCTCGTGGGCGCGGACCTCGGCGCAGCGTTCAGCGCCGGGCCGGACACGCCCGGGCTCGGCGACCCGGACGAACCGCTCGTGGTCGACCGCGCCGCGCTCCACCGCCTCGCGGCCTGGTACGCGCTCGGGGCACAGCTCGTCGACGCGGCCCTCGCCGGGCTCGACGGCTCGGGCGATCCCGCGGTCGTCCAGCTGTGGCCGGAGCACTTCGACCTCGGCACCCACGTGGCCGCGTCGCCCGGCGGCCGGGTGAACCTCGGGGCATCCCCGGGCGACGGCTTCTGCGACGAGCCCTACCTCTACGTCGGGCCGTGGGGGGACGAGCGCCCCGGCGACCCCGCGTTCTGGAACGCCCCGTTCGGCGCGGCCGCGACGGAGTCGGCGCTCGCGGCGACCGGCGACGTCGGGCGCGCCGGCCGCGAGTTCCTCGGACGCGGCCTACGCGTCCTCGCGGGCTAGCTCGCCTACGATCCGCCGGGGCGGGCGTGCGCGCCGGCGTGCCCGAGCGAGGGGCCGGCGTCCCGCGCCGCCCCGTCCGTGCGGCACCTACGTCCGCACCCGGCACAGGAGGGACGAGCGTGACGACGCACGAGGCGGAGAGCGCGCACGAGGTCGTGAGCCACCCGGTCGACTTCGACTCGGACCCGAGCGCGATGGTCTACACCTTCGGCGGAGCGGCGCCGGTGCGCTCGGTCCGGCCCGGGTCCGTGCTCGAGACCTCGACGCTCGACTGCTTCTGCGGGCGCGTCCGCTCGGTCCACGACCTCGCGAGCGAGGTGTGCGACCCGCGCTACCTGAACCCGCAGACCGGGCCGTTCTACGTCGACGGCGCGCGACCCGGCGACACCCTCGCCGTGCACTTCGCCCGCATCGAGCCGCACGAGGCGTGGGGCGCGAGCACGACGGTGCCGTTCTTCGGCTCGCTCACCGCGACCCCCGCGACCGCGATGCTCCACCGCGCCCTACCCGAGCTCACGTGGATCTACGCGATCGACCGGGACGCTCGCCTCGTGCGCTACGAGGCGCGCGAGCGCTCGGGGGTCACGGTCGACCTCCCGCTCGACCCGATGCACGGAACGGTCGGCGTCGCCCCCGCGCTCGGTGAGGTGCGCTCCTCCCTCGCCCCAGGCGACTGGGGCGGCAACATGGACACGCCGGAGATGCGCGCGGGCACGACCTGCTACCTCGGGGTCAACGTCGAGGGCGCGCTCTTCAGCTTCGGGGACGGCCACGCCCGCCAGGGCGAGGGCGAGACGTGCGGTGTCGCGGTCGAGACCGCGATGGACTCGACGGTCGTCGTCGATCTCGTGACGTCCGACCCCACGCCCTGGCCGCGTCTCGAGGACGACGACCACCTCATGACGACCGGGTCGGCACGCCCGCTGGAGGACGCGTTCCGGATCGCGCACGTCCAGATGGTCCGCTGGGTCGCCGAGCTGTGCGAGCTGTCCGAGATGGACGCGTACCAGCTCGTCTCCCAGATCGCGCGCACGCCGGTCGCGAACGTCGTCGACACGAGCTATACGGTCGTCGCGAAGGTCGCGAAGGCGCACCTGCCCGCGATGCGGCCGGCGGCGGGCGGCGCGCACGCCCGGCTGCGGGCGGTCGCCGCGCGCCATCTCGCGAGCCGCTGACCGGGGACGCGTCCCGCTGTTGTGCTAGTCGCAACGCGTGAGCCACGACTTCACGAAATAGAAATGAATTCGGCGGCGCGACGTCGTATCCTCTGGCGCTGTGGACGAGCGGGTTGTGACCGAGGGCGTGGCGGCGTTCGGCGAGTGGTCGACCTGGTACCGGGTCACCGGATCGCTCGAGTCCGGCAAGGCGCCGCTCGTCGTCGCGCACGGCGGACCCGGCTGCACGCACGACTACGTCCTCGCGATCGCCCGCGTCGCGGAGAGCGGCCGGGCCGTCGTCCACTACGACCAGCTCGGTTCCGGTCGCTCGACCCACCTGCCCGAGCGGGGCGCGGACTTCTGGACCGTGCAGCTCTTCCTCGACGAGCTGGACAACCTCCTCGGCCACCTCGCGATCGCCGACCGCTACCACCTGCTCGGCCAGTCGTGGGGCGGGATGCTCGCCGCCGAGCACGCGATCCGCCGGCCCGCCGGGCTCACGAGCCTCGTCATCTCCAACTCCCCCGCGTCGATGGCGCTGTGGGTCCGCGAGGCCGCGAAGCTTCGCGCCGCGCTCCCGCCGGAGGTCGAGGCAACGCTCTCCCGCCACGAGCAGGCCGGGACGACCGACGACCCCGAGTACCTCGCCGCGACGCAGGTCTTCTACGACCGCCACGTCTGCCGGGTCGTGCCGAACCCGCCCGAGGTCGCGCGCACCTTCGAGTACCTCGCGGAGGACCCGACCGTCTACCACACGATGAACGGGCCCAACGAGTTCTTCTGCATCGGCACGCTCCGCTCGTGGAGCGTCGTCGACCGCGTGGACCAGATCGCCGTCCCGACGCTGCTCCTGTCGGGCCGCTACGACGAGGCCACGCCCGCGACGGTCCAGCCGTTCGCCGACTCGATCCCCGACGTCACCTGGCAGGTCTTCGAGCACTCGAGCCACATGCCGTTCGTCGAGGAGCCCGAGGCGTACCTGTCCGCAGTCACGACCTTCCTCGACGCGCACGACTGACCGCGCGTGACGTCCTTGCCCACCCGCAGCCAGAAGTCGAAGTCCACCGCCCGACGCCGGACGAGGCCGTCGCACACCACGTAGCACGAAGCCAAACACGACCACCGCACGCCAGGTAAGGAGTCGCATGTTCCCACGGAGCAGGTCCGCAACCAGGAAACTCGCGCTCGCGTCGCTCGCGACCGTCAGCCTCGGCGGCTTCTCGCTCGCCCAGGCCTCGTCGGCGTCGCCCGCCGTGGCGAAGGCCTCGGGCGGCTACCAGTCCCAGCACGCAGGCGGGACGCTGCACCTCGTCGCGCAGACGGCGGGCGGCACGCTCGACCCGCAGGTCAACTACACGCTCCAGTACTGGCAGCTCTACCAGGCGACCTACGACGGCCTCGTCTCGTTCCAGAAGTCGGGCGGGTCCGCGTCGTTCAACGTCGTCCCGGACCTCGCGACCGCGATGCCGAAGGTCACCAACGGCGGGAAGACCTACACCTTCACGTTGCGCAAGGGCGTGAAGTTCTCGAACGGCAGGACCGTGACCGTGGCCGACGTGGTCGCGTCGTTCCAACGCCTGTTCAAGGTCTCGAACCCGAACGCCGGCTCCTGGTACAACGTGATCGTCGGCGGGAACGCGTGCCTGAAGACGCCCGCGGCGTGCACGCTCAAGGGCGGTGTCGTCGCCGACGCGGCGAAGAACACGGTGACGTTCCACCTCACCTCGCCCGACGCGGAGTTCCTCGACCAGCTCGCGGTGCCGTTCGGCTCGATCGTCCCCGCGGGAACGCCCGGCAAGGACCAGGGCACGGCCCCGATCCCCGGGACGGGCGCGTACTACTTCAAGTCCTACGACCCCAACCACGCGCTCGTGATGGCGCGCAACCCCTACTTCAAGCAGTGGTCGCTCGCCGCCCAGCCGCAGGGCTACCCGAACGAGATCAAGATGACGTTCGGGCTCCCCGTCGAGTCCGAGGTGACCGCGGTCGAGAACGGCCAGGCCGACTGGGTCTTCGACCCGCCGCCGCCGGACCGCCTCACCGAGCTGTCGACGAAGTACGCGAACCAGGTCCACGTGAACCCGCTCACCGCGTTCTTCTACCTCGCGATGAACACGAACCTGAAGCCGTTCAACAACGTGCTCGTCCGCCAGGCCGTGAACTGGGCCGTGAACCGCCAGTCCGCGGTGAACCTGTACGGAGGCTCGGTCCTCGCACAGCCCGCGTGCACAATCCTTCCGCCCGGCTTCCCCGGCCACGTGAACTTCTGCGACTACACGAAGGGCGGGGGCTCGACGTGGAAGGCGCCTGACCTCGCGAAGGCGAAGGCCCTCGTGAAGAAGTCCGGGCTCGCGGGCACGCCGGTCGCGATCGTCACGCAGAACGACACGGTGAACGAGTCGATCGGCCAGTACGTGCAGACCGTGCTCAACCAGATCGGCTTCAAGGCGACGCTCAAGCCGCTGTCCGCGAACATCCAGTTCACGTACATCCAGAACACGAAGAACCACGTGCAGATCAGCCTGACCCAGTGGTACCAGGACTACCCGGCGGCGTCGGACTTCTTGAAGGTCCTGCTGTCGTGCTCGAGCTTCCACCCGGGCAGCGACAACAGCATCAACATCGCCGGCTTCTGCGACAAGTCGATCGACGCCCAGATGAACACGGCCGAGACGCTCGAGCTCACGAACGCGAAGAAGGCCAACGCGCTCTGGGGCACGATCGACAAGGAGATGATGGCGAAGGCTCCGCTCGCCCCGCTGTTCAACCCGAAGCTCGTCGACTTCGTCTCGAAGCGGGTCGGCCACTACGAGTTCAGCCGGCAGTTCTACATGTTGGTGGACCAGCTCTGGGTGAAGTAAGCGGGCTGGTCGCCGAGCCGGCCGCGCGAACGCGCGAGCTGGCGGGCGTCGCGAAACCACGGGCTCCCGAGAGCCCGTGGCGCGCGTCGTTCCGCCAGCTCGCGCGCAACAAGGTCGCGATGGGCGCCCTCGCAGTGCTCGTGCTCGTCATCGTGATCTGCCTGCTCGCGCCCGTCTACGCGGGGAGCGTGGCACACGTCGACCCGTTCCCCTCGAACCTCCAGGGGACGACCATCGTCCACGGCAAGGTCACGCCCGTGCTCCAGTCCAACCACCAGGGGCTCGGGCTCGGCGTCACGCCGATCGGGCCGACGTGGGACATCCACCACTACTTCCTCGGCGCGGACAACCAGGGGCGGGACGTGTTCGCGCGGCTCCTCTACGGCGGGCGCACGAGCCTTTTGATCGGCTCGACCTCGGCGCTGCTCTGCTGCGTGCTCGCCGCGCTCCTCGGCCTCATGGCCGGCTACTTCGGCGGGCCGATCGACTGGGTGCTCTCGCGACTGTTCGACATCGTGTGGGCCTTCCCGATCTACCTGCTCGCGATCTCCCTCTCGGTCGTGCTGCTCACGAGCGGCCTCCAGATCGGCTTCATCCACATCGGCGCCGGGAGCCTCCTGCTCCCGATCATCATCATCGCGATCGTCTACGTCCCCTACGTCGCGCGGCCGCTGCGCGGGCTCGTGCTGTCGCTTCGCGAGCGCGAGTTCATCCAGGCCGCGATCGGCGTCGGCGCGTCCGACTGGCGGATACTCCGCCGCGAGATCCTGCCGAACGCGCTCCCGAGCGTGATCGTGTTCTTCCCGCTCATGGTCGCGCTCGGCATGCTCACGGAGTCCGCGCTCTCGTTCCTCTCGATCGGCGTCCAGCCCCCGAACGCGAGCTGGGGCACGATCATCAACGACGGCCTCGGGCTGCTCTACACGCGACCGACGGTCGCGATCGCGCCCGGGCTGATGATCGTCATCACGGCGGTCTCGCTCAACCTGCTCGGCGACGGCGTGCGTGACGCGCTCGACCCGAAGGCGAAGCTGCGCGGGTCGATCTAGATGCTGTCGTTCGTCGCGCGCCGGGTCCTCGCCGCCGTGCTCGTGCTCTTCGCGATCAGCGTCCTCGTGTTCCTCATCTTCTTCGCGACGCCGGGCGTCGACCCGGCGGCGCGGATCGCGGGCCGGAGCGCGACCCCGCAGATCCTCGCCCAGGTACGCCACGAGTTCGGCCTCGACCGGCCGCTGCCGATCCGCTACGCGCTGCTCATGGAGCACCTGTTCATCAAGCGGGACCTCACGTCGTACGTGAACATCGGCGACAAGGTCGTGCCGCAGATCATGAACGCGGCGCCGGTCACGCTCTCGCTCGTCATCGGCGCAGCGGTCATCTGGCTCGTCGCCGGCATCGCGGGCGGCGTGGTCGCGGCGCGCTTTCGCGGCCGGCTCATCGACCCGATCATCATGCTCGCCGGGATCAGCGCGATCTCGGTCCCCGCCTACTGGCTCGGCGAGGTCGTGAACCTCATCACCGAGAGCCGCCTGCACTCGTCGGTGTTCTCCTGGGTCCCCGCCGCGGGCTACGTCCCGATGTCACAAGGCGTCGGCCAGTGGGCGCTCCATCTGCTTTTCCCCTGGCTCACGCTCGCCGCGCTGTACGCGGGGATCTACGCGCGCGTCCTTCGCGCGGAGCTCGTGACCGCGCTCGGCGAGGACTACGTGCGGACCGCGCGCGCGAAGGGCCTGTCGGAACGGCGCATCCTGATCCGCCACGCGCTCCGGTGCTCGCTCATCTCGATCGTCTCGCTCTTCGGGCTCGACTTCGGCTCGCTCGTCGGCGGTGCGGCGCTGCTCACCGAGGTCGTCTTCGGCCTGCCGGGTGTCGGGCAGCTCACGTACACGTCGCTCCAGGACCTCGACCTCCCGGTCATCATGGGCTGCGTGATGTACGCGGCGTTCTTCGTCGTGCTCGCCAACACGATCGTCGACGTCGCCTACGCCTGGCTCGACCCGAGGGTGCGCCGTGCCTGAGCTCGCACCGCAGCCGGTGGGGGGCCACTTCGAGTTCCCCGACCCGGCGCTTCTCGAGGTCGAGGACCTCCACGTGAGCTTCAAGACGCGCGCCGGCGTCGTGCGCGCGGTCGACGGGCTCTCGCTGACAGTCGGCGACCGCGAGGTCCTCGGGATCGTCGGCGAGTCCGGGTCGGGCAAGAGCGTCGCGATGTACTCGATCCTCGGCCTCGTGCGCGACGCGGACGTCGAGATCACCGGGTCCGTGCGCTTCCGCGGGCACGAGCTGCTCGGGCTCAGCGACAAGGAGATGCGCGACATCCGCGGCAACGACATCGCGATGATCTTCCAGGACCCGATGACGGCGCTCACGCCCGTCTACACGGTCGGGTGGCAGATCGCCGAGCAGGTGCGCGCGCACGAGAAGACGTCCCGGCGCGCGGCTCGCGACCGGGCGATCTCGCTGCTCGCGGAGGTCGGCATCCCCGACCCGGCGCGCCGGGTGGACAGCTACCCGCACGAGTTCTCCGGCGGCATGCGCCAGCGGGCCGTGATCGCGATGGCGCTGTCGTGCAACCCGCGGCTGCTCATCGCGGACGAGCCGACGACCGCGCTCGACGTCACGACCCAGGCGCAGATCCTCGCCCTCATGCGGCGCCTCCAGGAGACGCACGGCTCGTCGATCGTGATCATCACCCACGACATGGGCGTGATCTCCGAGCTCGCCGACCGCGTGGTCGTCATGTACGCGGGCAGGCCGGTCGAGGTCGGCCTGAAGACCGACGTCATCCGCGACCCGCAGCACCCCTACACCTGGGGGCTGCTCGGCGCGGTGCCGCGCGTCGACGCCCGCCGGCAGCGGCTCGCGACGATCCCCGGCTCGCCGGTGTCGCCCCTCGACCTCCCGCCGGGCTGCCCCTTCGCCCCGCGTTGCGCGTGCCGGTTCTCCGCGTGCGACGCCCGCCCCCCGCTCGCGGTCTACGGCACGCACCGCGACGCCTGCTGGCTCGAGCCCGGCGACCGGGCCCGCCTTCGTGCCGAGGTGGCCGCCCTCGCACCGGCGGCGTCTCGCTCGCAGGCGCCCGCGCCCGCCGAGGCCGCGTCCGACGTGGTCACATCCGCGACGGACCGGCCCGGCACACCCCGCTCGCAGGAGAGCGGGCCGGAGCCCTCCGAGCCGGAGTCGCCCGCGTCCGCGATGGCCACGTCCGAGGAGTCGACGCCCACCGAGGCCGCGTCGGAGGAGCTGGGATTCGGCGGAGCGGTGGACGTGGGCGCGCCGGGCGACGAGGGCGCGTCCGATGCCGCGCCGGGCGACGAGGGCGCGGCCGCGCCCGACGCCGCGAGCCCGGGCGGTCGCGGGCCGTGGGTGCCGCACCCGATCCCCGGCGTCCCCGTCGAGCCCCTTCCGCCGTACCCGGGACCGACGGACGCGTGGCCCGTCGAGGTCGGTCCCGCAGGAGCGTGGCCGTCGCCCGCGCCCGAGGAGGACGACGGCGAGCCCCGCGCGCCGGGCGAGGCCGAGCGATGAGCGACGTGCTGCTTCGCGCGAGGGACGTGAAGAAGGATTTCACGCTGCGCGGGGGCGTCGCGGGGCGTCGCACCGTGCACGCGGTCACCGGGGTCTCGCTCGACGTCCGTCGCGGCGAGACGCTCGGGATCGTCGGGGAGTCCGGCTGCGGCAAGTCCACTCTCGCGCGCTGCCTCGTGCGGCTGCTCCCCGTGACGTCGGGAAGCGTCGAGTTCGGCGGCGTCGAGCTCACGAAGCTCTCGCGTCGCAAGCTCCGCCCGATCCGGCGCCAGATCCAGCTCATCTTCCAGGACCCGTACGCCTCGCTCAACCCCCGGCGCCGGGTCGGCGAGATCGTCGCCGACCCGCTCCGGGTCCACAAGGTCGGGGACGACGCCTCGATACGCGAACGGGTCGCGGAGCTGTTCAGCGTCGTCGGCCTCGACCCCGCCTTCCGCAACCGCTACCCGCACGAGTTCTCCGGCGGCCAGCGGCAGCGCATCGGCATCGCCCGCGCGCTCGCGCTCAACCCGTCGCTCATCGTCGCCGACGAGCCGGTGTCCGCGCTCGACGTGTCCGTGCAGGCCCAGGTCCTCAACCTCATGGCGGACCTGCAGGAGAAGTTCTCGCTCACGTACGTGTTCATCGCCCACGACCTCGGCGTCGTGCGCCACGTGTCGGATCGCGTCGCGGTCATGTACCTCGGCGAGGTCGTCGAGCTCGCCGAGGCGGAGCAGCTCTACGACGCCCCGCTCCACCCCTACACCGAGGCGTTGCTGTCGGTCTCGCCGGAGCTCGACGAGGGCGACGGTCCGACGCGCGAGCGCATCGTGCTCAGCGGGGACGTGCCCGACCCCTTGAACCGGCCCGAGGGCTGCTCGTTCCACCCGCGCTGCCCGGTCGCACAGCCGCGGTGCGCGACCGAGCGCCCGGCGCTCGTCGAGCTCG
Organism: Acidimicrobiales bacterium; assembly: GCA_035534715.1. Taxonomy (GTDB): domain Bacteria; phylum Actinomycetota; class Acidimicrobiia; order Acidimicrobiales; family Bog-793; genus JAJZBW01. Next base: position 9,103 of record DATLRJ010000045.1, on the reverse strand, counting down.
CGCCGGACCGGTTCGTCGCGTGCCACTTCCCGCGCAACCTCGCGGCCCTGCGGAGCGACGCAGGCGCGGCCGCGAAGGGCCCGGAGCCCGCCCCGCCGGGCGACCCTCGGGCGGCGACGAGCGACTAGCAGCCGCGCGGGCGCGACCCGCCCGCGCACCCGGCGGCGCGGCACAAGTTGTGCCCGGAAGTCCTCGGCGAGGCGTGCGCGCGGGCTCACCGGGGCGAGCGCCCGGCGAAGGGGGTGACACCGCGCACGGATGTGTCGTCGTGCGCCTCGACGGTGCTCGTGACAGCCCTGCCACCTTCGCCCGAGCGGCCGCAGGTGACGGCCCGGAGCCCTCGCGGAGGGTCGCCCGCAAAAACGGCGGCTCGCGACCCCACAGGGACCGGACCGGGTCCACCCCCGTAGCAGGGAAGTCTCGTGCGGCTCCGCGTGGGTGTCAATTTCCCTCGCACACCAGTTGCACACATGACACCTGGGAACGCAGCGTCGACATTGCCAATCGGCCCTGGCGCCCATAGGTTTCCCTACCTAAACTGTGCAGAATCTAATTACGCATAGTTGGCAACTATGTGACCACATAACGTGACAGATAGACCACCACACGCGGTCGGCCGACCGGGATGGGCCTCGGGAGCGCCTCCCAGGAGCTCCCGCCCGGAACGGTCGAACCGACGCCACGGGAGCGCAATGCACACGACGTACGAAGCACCGGACCGCACGACCCGCGCCGCGGTGGACCCGGGATGAACGCCGTGCCCGTCGCGCGGCGCCCGGTGATGATCCTCGACCACGACCCCGAGCTCGTCGACACGGTCGCGTCCCTGCTCGAGCGCACCTACGACGTCAGGGGCATCCCGAGCGCCGAGCCGCTCGGAGGTCTCGCGGCAGGGGACATGGCGATCGTGATACTCGGGCCGACGCACAACGACCGCGCCACGATCGAGCGGATCGGCGACGTCACGCGCGCGCGGCCCGGGCTCGGCGCGCTCATGCTCGTCGACGGCGCGTCCCCGGAGCTCCTCCGGCTCGCGTTGCGCGGCGGCTTCCACGACGCGATCGAGGTCGAGTCGGTCTCGAGCGACCTGCTCGACGCAGTCGACGCGCTCTGGTCGCGCCTCGAGCTCAGCGCGGTCTCGTCGAACGGCGCGCACGGCGGCGCTGTCGAGCTCGCGAAGGTCACGACCGTGTTCTCCCCGAAGGGCGGCGTCGGCAAGTCGGTCATCGCCATCAACCTCGCGGTCGCGCTCTCTCGGGACGCGGCGAAGCCGGTGGCGATCCTGGACCTCGACCTGCAGTTCGGCGACGTCGCGGTCATGCTGCGTCTCCAGCCCGTCCACACGATCGTCGAGGCCGCGGCCGCCGGCGACCAGCTCGACGAGGTGCTCATGGCGAGCCTCGTCGCGCGGCACGACCCGAGCGGCGTGCTCGTCCTCGCGGCGCCGACGACCCCGTCGGCCGCGGACCAGATCCGCCCGAAGGACATGTTGAACATCCTCGGGGTGCTCCGGTCCATGTGCAGCCACGTCGTGATCGACACGCCGCCGCACCTGAGCGAGGTCGTGCTCCAGGCGGTGTCGGAGAGCGACGACGTCGCATTCGTCGTGGGCATGGACGTGCCGTCGGTGAAGAACGCCCGCCTCGGGCTCCAGGCCTTCGAGCTCGTCCAGCTCCCGGTCGACAAGGTCGTGCTCATCTTGAACCGCGCGGACTCCAAGGTCCACCTCGCGGTGCGCGACGTCGAGCGCTCGCTGCAGATGAAGGTCGACATCACGCTGCCGTCCGAGTCGCTCGTCCCCGAGTCCGTGAACGAGGGCGTCCCCGCGCTGCTGCGATCGCCGAGGTCACGCTTCGCCGGGAAGATCGAAGCGCTCGCGAAGCTCATCGGCGAGCGCACGAGCGCGCGGGCGACCGGGGTGCGCGCATGACGACGGGGAGGTGCGCGAGATGACCCTCTACGAGCGCCTGCAGGGGACGCGGAGCCCCGAGGAGTCGCGAGCGGAGCTGCTCGACGGGCTCCGCCAGCAGATCCACGAGCGCGTGATCGCGCGCCTCGGCCCGCAGTTCTACTCGAACCGCTCGGACACCGGTCAGCTGCGCTCGAGCGTCGAGCGCATCGTGGCCGACGCCCTCAAGGCCAACAAGGTGCCCATCTCGGTGAGCGAGGGCGACCAGCTCGCGCGCGAGGTCACCGACGACGTGCTCGGCCACGGCCCGATCGAGCGGCTGCTGCAGGACCCGACCGTGAGCGAGGTCATGGTCAACGGGCCACGGCGCGTCTACGTGGAGCGCAACGGCAAGATCGAGCTCACGAAGAGCCGCTTCCTCGACGAGGACCACCTCCGCCACGTGATCGGCCGGATCGTCGCGCAGGTCGGTCGCCACATCGACGAGACCTCGCCGATGGTCGACGCCCGGCTCCCCGACGGCTCGCGCGTGAACGCGGTCTTCCCGCCGCTCAGCGTCGACGGCCCCTATCTCACGATCCGCAAGTTCTCGGTCGACCCGTTTGCGATCGAGGACCTCATCGACTTCGGCACGCTCACGCCGCCGGTCGCTTCCCTGCTCGAGGCGTGCGTGCGCGGCAAGATGAACCTGCTCGTGTCCGGCGGCACGAGCACGGGCAAGACGACGCTTCTCAACGTGCTCTCGTCGTTCATCCCGAGCGACGAGCGGATCATCACGATCGAGGACGCGAAGGAGCTCCAGCTCCGCCAGGAGCACGTCCTCGCGCTCGAGGGGCGCCCGCCCAACACCGAGGGCAAGGGCGCGGTCACGATCCGCGACCTTCTCCGCAACTCGTTGCGGATGCGCCCGGACCGGATCCTCATCGGCGAGTGCCGGTCGGGAGAGGCGCTCGACATGCTCCAGGCGATGAACACCGGCCACGAAGGCTCGCTCACGACCGTGCACGCCAACAGCCCGCGCGACGCGCTGTCGCGCGTCGAGACCATGACGCTCATGGCCGGCTTCGACCTCCCGGTGCGCGTCGTGCGCGACCAGATGTCGTCCGCGATCGACCTCATCGTCCACCTGTCGCGCCTTCGCGACGGGACCCGTCGCGTGACCCACGTGACCGAGGTCGGGAGGATGGAGGGCGAGGTCGTGCTGCTCCAGGACATCTTCCTTTTCGACTTCGGCATGGGCACGAGCGAGGACGGCACCTCGCTCGGCAAGCTGAAGGCGACCGGGCTGCGCCCGCGCTTCGCGGAGAACCTCGCGGACCGCGGCATCACGCTCGACCCGAAGCTGTTCGAGGCCGAGCAGTTCGTCCACGCGCCGGTGGGCCGGCGATGACGCCGGCCGCGCTGCTCCCCGGGGTGAGCAACCACCTCCGGGCGTTCTTCGACCACATCGGGCCGCTCGGCGATGCGGCGATCGTCCTCGCGGTCGTCTCGCTGCTCGCCTACGGCGTGCTTCGCGCCGCGAGCCGAAGGAGCGCGAGCCTCTCCGAGCTCATCGAGCCCTACCACCTCGAGCAGCTCGCGGACGGCAGCCCGGCGCCGGCCACGGCGCCACAGCGCGTCGTCACGCTGCCCGGCCTCCGCCGCGCCTCGACCTCGATCGGCGAGGCCGCCGGCCGGACCCGGATCGGCGACAGGATGGCGATCCTGCTGCGGCGCGCGGACGTGCCGGTCACGCTCGGCGAGCTCGTCCTCGTCTGGAGCATCGGCACCGTTGTGCTCGTCGCGCTCGCCTACCTCGTCGCGCACCGCCTCGCGGCGGGGATCGTGCTCGCCGTGGTGCTCGCCGGTCCCCCGGTGGCCCTGAAGATCGCGATCAACCGGCGCGAGCGGAAGTTCGCCGAGCAGCTCCCCGACGTGCTGAAGCTCACCGCGTCGTCGCTGCGGGCGGGCTTCTCGTTCGCGCAGAGCCTCGACGGCGTCGTGCGCCAGATCAAGAAGCCCGCGCAGCGCGAGCTCCAGCAGGTGCTCTCGGAGATGCGCCTCGGCAAGGTCCTCGAGGACGCGCTCTGGGACGCGGCCATGCGCATCCAGAACCGCGACTTCACCGAGGCCGTGATGGCCGTGAGGATCCAGCAGGAGACGGGCGGCAACCTCGCGTCGCTGCTCGACGTGCTCGCGAACACGATGACGCAACGCGTCCGCATCCGCCGTGAGATCCGCACGCTGACCGCGGAGGGGCGCACGAGCGCGTACGTGCTCGGGCTGCTCCCGGTCGCGATCGGGCTGTTCATCTACTCCGCGAACCGCGCGTACATCTCGCAGCTGTTCCACACCTCGCCCGGCCGCATCGCGCTCATCGGCGGGGCCGTCCTCGAGTGCGTGGGATTCGCCTGGATGTACCGAATCGTGAAGATCGAGGTGTGACGTGCTCGTCCCCGTGATCGCCACCGTCTCGGCGCTGCTCCTCGTCGCCGTCGTGGCGTCCGCGGTGCGCGTGTCGCCGCGGCGCGCCGTGCGGGCGACGCTGCGCAACGCGGCCGCGCTGAGCGGGCCCGTCTCGGTCGAGCTTCGCCGGCCCGCGCAGGACGGCTCGCTCGTCGAGCGTCTCCTGCTCCCGGCCGCCCGGGCGCTCGCGAAGCCCGCGTGGGCGATCAGCCCGCCCGTCTACCGCGACAGCGTGCGGCGGCGCCTCACGCTCACGGGCAGGAGCGAGCAGGTCGACCTCGAGCGCTTCCTCGCGGGGCGCCTGCTCTCGATCGCGCTCATCCCCGTCGCCTTCTACCTCGTGGACCTCACGCACCTCCAGAAGTTCTTCGGCTTCCTCGCGTTCCTCCTCGTGGCGGTCCTGCTCCTGCTCGGACCCGACGCGCTGCTGAACCGCCGCGTCGCGCAGCGCCAGGAGAAGATCCGGAGCGAGCTGCCGGGGATGCTCGAGCTCCTCCTCATCAGCGTCGAGGCGGGGCTCGGCTTCGAGCAGGCCCTCTCGCGCACGGTCGAGTCCATGCCGGGGCCGCTCGCCGACGAGTTCAACCGCTTCCTCGGCGAGGTGCGCGTCGGCGCGGTGCGCCGCGAGGCGCTCGAGGCCGTCGACGAGCGGACCGACGTGTCCGAGCTCCGGTCGTTCCTCCTCGCGCTCATCCAGGCGGACGCGTTCGGCGTGTCGATCGCCACGATCCTTCGCGCCCAGGCCGAGGAGGTCCGCGTCGCGCAGCGCCAGCACGTCCAGGAGCGTGCGCAGAAGGCACCCGTGAAGATGCTCTTCCCGCTCGTGTTCTGCGTGCTGCCCGCGCTCTTCGTCGTCGTGATCGGACCGGCGGCGATCGAGATCTACCGGACGATCATCAAATGAGCGCGAGCACGCGCCGCGCCGCTCCGCACGCTCGCGTCGCGCCGAGCGTCGCGCGCCGGCTCCGCAGGCGCGGGCGGGACGGCGACGAGGGATCGACGATGATCGAGTTCGCCCTCATCGTCCCGCTGTTCGCGCTCTTCCTCTTCGCGATCGTGGACTTCGGCCTGCTCTTCGCGGGGTACACGACGATGCGCGCGGGCGTGCAGGCGGGGGCGCGGCTCGCGTCGGTGGACCAGTACCTGCCGTCGAGCGGGAGCATCGCCTGCACGGGAAAGGGCGTGGACCCGCAGACCGCGGACATGGTCTGCCTCGTCGCCCAGCGCATCGGGACGACCCTCGGGACCGACCCGGGCAAGCTCGAGATCGGGGTCTCCGTCAGCGCGACGAACGTGACGGTCTGCGCGTCCGTTCCCATGAAGTCGACGACCGGGCTCACCTCGCCGTTCCTCGACGGACGGTCGCTCGCGACGTCGAGCACGATCCGGATCGAGCAGGCTGCGACGTTCTCGAGCTTCCTCCCCGGATCCGACACGAGCCCCTCCGTCATCTACGGCACGAGCGCCATAATTCACCCTTACCAATGTCCCTCGGCCTGACGAAGCGGCGGCGCACGGCGCGCGGCGACGACGGCGTCGTCCTGATCCTCACGGCGCTCGCGCTCGGCGTGATCTTCGGCATGGCGGCGCTCGCGATCGACATCGGCAACATCGGCCAGACCGCGCAGGGCGCGCAGGGCGCGGCGGACGCGGCGGCCGTGTCCGGCGCGCAGCTCCTCAAGGACAGCTCGCAGACCCTGAGCGGGATCGTGACCCAGGTCGAGCAGTACGTGCACGACAACTTCTCCGCGATCACGGCCGACTCGTCGAACCTCAACGGGGCGCACGATTCGTGGGACACGTGCACCTCGCAGCCGTCCGGCTTCGTGACGCCAGCGCCGCCGGACTCCTACGGCAACCCCCAGAACTGCATCACGTTCAACAGCGACAACGCACCGGGCACATCGGGTGCCGCGACCGCCGTGAACGTCGAGATCCCCCCGCAGGCGGTGCCCTCGACCTTCGGTCGGGCGCTCGGCAACGGGGGGCCGACGAACCTCACCGCGAGCGCGACGGCGTCGCTCGCCCCGGCGAGCTCACCGTGCGCGCTGTGCGTCCTCGGCGGGAGCGGGAGGACCGTCTCGGCGACCGGCACCTCCTCGCTCAGCGTCACATCGGACTCGGGCGGCTCCGCGATCCTCGTGGACTCCTCGGGCACGCCGGCGGTCTCTGCCAACGGCAACAGCACGATCAGCGCGCCGGGCGGGACGATCGAGGTCGTCGGCACCACGAGCGGCAACGTCACGCCCGCCCCGACGACGGGCGGAGGCGTGACAGCCGACCCGCTCGCGTACCTCGGGACTCCGACACCCGGCCCGGTGCACGTCGACCCGCACGTCACGGGCAGTCGCGCGGTCACGATCGACCCGGGGACCTACCCGAGCATCACGGTCGACAGCGGCACGCTGACCCTCAGCGCCGGCACGTACGTGATCACGGGCGCGTTCGAGGTGAAGGGCGGATCGTCCGTATTCTCCGGACTCGGGGGCGTCACGCTCTACTTCACCTGCGGAACGGCCCGCGCGCCGACGGCGTGCGCCGCGCCCGGCGAGGCCGGCGGGTACCTGAAGCTCGACGGCGGCTCGGGCTTCGGACTGTCCGCTCCGACAACCGGCGATCTCGCGCACGTCCTCGTCTACTACGACCGGCTCGACACCTCGCCGATCGTCATCGACGGGAACAGCGGATTCGACTCCACAGGGACGATCTACGCGAAGAGCGCGGCGCTCGAGTTCAACGGCTCGGTCGTCGGCCTCGACTCGCTCGTCGACGTCGGATCGGTCGACTTCGTCGGAGGTGCACAGGTCACGATCGACTACCGAGCCGGGAACAACGCCGGGGCGCTCGAGGCCGCGCTCTGCACGCTCGAGCCCGCGAGCCTGGCGAACTGCTAGCCGCCGTCTCAGGCGGTCACGCCCCCACGCGCTGGGGAGGTGGTGCGCGCCTTCACTATAGCGAAGGCAAGCTGATATTCAATACGCTGAAGACTGGCAAGACTTCGCTACACTGAAGTCATGGACGCAGTGCACATCACCACGACCGTGCAGCTCGGCGCTCTCGTGCGGGACCGTCGGCTGCGACGCGGCCTCACCCAGGAGCGGCTCGCCCTGGCGACCGGCCTGTCCTCCCACACCGTCCTCGACATCGAGACCGGCAAGGGCAACCCACGGCTGGACTCGCTCTTCAGGGTCATGAACGCGGTCGGGCTCGTCCTCGCCGCCGAGGATGTGCCGCCGGAGAGCGCGGCCGGCGACCTGCTCGCGTCCGTGATCGAGCGGCACACCACCCCTCCCGGACGCCCTGATGCCTGAGAAGGCGAAGAAGCTGATCGTCCTCCTCGAAGGGAGGGTTCTCGGCTCGATCCGTCGCACGACCGCGGGCGCTCTCGAGCTCGTCTACGACGAGGCCTGCGTCGGCAGCGACGCCACGCCACTCAGCACCGCCCTGCCGCTCACGTCGCGCACCTACCCACAGCGGTCGGTGCTGCCGTTCATCGCCGGTCTGCTCCCCGACAACGAGCGGGTGCTCGCCCGCTGGGCGAGCACGTACGGGGTCCGGGCGACCGACTACTTCGGGCTGCTGGCCCACGTGGGCGAGGACTGCGCCGGCGCCGTCCAGCTCGTCCGCCCCGAGCGGCTCGACGCCATGCGGCAGGAAGGGGTTGCCTGGCTCACCGAGGCGGAGATCGCCGACCGGTTGCGCACGCTTCGAGCCGACCCGTCGACCTCGCTCTGGAACGACCTCGAGCCGACGAGCGGCTTCTCGCTTGCCGGGGCGCAGGCGAAGACCGCGCTCTACCGGTCGCCGGACGGGCGATGGGGCCGACCGCTCGGCCGGACGCCCACGTCGCACATCGTCAAGGTGGCAGTCGACAACGTCGACCAGGACCTCGCCGAGCACCTCACCATGCGCAGTGCGGCGCTCCTCGGCCTGCCCGTCGCCCGGTCGGAGATCCTCACGTTCGGCGACGAGCGGGCCATCGCCATCGCCCGCTACGACCGTGTCGAGCGCGCCGGCAAGCTCGTCCGCGTCCACCAGGAGGACCTCTGCCAGGCTCTGTCGCTGATGCCGAGCGGGAAGTACCAAGCAGACGGCGGCCCCGGGCCGGTCGACGTGGTCGCCCTGCTCCGCGGTCGGACCACGGACGCCGACAAGGCGTCGATCGGGCGGTTCACCGACGCGCTCATCCTCAACTGGCTCACCGGTGGAACCGACGCTCACGCCAAGAACTACTCGCTGCTCTTGAGCGAGGACCAGGTCGTGATGGCTCCCCTCTACGATCTCACGAGCGCGTTCGCCTACGAGGAGCGCTTCGCCGACCGACGGCGTGGTCTCCGGATGGCCATGACCGTCGGCGGCGAGTCGGCGATCGCCGCGATCGGCCGTGGCGACTGGGAGCGGTTCGCCGGCCTCGGCCGCCTCGACCTCGAGGACGTCCTCGAGCGGATCAGACGCATCGGCGCGGGCCTGCCGGATGCGATCTCGCAGGCGGCAGCGGAGCTCCGGATGAAGTGGCACTCGCCGGTCATCGACGCGACCGTCGACCGGGTCGCGCGACACACCACCGAATCTCTCCGGCGCATCGGTTGACCGCCGGCGGGCGAACCGCTCCCGGCCGGCCGCCCACCGGACGCCTTCGCCTCGCCGTCGCGCCAGCGGACGCGGCGAGCGCGCGGGCCGGGTCGTTCCGAGCCTGGGTGAGCCGCTCGGCGAGCGCGCGCTCGCGTACCGTCCGCGACGCGCGGAGGC
>DATLRJ010000044.1:0-27750 GCA_035534715.1 Acidimicrobiales bacterium | reverse complement strand
AACAGCTTGACCTTCTCCCGGCGGCACAGCCTGCACGCGGGTCCCGTGTAGCGGGCCATCTCTCTCCTCCGTCGTCCGCTAGACCCGGCGCCGCTTCTTCGGGCGGCAGCCGTTGTGCGGGATGGGTGTGACGTCCTTGATCCCCGTGACCTCGATGCCCGTCGCGGCGAGCGAGCGGATCGCGGTCTCACGGCCCGAGCCCGGGCCGCGCACGAGGACGTCGACGCGGCGCACCCCGTGCTCCATCGCGCGGCGCGCGCACTGCTCCGCGGCCATCTGGGCGGCGAACGGCGTCGACTTGCGCGAGCCCTTGAAGCCGACGTTGCCGGCCGAGGCCCACGCGATGACGTTGCCCTCGTGGTCGGTGATCGACACGATCGTGTTGTTGAACGAGCTCTTCACGTGCGCGACGCCGTGGACGACGTTCTTGCGCTCGCGCTTGCGGGGCCGCCGGCCCCCTGGCTTCGTCGGCTTCGCCATCAGCGCTGGCCCTCCTGGGCGTGAGTGGACATGGCGGTCGCGCGAGCCGGCGCCGTGCCGGTGCGCCCGCCGAGGTGGTCGGTCGTGCGGGGGTCGCGCATCAGTGCTTGCGCACCTTCTTCTTGCCGGCGACCGTCTTCTTCGGTCCCTTGCGGGTCCGGGCGTTCGTGTGGGTGCGCTGGCCCCGGACGGGCAGGCCGCGGCGGTGGCGGATGCCCTGGTAGGAGCCGATCTCCATCTTCCGCTTGATGTCCTGCGCGACGTCCCGGCGCAGGTCGCCCTCGACCTTGAGGTTCTGGTCGACGTACGCCCTCAGGCGCGCGACCTCCTCCTCGGTGAGGTCCCGGACGCGGGTGTCCACGCTCACGTCGGCGGCCGAGCAGACCTGCTGCGCGGTCGTGCGCCCGATGCCGTAGATGTAGGTGAGCGCGATCTCTAGACGCTTCTCACGCGGGATGTCGACTCCGGAGATCCGTGCCATCTCGTCAGCCCTGCCTCTGCTTGTGGCGCGGGTTGTCGCAGATCACCATCACTCGCCCGTGGCGGCGGATGACCTTGCACTTCTCGCACATCGCCTTGACGCTCGGTCGTACCTTCACTGCATCCGTCCCCTGACCTGTCCCCTGCCTCGTCGCTCCGTCCCGGCGCACCCGCCGGTCCCTCGTCCTTCGATCGCCCGCCCGCCGGCCGGCCCCGCTGCGCCCCGCCACCGCTTCCGCGGCCCGGAGCGCGGCGCCCGGCTACTTGTACCGGTACGTGATCCGCCCGCGGCTCAGGTCGTACGGCGTGATCTCGACCTGGACGCGGTCTCCCGGGAGGATCCGGATGCGGTGCATGCGCATCTTCCCCGAGCTGTGCGCGAGCACCTTGTGTCCGTTCTCGAGCTCGACGCGGAACATCGCGTTCGGCAGCGGCTCCACGACCGTGCCCTCGAGCACGATCGCATCCTCCTTCGGCTTGGGCAGGTCGACCTCCTCGTAGAATTCCTGTGCCTCGGGCCTTCGCGCACCGGATCGCTCGCCCGCCGGCCACGGCGGAGCGGGTGCGGCGGAGCGAGCTCCGCGCTGTCGACGTCACGGCCCCGCGTGGTGGAACGGCACGGGACACGCGACTAGACGGCCGCGGGCCTGCGGTCCCGAGGCGAAACGCAATCCTAGCAGCTCGCAGCGGCTCCGGTCACGGGGCGGTGAACACCTCCGGCCCGTCCTCGGTCACCGCGATCGTGTGCTCGAAGTGCGCGGAGAGCTGGCCGTCGGCGGTCACCACGCTCCAACCGTCGTCGAGCTCGACGGTGTCGTAGGTGCCGACGTTCACCATCGGCTCGACGGCGTAGACGTTGCCCACCTTCAGCCTCGGGCCGGGCGTCCCGGGCCAGTAGTTCGGGACCTGGGGCTCCTCGTGCATCTCGGTGCCGATCGCGTGGCCCACGTACTTGCGCACGACCGAGAAGCCGGCCGCCTCCGCGACCTGCTGGACCGCCCGCCCGATGTCGTGCAGGCGGTTGCCCTCGCGCATCACGTCGATCCCGGCCCACAGCGAGCGCTCGGTCGCCTCGACCAGCCGGCGCGCGACGTCGCTCACCTCGCCGACCGCCACCGTGTAGGCCGCGTCCCCGTGGTAGCCCTCCACGATCGCGCCGCAGTCGACCGACAGGATGTCACCCTCCTGCACGACGTAGTCGCCCGGGATGCCGTGGACGATCATGTCGTTCGGCGACGTGCAGATCACCGCGGGGAAGCCGTGGTAGTTGAGGAAGTTCGAGCGGGCGCCCCGGCGGCTGAGCACCTCGCGGGCGACCGCGTCGACGTCGAGGGTCGTGACTCCCGGTCGGACCGCGGCGCGCGTCCGCTCGAGGATCTCCGCGACGACCCGGCCCGCCTTGCGCATCTTCGCGAGCTCCTCGGGCGAGCGGATCACGTGCGTGCCCCCGCTCGGGGCTGGCGGCGCTCGTCGACGGCGCGCACCAGGCGGTCGGTGACCGCGTCGGCCGGCCCGTCGCCGCGCACCGCCACGAGCGTGCCGGCCTTTCGGTAGCGCGCGATGAGCGGCGCGGTCTGCTTCTCGTACAGGTCGAGGCGCCGCTTGATCGCCGCCTCGGTGTCGTCCTCGCGCTGGACGACCTCGCCGCCGCAGATGTCGCAGATCCAGTCGATGCGCGGGCGCGCGGTCGTCGAGTAGTTGGCCCCGCAGTCGACGCAGACGCGCCGGCTCGCCAGGCGCCGGAGCACGATCTGGGTCGCGACGACGAGGTTGAGCACGACGTCGACACCGTCGGGCTCGAGGAGCCCGTCGAGCAGATCGGCCTGGCGCACGGTGCGCGGGAAGCCGTCGAGCACGAAGCCGCGCTCCTTCGTGTCGTCCTGGTCGAGGCGGTCCCCGACGAGCTTCATCAGGACCTCGTCGGGCACGAGCTCACCGGCGTCCATGTACCGCTGCGCCTCCTGCCCGACCGGCGTGCCCTTCTTCACCGCGGCCCGGAGCATGTCGCCGGTCGCGACGTGCGGGATGACGTAGTGGCGCGAGAGTCGGACGCACTGCGTCCCCTTCCCCGCCCCCTGCTTGCCGAGGACGATCAGCCGCGCGCCGGGTACCACCTAGCGGAGGAAGCCCTCGTAGTTCCGCATCGTCAGCTGGCTGTCGATCTGCTTGTTCGTCTCGAGGGCGACCCCGACGCTGATGAGCAGGGTGGTCCCGAAGAACGGGATCGACGTGATGTGCCATGCGGACAGCAGCGCGGACGGCAGGAGCGCGACGGCGGCGAGGAAGAGCGCGCCGGGGAGCGTGATCCGGTTCAGGATCTTCGACAGGTACGTCTCGGTCGGCGGGCCGGGCCGGATGCCCGGGATGTAGCCGCCCTGCTTGCGGATCGTGTCGGCCTGCTGGTACGGGTCGAAGCTCACCTGCACGTAGAAGAACGTGAAGATCACGATGAACAGGCCGTACAGCGCGAGGTAGACGAAGCCGGTCGGGCTGTAGAGGTTCGCCTGGATCCAGTCGCGCACGCCCCGCCACGGGATGATCGTCGCGATGAGCACCGGGATGTAGAGCAGCGAGTTCGCGAAGATGATCGGGATCACGCCGGCCTGGTTCACCTTGAGCGGGATGTACGTGCTCTGGCCGCCGTACATCCGGCGCCCCTGGACCCGCTTCGCGAACGTCACGGGGATCCGGCGCTGGCCCTGCTCGACGAAGACGATCGCGACGAGCAGGCAGACGCAGACGAAGCCGATGATCGCGAGGCCGGCCCACCCCTTGTCCTGCTTGACGAGGTCGACGTCGAGCGGGAGCGTCGCGACGACGTTCGCGAAGATCAGGATCGACATCCCCTGGCCGATGCCGCGCTGGGTGATGAGCTCGCCGAGCCACATGACGAACGCGGTGCCCGCGGTGAACGTGAGGATGATGAACAGCACGTGCGGGATCGCGAAGTTCGGGATGAGGTCCGTGGCCGAGCTGCTCGACCCGAACAGCTGGCCGGACCGGAGCAGGAACACGAGGCCCGAGGACTGCATGAGCGCGAGCGCGATCGTGAGGTAGCGCGTCGTCTGGGTCAGCTTGCGCTGGCCGACCGCGCCCTGCTCGCGCCACTCGGCGAACTTCGGGATCACCGTGCCGAGGAGCTGGATGATGATCGAGGACGTGATGTACGGCATGATCCCGAGCCCGAGCACCGCGGCGCGCGCGAGCGCCCCGCCGGAGAACAGGTCGAGGTAGCCGAGCAGGCCGGTCCCGCGCGACGCGTTCGAGATCGCGTGGATCCGCGAGTAGCTCACACCCGGGACCGGGATGTTCGCGCCGAGCTGGTAGATCGCGATGACCACGAGCGTGAACAGGACTTTGTTCCGCAGGTCGGCGACGCGGACGATGTTCCTCACGCTGCCGAGCACGTCACCTCCCCTTCCGTTCGCTCACCGGCACGCGCGCCCCGCCGGGCGCGGCGGCGCGCCGTGCGCGGCTTCGGATGCGTGCCAAGGCTACCGGTTCGCGAGCGCGTTGCCCCGGACGGGGGGCCGGCGGTCGCCGTACGGGGAGGCGACGACGGTCGTGGTGCCGCCCGCCTGCTCGATCGCCGCCTTCGCGCTCTTCGAGAACGCGTGGGCCGAGACGCGAAGCGAGCGCGTCAGCTCGCCGCGCCCGAGGACCTTCACGAGGCCCTTGTGGTGCACGATGCCGGCCGCGCGAAGCGACTCCGGCGTGACCTCGTCGGTCTCGAGCGCCTCGAGCACGTCGACGTTCACGACGTTGTACTCGACGCGGAACGGGTTCGCGAAGCCGCGCAGCTTCGGGATCCGCTGGGTCAGCGGGAGCTGGCCGCCCTCGAAGCCCGGCTTGACGCTCGTGCGCGCCTTCTGGCCCTTCGTGCCGCGGCCCGCGGTCTTCCCGCCCTTGCCGCCCGTGCCGCGGCCGACGCGGCGACGCGGGCGGCGGGCGCCCGGCGCCGGTGCGAGCTCGTGAACTTCCATCAGGACGATCCCTCCTCGGAGACTCCGTGGCTGTCGCTGCGGCGGACACGCCCGGAGGCGAGATCCGCGCGCGCGGAGGCCGGCGCCGGCTCGACCGAGACCAGGTGCGGCACGCGTGCGAGCATCCCGCGGATCTCCTGCCGGTCGGGCACGACGTTGGACTGGCCGAGCTTGCGCAGGCCGAGCGCACGAAGCGTGCCGCGGTGCTTCGGCTTCGTGCCGATCGCCGAGCGCACCTGGGTCACGAGGAGCGCGCCGTCGGTTTCGGGGGCTGCGGCAGCCGCCTTGCGGGTGGCCATCTCAGCGCACCTCCGCGATCTGCCGGGACGCCTTGCGGCGCTCCTCGTACGCACGCAGCACGCCCGCGGGAGTGACCTCCTCCGGCGTCTTGCCCCGCAGGCGCGCGACCTCGTCGGGACGGCGCAGGGCGCGAAGCCCGGCGATCGTCGCGTGGGCGACGTTGATCGCGTTCGACGTGCCGAGCGACTTCGCGACGATGTCGTGGATGCCGGCCATCTCGAGGATCGCGCGTGCCGCGCCGCCCGCGATGACCCCGGTACCGGGGGCTGCGGGCTTGAGCAGGATCTTGCCCGCACCGGCCGCGCCGAGCACCGGGTGGGTGATCGTCGAGCCGGCGAGCGGGACCTCGAAGATGCTCTTCTTCGCCTCCTCGATGCCCTTCTGGACCGCGAGCCCGGCTTCCTTGGCCTTGCCGTAGCCGAGTCCGACCCGGCCCTGGCCGTCGCCGATCACCATGAGCGCGGTGAACGAGAAGCGCCGACCGCCCTTCACGACCTTCGCGACGCGGTTGACCTTGATCGTCCGCTCTTCGTACTGCATGTCCGCCATCGTCAGAACTCCAATCCCGCTTCGCGGGCTGCGTCGGCCAGGGCCGCGACCCGACCGTGGTAGCGCGAGCCGCCCCGGTCGAACACGACCTTCGAGACGCCCTTCTCACGGGCGCGTGCCGCGACGAGGCGGCCGACCTCCTCGGCTGCCGCGACGTTGCCGGTCGCGCCCGCGCGCAGCGGCGCCTCGACCGTCGAGGCGGCTGCGATCGTGTGGCCGGCGACGTCGTCGATGACCTGCGCGACGATGTGACGGTTCGACCGGAAGACCGAGAGCCGCGGCCGCTCGGGCGTGCCCGAGACCTTCACGCGCACGCGCGCGTGGCGGCGCGTGCGCAGCCGGTGGAGCGTTGCTGCCTTCGCCATCGCTACTTCCCAGCCTTCCCGGCCTTGCGCGCCACGACCTCGCCGGCGTAGCGCACGCCCTTGCCCTTGTACGGCTCGGGCTTGCGGAGCTTGCGGATGTCCGCGGCCACCTGGCCGACGGCCTCCTTGTCGATGCCGCGCACGGTGATCCGCGTCGGCGCCGGCACCTCGAAGCTGATCCCCTCCGGGGCGTCGACGACCACGGGGTGGCTGAAGCCGAGCGCGAGCTCGAGCTGGCCCGGCCCCTTCGCGATCGCGCGGTAGCCGACCCCAACGATCTCGAGGTCCTTCGAGAACCCGTCCGTGACCCCCGCGACCATGTTCGCGACGAGGGTGCGCGTGAGGCCGTGGAGCGCACGGCTCTGGCGCTCGTCGTCCGGGCGCTCGACCACGAGCGTCCTTCCCTCGTCCTCGCTGCGCACCGAGATGCGCGACGGGATCGAGCGCTGAAGCGCGCCCTTCGGGCCGCGCACCGAGACGCGCGACTCCGCGAGCTCGACCTGCACGCCCGAGGGGACCGGGATCGGCACGCGTCCGATTCGGGACATCAGCGGCTCACCTCGCTCGTGGCGCGCCCCGCGCGCTGCGCGGTGCACGGCGTCGCCTCACCAGACATAGCAGAGCACCTCCCCGCCGACGCGGTGCTGTCGCGCCTCGCGGTCGGTCATGAGCCCGCGGCTCGTCGAGAGCACGGCGACGCCGAGCCCGCCGAGCACCCGCGGGAGCCGGTCGGCCTGCGCGTACACGCGAAGGCCCGGCTTCGAGACGCGCTTCAGCCCGGCGATCGCGCGGGCGCGGTCCGTCGTGTACTTCATCTGGATCTCGAGGACCGTGCCCGGCTTCGCCGGGTCGTCGGTCGTCGCGAAGCCCGAGATGTAGCCCTCGCGCTCGAGGATCTTCGCGAGGGAGATCTTCAGCTTCGACCCGGGCATCCGCACGCTGTCGTGCATCGCGACGTTTGCGTTGCGCACCCGCGTGAGCATGTCCGCGATCGGGTCCGTCATCGTCATCTGCGATCGCCCCCTCTCACCAGCTGGCCTTGGTCACGCCGGGAACCTCACCCGCGTGCACGAGCTCGCGCAGGCAGATGCGGCACAGCCCGAAGCGGCGGTAGACGGCTCGCGGCCGACCGCAACGGCGGCAGCGCGTGTAGCCGCGCACCTTGAACTTCGGGGTGTGCTGCTGCTTCTCGACAAGTGCCTTCTTCGCCATCGCTCGCCTACTGCCCTTCGCGTCTGAACGGGAAGCCGAAGGCGTCGAGCAGGGCCCGTCCTTCGGCGTCGGTGCGTGCGGTCGTCACGATCGTGACGTCCATCCCCCGGGTCGCGTCGACGCGGTCGTACTCGATCTCGGGGAAGATCAGCTGCTCGGTGACGCCGAACGTGTAGTTGCCGTGACCGTCGAACGACCGGGACGGCAGGCCCCGGAAGTCCCGGATCCGCGGGATCGCCAGGCTGATGAGCCGGTCGAGGAACTCCCACATGCGGTCGCCCCGGAGGGTCACCATGCAGCCGATCGCGTTCCCCTCGCGGAGTTTGAACGACGCGATCGACTTGCGCGCCCGCGTGACGACCGGGCGCTGGCCGGTGATCGTCTCGAGGTCGCGCACCGCGCCGTCGAGCAGCGACTGCTGCTGGGTCGCACGGCCGACGCCGATGTTGATCACGACCTTCTCGAACGCCGGAACCTGCATCGGGTTCGGGAGGCCGAGCTGCTCGCCGAGCTGCGCGCGGATCTCGGACTCGTAGCGCGCCTTCAGGCGCGGGCGCTCCGCCGTCGTCGTCACAGGTCACCTCCGCACTTGCGGCAGACGCGCAGCTTCACGCCCTCGTCGGTGAAGCGGTAGCCGACACGCGTCGGGCCGCAGGCGCCGCAGAGGATCGCGACGGACGCGACGTGCATCGGCATGTCCTTGTCGATGATGCCGCCCTGGGTCGTCGCCCGCGTCGCGCGCGTGTGGCGCTTCGCGATGTTGACGCCCGCGACGATGACCTTGCGCTCGGCCGGCATCGCGCGGATGACCTCGCCGGTCTTGCCGCGGTCCTTGCCGGCCATGACCTGCACGCGGTCGCCCTTGTGGATCTTCACCTAGATCACCTCCGGTGCGAGGCTCACGATGCGCATGAAGCGCTTGTCGCGCAGCTCGCGGCCCACGGGGCCGAAGATGCGCGTGCCGCGCGGCTGGAGCTGGTCGTTGATCAGCACCGCGGCGTTCTCGTCGAAACGGATGTAGCTGCCGTCCGGCCGCCGCTTCTCCTTCTTCGTGCGCACGACCACGCAGCGCACCACGTCGCCCTTCTTCACCGCCGCGCCCGGGACCGCGTCCTTCACGGTCGCGATGAACACGTCGCCGATGCGGGCGTAGCGCCGGCGGGAGCCCCCGAGCACCTTGATGCACAGGACCTCCTTCGCGCCCGAGTTGTCCGCGACCCTCAGCCGCGACTCCTGCTGGATCATCGGGCGCGCTCCACGACCTCGACGAGGCGCCAGCGCTTCAGCTTCGACAGCGGGCGCGTCTCCGCGACGCGGACGCGGTCGCCGACCTGCGCGACGTTCTCCTCATCGTGCACGTACAGCCGCTTCGTGCGCTGGACCGTCTTCGCGTAGCGCGCGTGGCGGACCCGCTCGACGACCGCGACGACCGCGGTCTTGTCCATCGCGCCCGACACGACCGTGCCCTCGCGCTGCTTGCGGTGGTCCTCGCGACCCGCGGTCGCGGCCGGGGTCTCCTCGGCGTCGGCCATCACCCCTCCTCGGTTGTCGTCGTGCCGGCGCCGACGGCGCCACGTGCGCCGCGCTCGGCCTCGAGCGTGATGATCCGCGCGATCTCCTTGCGGACGACGCCGATCCGGCTGATGTTGTCGAGCCGCCCGGTCGCGAGCTGGAAGCGCAGGTTGAACAGCTCCTTGCGCGCGTCGGCGAGGCGGTCGGCGAGCTCGGCGGGGTCGAGCTCGCGAAGCTCCACGGCCTTCGTCATTGGACCTGCACCTCCGGCTCGGAGCCCACGCCGGCGCGCACCACGAAGCGCGCCTTGATCGGCAGCTTCTGGATCGCGCGCTCCATGGCGCCGCGCGCGAGCTGCTCGTCGACGCCGGCGAGCTCGAACAGGATCCGGCCCGGCCGCACGACCGCGACCCAGCGCTCCGGGTTGCCCTTGCCGGAGCCCATGCGGGTCTCCGCGGGCTTCTCGGTCACCGGCTTGTCCGGGAAGACCCGGATCCAGACCTTGCCGCCACGGCGCACGTAGCGCGTCATCGCGATACGTGCGGCCTCGATCTGGCGCGCGGTGACCCAGCCCGGCTCGAGCGCCTGGATGCCGTAGTCGCCGAAGTCGACCGTCTGGCCGCCCTTCGCCGCGCCCGTGAGCCGGCCGCGGTGCTGCTTGCGGTGCTTGACCTTGCGGGGCATGAGCATGGTCAGTCCGTCTCCTTGCGGAAGTGCGGGACGTCGTGGTGCTCGTCGCGTGTGCGGCGCTCGATCTCTTCCTCCTCCGCGAGGAGGCGCTCGAGCGGGTCGTCCGACGGCGCGGCCGCGGCCGGGGCCGCGGGTGGCGCAGCCGCGTCGGCGACGTCGGCGGGGACCGGCTCGACGACTTCCTCGGCGGCCGGGGCCGCCTCGGCCACGACCTCCACGGGCACCGTGCCGGGCTCCGCGTCGGGCCGGCGACGGCCCCCGCCCGCGCTCACGATCCGGCGCGGCCGGCCCTGGCCGGAGGTCTCGCCGACGGCCATCGCGGCCTCGCGCGAGATCTTGTCCTCGGAGGTCGAGCGGTACGGCAGGATGTCGCCCTTGTAGATCCAGACCTTCACCCCGACGCGCCCCGTCGAGGTGCGCGCCTCGCGAAAGCCGTAGTCGATGTCCGCGCGCAGCGTGTGCAGCGGCACCCGCCCCTCGCGGTAGGACTCGCGGCGGGCCATCTCGGAGCCGCCGAGGCGGCCCGAGCACTGGACGCGCACGCCGAGCGCGCCGGCCTTCTGGACCGTCTGGATCGCTCGCTTCATCGCGCGCCGGAAGCTGATCCGGCGGGCGAGCTGGTCCGCGATGCCCTGGGCGATGAGCGCCGCGTCGAGCTCCGGCTGCTTGATCTCCTGGATGTTCAGCTGGACGTTCGGGTTCTTCGTGATGCGGCCGAGCTGCTTGCGCAGGCGGTCCGCCTCGGCGCCGCGGCGGCCGATCACGATGCCCGGGCGGGCGGTGTGGACGTCGACGCGCAGGCGGTCACGCGTGCGCTCGACCTCGATCCGGCTCACGGCCGCGGCCTCGAGCTGGCTCGTCAGGTAGTCACGGATCTTCCAGTCCTCGATGACCGCGCCCTGGTAGTCGCGGTCCTCGAACCAGCGGGACTTCCAGTCCGTGGTCACTCCCAGGCGGAACCCGTACGGGTTGACCTTCTGCCCCATCAGTCTGCGTCCTCTCGCGGCGCGCCGGCCTCGGCCGACGGGTCGCCGCCCGGCTCGTCCACGCCCGTGTCCTCCGTCTCGTCCGTCCCAGCGGCGACCGTCTGCGCGACGGCTGCGTCGCCGGCCGCGACGTCCTCGGCCGCGGCGTCGACCGCTCCGGCCTCCGTCGCCCACGCCGCGGGCGCCTCGAGCGCGGCCTCCTCGGCGGGCGCCGGCGCGGCGCTCGCGGCCCGCGCCTGGCGGCGGGTGCCCGCGACCCGGCGGGCGCGGCGCTCGGTCGCCTCGGCGGCCGCCCGTGCGCGACGGCGCGCGAGCTTGTCGTCGGGCATGCGCGCGAGGACGACCGTGATGTGGCAGGTGCGCTTGCGGATCCGCGTCGCGCGGCCGCGCGCCCGCGGGCGCCACCGCTTCAGCGTCGTGCCCTCGTCCGCGAACGCGGAGGCGACGTACAGCTCCTCGGGGTCGAGGCCCTCGTTGTGCTCGGCGTTGGCCGCGGCGGAGCGCACGAGCTTCGCGACGACGGGCGCGGCAGCGCGGTCCACGTGGTCCAGGATCTCGACCGCGCGGGTGAACTCGACCCCGCGGACGAGGTCGAGGACCTCACGGACCTTGTAGCTCGACATCCGGCAGTGCCGGAGCACGGCGCGCGTCCCGGGGCGCTCGTTTGTCTTCACGGACATCAGCGCCTCCCCTGGCGTTCCTGGCCGGCGTGGAAGCGGAACGTGCGCGTCGGGGCGAACTCCCCGAGCTTGTGCCCGACCATCGACTCGGTGATGTACACCGGGACGTGCTTGCGGCCGTCGTGGACCGCGATCGTGTGCCCGACCATGTCGGGGATGATCGTCGAGCGTCGCGACCAGGTCTTGATGACCTTCTTCTCGCTCCTGCCGTTCAGGTCGTCGACCTTCTTCAGCAGGTGGTCGTCGACGAACGGGCCCTTCTTGAGACTGCGCGGCATACGGTCCTCGCTCGCTCGCCTCAGCGCCTCGCGCCGCGCGTACGGCGGCGACGGACGATGAGCTTGTCGGACTGCTTCTTACGAGAGCGCGTGCGCCCCTCCGCCTTGCCCCACGGAGACACCGGGTGGCGTCCACCCGAGGTCTTGCCCTCGCCACCGCCGAGCGGGTGGTCGACGGGGTTCATCGCGACGCCTCGCGTCTGCGGGCGGACACCCTTCCAACGGTTCCGGCCGGCCTTGCCGATCGAGATGAGCTCGGCCTCGGAGTTGCCGACCTCGCCGATCGTCGCCCGGCAGTCGATCGAGACGCGGCGCATCTCGGTCGAGGGGAGCCGCAAGGTCGCGTACGCGCCCTCCTTCGCGACGAGCTGGACGCTCATGCCGGCGCCGCGCGCGACCTTGCCGCCGCCGCCGGGGCGGAGCTCGACGTTGTGCACGACGGAGCCGACCGGGATGTAGCGGAGCGGGAGCGCATTGCCCGGGCGGATGTCCGCGCCCTGCCCGGACTCGACGACGTCGCCGACCGAGAGGCGCTGCGGGGCGAGGATGTAGCGCTTCTCGCCGTCCGCGTAGTGCAAGAGCGCGAGGCGCGCGTTGCGGTTCGGGTCGTACTCGATCGCCGCGACCTTCGCGGGCACGCCGTCCTTGTCCCGCCAGAAGTCGACGATCCGGTACTGGCGCTTGTGGCCGCCGCCGCGGTGGCGCGCGGTCTTGCGCCCGTAACTGTTGCGGCCACCGGTCGCGGGCAGGGGGACGACGAGCGAGCGCTCGGGCCGGTCCTTCGTGATCTCCGCGAAGTCCGACACGGACTGGAACCGACGTCCCGGGCTCGTGGGCTTCCGCTTGCGCACTGCCATGACTCGCCCCTCAGCTCTCGAACAGCTCGATGCGGTCGTCACCGACGAGGCGGACGATCGCGCGCTTGGTGTCGGACCGCTTGCCGAACGTCGACTGGCGGCGGTTGCGCTTGCGCTTGCCCTTGCGGTTCATCGTGTTCACGCTCGCGACGCGCACGCCGAACGAGCCCTCGACGGCCTCGCGGATCTCGACCTTGCTCGCACGCGGGTCCACGACGAAGACGTACGCGCCCTCGTCCATGAGGCCGTAGGACTTCTCGGAGATCACCGGGCGGATGAGCACGACGCGGTCGCTCGCCATCACTTCGACTCCTCGCCGCTCGCGGCGTCGTCGCCGGACCCGGCATCGTCGCCGGCGGGCCCGGCATCGTCGCCGGCGGGCCCGGCATCGGCGTCGGCGGACCCGGCATCGGCGTCGGCCTCGTCGGAGGGGCTGGAGGCCTCCGGCGCGGCCGGCTCGGTGGCCTCGGCGAGCTCGCCCGGCGCCGCGGCCGCCTTCGGCGCGGCCTTCTTCGCCGGGGCCTTCGCCTTCGCGGCGCCTGCGGCCTTCTTCGCCGGGGCCGCGTCCGTCCGCACGGCCTCGCCGGGCAACGTCGCGTCGGTGAACACCAGGTGGTCCGCGAGCAGCACGTCGTACGCGCTGAGCTGGTCGCCGGGCACGCTCATCACGTTCGGCAGGTTCGCGAACGACCGCGCCGCGACCTCGTCGTCACGACCGAGCACGAGCAGCACGGTGCCCTCGCAACTCGCGGCCGCGAGGAATGCCAGCGCGTCCTTCGTCCTCGGGACCTCGAGCGCCCAGCGGTCGACGACGAGCACCTTGCCCGACGCGGCCCGGTCCGAGAGCGCGCAGCGCAGCGCCTGCTGGACCATCTTGCGCGGCGTGCGCTGCGCGTAGCTGCGCGGCTTCGGGCCGAGCGCGATGCCGCCTCCCGCGTAGTGCGGCGCGCGGATCGAGCCCTGGCGGGCGTTGCCCGTGCCCTTCTGGCGGTAGGGCTTCGCGGAGCCGCCGCGCACCTCGGCGCGCGTCCGCGTGCTCTGCGTCCCCGAGCGCCGCGCCGCGAGCTGGGCGGTCACGACCTGGTGGAGCAACGGGACGTTCACCGGGAGGGAGAACCACGAGGCGTCGAGCTCGACCGAGCCGACGACCTCGCCGGACGACGAGAAGCGCGTCGCGCTCGCCGGCCGTGCGTCCTGCGCCCCCGCCGCGCTCGCGCGCTCGGCGACCGTGCTCATCGGACACCACCCTTCACCGCTTCGCGCAGCACGACGAGCGACCCGCGAGGGCCCGGGACCGCGCCCTTCACGAGGACGATCTGCCGCTCCGCGTCCGCCTCGACGACCTCGAGGTTCAACGTCGTCACACGCTCGTGACCCATGTGGCCGGCCATGCGCGTGCCCTTGAACACGCGCGCCGGCGTCGCGCACGCACCGATCGAGCCGGGTGCGCGGTGCTTCTTGTGGTTGCCGTGCGCGCCGCCCTGTCCCTTGAAGTTGTGGCGCTTCATCCCGCCGGCGAAGCCCTTGCCCTTCGAGATCGCGGTCACGTCGACCTTCTCGCCCTTCGTGAGCACCGTCGCGTCGATCTCCTGGCCGACCGAGTAGCCGGTCGTGTCGTCGACGCGCAGCTCGACGAGGCGGCTGCCCGGGTCGACACCCGCCCGCGTGAAGTGGCCGGCCTCCGGCTTCGTGAGCGCGCCGGCCCTCCGCACGCCGTAGGTCACCTGCAGGGCCGAGTAACCCTCGCGCTCGGGCGTCTTCACCTGCACGACCCGGACCGGCGCGACCTTCACGACGGTCACCGGGACGACCCGGTTCTCCTCGTCGAAGACCTGGGTCATGCCGACCTTCTCGCCGACGATCGCCTTCGTTGCCATCGTGTGCTCGTCTCTCCGTCGTGCCGTCGTGCCGTCGTGCCGTCGCCGCGCCGCCACCCGCGCGACCCGGACCTGCGCCGCGCGTCGCGGCCGGGCTCGGGTCGGACGGGGCGTCGGTCACCGCCCCACGCTCATGCCAGCGCTCCGCTCGGGAAGACCCGCGCGGAGCGCTCGCCCGTTCCTGCCGGGAGGTCCCCCAGGAGGTCACCTGGGGCACGCCCGGACGTCGTAGTCGTTGCCGGGGGGCGACTGCCACCCGGCGGGCCCCTGACTATAGCACCGCCGGCCGGAACCGGCCCCGGCGCAGCGGGAGCCCGTGCGGCCCGATCAGGCCGACTGGATCTTGATCTCGATGTCCACGCCCGCGGGCAGGTCGAGCCGCTGGAGCGAGTCGACCGTCTTCGGGCTGTGGTCCACGATGTCCACGAGGCGCTTGTGGATCCGCATCTCGAAGTGCTCGCGGCTGTCCTTGTGCTTGTGCGGCGAGCGGATCACCGTGTAACGGTGACGCTCGGTCGGCAGCGGCACCGGGCCGCGCACCTTCGCCTGGGTCCGGAGGACCGTCTCGACGATCTTCTTCGTCGACTGGTCCACGACCTCGTGGTCGTATGCCTTCAAGCGGATCCGGATCCGCTGGCGGGGTCCGTCAGCCACGTCGATTCACACCCCTACTTCGAGATCTTCGTGACGACGCCGGAGCCGACCGTGCGCCCACCCTCGCGGATGGCGAACCGAAGCCCCTCGTCCATCGCGATCGGCTTGCCGAGCTCGACCGTCATCGTCGTGTTGTCGCCCGGCATGACCATCTCGGTGCCCTCGGGAAGCGTGATGCTCCCCGTCACGTCCGTCGTGCGGAAGTAGAACTGCGGGCGGTAGTTGGAGAAGAAGGGCTTGTGGCGGCCACCCTCCTCCTTCTTCAGGACGTAGACGTTGGCCTCGAAGTTCGTGTGGGGCGTGATCGAGCCGGGCTTGCAGAGCACCTGGCCGCGCTCGACGTCCTCCTTCTTCGTGCCGCGCAGCAGCACGCCGACGTTGTCGCCCGCCTGGCCCGAGTCGAGCAGCTTGCGGAACATCTCGATGCCGGTCACGACCGTCTTCTGGGTCGTGCGCAGGCCGACGATCTCGACCTCCTCGCCGACCTTCAGCTGGCCCTGCTCGATCCGACCGGTCACGACCGTGCCACGGCCGGTGATCGTCATCACGTCCTCGATCGACATGAGGAACGGGCGCTCGACGTCGCGGACCGGCTCCGGGATGAACTCGTCGACCGCGTTCATGAGCGCGAGGATGCCCTCGGCCGCGCCGGCGTCGCCCTCGAGCGCCTTCAGCGCGGAGACACGCACGATCGGCGTGTTGTCCCCGTCGAACTCGTACTCGGTGAGCAGCTCGCGCACCTCGAGCTCGACGAGGTCGAGGAGCTCCTCGTCGTCGACCATGTCCGCCTTGTTCAGCGCGACGACGATCGAGGGCACGCCGACCTGGCGCGCGAGGAGCACGTGCTCGCGGGTCTGGGGCATCGGGCCGTCGGCCGCCGAGACCACGAGGATCGCGCCGTCCACCTGGGCCGCGCCGGTGATCATGTTCTTGATGTAGTCCGCGTGGCCGGGCATGTCGACGTGCGCGTAGTGGCGCTTGTCGGTCTCGTACTCGACGTGGGCGATGGAGATGGTGATGCCGCGCGCCTTCTCCTCCGGGGCCTTGTCGATCTGGTCGAAGGCCGTGAACGCGACGCTCGGGTTGTGGTCGTGGAGGACCTTCGTGATCGCGGCGGTGAGCGTCGTCTTGCCGTGGTCGATGTGCCCCATCGTCCCGATGTTGACGTGTGGCTTCTTGCGCTCGAACTTCTGCTTGGCCATTGTCGGCGACAGCTCCGTCTGCTCTGGGCAGTGCCGCGAGGCCCCGCCGTACCCGTAGATTGCGTCAGTCGATCCCATTTGCCGGCCGGACGTGCCGGCCGGCTGCACCCGGCTCGCGCCGGGCGCTACGTGCGAGCTCGCGCTCCCCCGCTACGCCCCGTCACTCGCCGGTCGCCCGGGCGACGATCTCCCGGGCGATCGAGTCGGGAACTTCCTGGTAGGAGTTGAACTGCATCGAGTACGTCGCGCGGCCCTGCGTGCGCGAACGCAGGTCGGTAGCGTAGCCGAACATGTCGGACAATGGAACCTGCGCCCGCACGACCTGGTAGTTCCCGCGCTGCTCCATGCCCTCGACCTTGCCGCGGCGAGACGAGAGGTCGCCGATCACGTCCCCCATGTACTCCTCCGGGGTCACGACCTCGACCTGCATGATCGGCTCGAGCAGCACCGGCCGCGCCGAGCGCGCCGCCTTCTTGTACGCGAGCGAGCCGGCGATCTTGAACGCCATCTCCGACGAGTCGACGTCGTGGTACGAGCCGAAGGTCAGCGTGATGCGCAGGTCGACCGTCGGGTAGCCCGCGAGCACGCCCGACTCCATCGCCTCGCGGATGCCCGCGTCGATCGAGGAGATGTACTCCTTCGGGATCACGCCGCCGGTGATCTTGTCGACGAACTCGTAGCCGCCGCCGGGGCCGGTCGGCTCGAGGTCGATCACCACGTGGCCGTACTGGCCGCGGCCGCCCGTCTGGCGGATGTAGCGCTCCTCGACCTTCTGGACCTTGTCGCGCACGGTCTCGCGGTACGCGACCTGCGGCTTGCCGACGTTCGCGTCGACCTTGAACTCGCGAAGCATCCGGTCGACGAGCACCTCGAGGTGGAGCTCGCCCATGCCCGAGATGACCGTCTGGCCGGTCTCCTCGTCGGTCCGGACGCGGAACGTCGGGTCCTCCTCGCTGAGCGCGAACAGGGCCTTGCCGAGCTTGTCCTGGTCCGCCTTCGTCTTCGGCTCGACCGCGACGTGGATCACCGGCTCGGGGAACTCGAGCGACTCGAGCACGATCGGCTTCGCCGGGTCGCAGAGCGTGTCCCCGGTGGTCGTGCCCTTCAGCCCGACGACCGCGACGATGTCGCCCGCGTAGACGAGGTCGAGGTCCTCGCGGTGGTTCGCGTGCATCTGGAGGATCCGCCCGATCCGCTCGCGCTTGTCCTTCGTCGAGTTGAGGACCGCGGAGCCCTTCTCGAGCGTGCCCGAGTAGACGCGCATGTAGGTGAGCTTGCCGACGAACGGGTCGCTCTGGATCTTGAACGCGAGCGCTGCGAACGGCTCGTCGTCGCTCGCCGCGCGCTCGGTGGGCTCGCCGCGCGGCGTGAGGCCGGGCGTCGGCGGAATGTCGAGCGGGCTCGGGAGGTAGTCGACCACGGCGTCGAGCAGGGGCTGGACGCCCTTGTTCTTGAACGCGGAGCCACAGAGCACGGGGACCGCGTGCCCGGCGATCGTCCCGATCCGGATCGCGCGGCGCAGGTCCGCCTCGGTGATCTCCTCCTCGCCGACGTACTTCTCCATCACGACGTCGTCGAAGTTCGAGACGATGTCGACGAGGTCGTGGCGCGCGGTCTCGGCCGCGTCGAGCAGGTCCGCGGGGATGGGCTCCTCGTTCCAGTGCTCGCCCATGACCTCGTCCCAGATGAGCGCCTTCATCGCGACGACGTCGACGACGCCGCGGAAGTCCGCCTCCGCGCCGATCGGGAGCTGGAGGACCGCGGGCACGGCGTCGAGCCGGTCCCGGATCATCTCGACGGTCCGGCCGAAGTCCGCGCCGGTGCGGTCCATCTTGTTCACGAAGCAGAAGCGCGGCACGTCGTACTTGTTGGCCTGGCGCCACACGGTCTCGGTCTGGGGCTCGACGCCCGCGACGGCGTCGAAGACCGCGACCGCGCCGTCGAGGACGCGCAGCGACCGCTCGACCTCGACCGTGAAGTCGACGTGGCCGGGGGTGTCGATGATGTTGATCACGCAGTCGCGCCAGCGCGCGGTCGTCGCGGCCGACGTGATCGTGATGCCGCGCTCCTGCTCCTGGACCATCCAGTCCATCGTCGCCGCGCCCTCGTGCACCTCGCCGATCTTGTAGTTGCGGCCGGTGTAGTAGAGGATCCGCTCGGTCGTCGTCGTCTTGCCCGCGTCGATGTGGGCCATGATCCCGATGTTGCGGGTCTTGGCGAGTGGGTGCGAGCGGGGTGGGATGTTCGCCATGTCGTCCAGTGTCTCAGCTAGGAGAGCGGGGATCCGCTCGTGGTCCGTGGTCGGCCGCGCGCTGCCCCGGCCGCCGCCCGTGAGGGCCCGCGCCGGCGCTGTGCAGGCGGTCCGTGCGCCGGCTACCGGCGCGTGCGCTCGCTACCAGCGGTAGTGGGCGAAGGCCTTGTTCGACTCGGCCATCTTCTGGAGGTCCTCGCGGCGCTTCACCGCGGCGCCGAGGCCGTTTGCCGCGTCGAGGATCTCGTTTGCCAGGCGGAGCGCCATCGTGCGCTCGCGGCGCTGGCGCGCGTAGCCGACGAGCCAGCGGATCGACAGCGTCGTCGCGCGGCGCGGCCGCACCTCGACGGGCACCTGGTAGGTCGCGCCGCCGACCCGGCGGCTGCGCACCTCGAGCTCGGGGCGGACGTTGTCGAGCGCGCGCTTCAGCGTCGGGATCGGGTCCGAGGCGGTCTTCTCCGCGACGACGCCGAGCGCCTCGTACACGATGCTCTCGGCGAGCGTGCGCTTGCCGCGGGTCAGCACCTTGTTCACGAGCTGGGTCACGAGCACCGAGCGGTGCACTGGGTCCGGCAGCAGGTCGCGCCGGGGCGCGGGACCGTTACGAGGCATCAGGCACCCTTCTTGGCGCCGTAGCGGCTGCGAGCCTGCGCCCTGTCGCGGACTCCGGAGGTGTCGAGGGTCCCCCGGACGATCTTGTAGCGGACGCCCGGCAGGTCCTTCACGCGGCCGCCGCGGACGAGCACGATCGAGTGCTCCTGGAGGTTGTGGCCGACGCCCGGGATGTAGGCGGTCACCTCGACGCCGCTCGTGAGCCGGACGCGGGCGACCTTGCGGAGCGCGGAGTTCGGCTTCTTCGGGGTCGTCGTGTAGACGCGCGTGCAGACGCCGCGGCGCTGGGGGGCGCCCTTCAGCGCAGGCGTCTTCGTCTTCGTCCGCTTCGAGGCCCGTCCCTTGCGGACGAGCTGGGCAATCGTGGGCACGCGTGACCTCTTCGGGAAATCCTGTCGTCGGATGGCCGCCGGGGCGCGAACGCCTGCTCGGACAGCCTTGCCATACTAGGCGAGCTGGGGCCCTCCGGCAAACAGGGTGCAGCCGGGCCGGGACGGGCCCGCTCCCCGGCCGGAGGAGCGGTCGCGCCGCGGCTCAGGCGCGCCCCGCGAGCGCGGCGAGGAGCTGCGGGCGCGCCCGCTCGACCCACGCCGCGTACGCCTCGGGGTCGAGATGGTCCCGCTCGAGCACGTAGCAGGCGCGCGTCGGGCAGGTCGCGCCGAGCTCGACGAGCACGGGCTTCAGCGACAGCTCCGGCGCGAGCGCGTGGCCCGGTCCCGCTCCGACCATGAGCGGCACCGCGACGACCCCCGCGAGGCCGTCGGCCGGGACCTGGTCGAGGAAGGCCTTGAGCACGCCCGTGTAGGTCGCCTTGTAAGTCGGGCTCGCGACGACGAGCAGCTCGGCGGCCCGGACCTCGTCGACCGCCCGGGCGACGGCCGGGTCGCCGAAGCCGAGCAGGCCGGCGCCGAGCGTCACGACGTCGAGCACCGTGGCGGGCTCGACCCCGGCGACGGCGCCCGCGAGCAGCGTCGCGGCCGCGAGCGTGCGCGACGCCGGCTTCGGGTTGCCGACGACGACCGCGACGCGGGTCACCGCGTGCCGCCCGGCGCGCCGTGACGCGTGCCGCCCGGCGCGCCGTGACGCGTCACGGGCCAGGCCACACGAGCGACTTGCCGTGGTAGAGCGACGCGGCGAGCGCGGTGTCCTCGTAGGTCGACAGCGGCGGGACGTGCGTCACGAGCCCCGAGGCCTTCAGCGCCGCGACCTCGGGCGCCCACTCGGCCTGCGACTGCACGCCGACGCCCGCGCCCGGGAGCGTGTGGCGGACCGCGAGCGCGTACTCGAACTTCCACTCCGCGACGTCGTGGGCCTGGTTGTTCTTCACGCCCGCTGCCGCCGCGGCCGCGTCCTCGAACTTCACGCACGTGAGCGGGTGCACCCCGCAGAAGTCGAACGCGTGCAGCTCGGCGCGAAGGAAGTCCGCGACCGTCGCCCGGTGCCGGGCGAGGTAGGTGCGGTTCACGACCTGGAGGTTGAAGGTCCCGTGCACCCCGAACTGGCTCGGGATGTACTCGCGGAACCCCTGGTGCTCGGCGCGCAGCGTGATCGGCTCGTTTGACCGGTAGGCCTGGAGCGCGGCGAACTTGCCCTCGGGGAGCAGGTCCGGGTTGTAGGAGATGTCGTTCACCTCGTTGAGCTTCGAGACGTCGACGCCGGCCTTCTTCAGCATCTCGGTGATGATCACCGGCATGGTCGTGTGGTAGGCGACGGTCTTGCCCTCGAGCTGCGTGAGCTTCGTGATGCTGCTCTGGGTGAGCAGCGCGTAGTCCGACGTGTCCCCGAACGTGGCGATCGCGACGAGGTTCGCGCCGTTGGCGACGAGCACGAGGTCGTCCGCCGCGCTCCCCTCGCCCGTGACCGTGCCGGCGCCGGCCGAGACGAGCTGGTTGGGCGTGTAGGAGTTCATCACGAACTTCACCGTGACGCACAGGTCGCGGAAGTAGCCGAGCTGCTGCGCGGCGACGACGTCGATGATCCCCGCCGACGCGTCGTAGCTGAACGGCGAGACGAAGGTCATCGGCCCCGCCGCGCGGTTGCGCGCGCACCGCGCGGCCGACACGTGCGTGCGCCCGGACGCGGTCGCGACCGACGGCGCGGCCGTCGCCGGCCCGATCGTCGCGGAGCGCGCGCCGACGGCGGCACCCCCGGACAGGCCGAGCGCGACGAGCGGCGCGGCCACGCCGAGTGCGAGCGCGGCGACCACTGCCCGCGTGCTCCGGCTCACTTCTCTCATCGCTTCTCCTCGGTTGGCCGACACGCCGCCGCGCGACCTCGTGCGACGCACCTCCCCCGAGGTGGCCTGCGATCCCCCCGGCGGCCGGTGCCGCCGGTACCCAGGTTAGGGCGTGACGCGAGGGGCGAAGCGACCGGGCGGGACGCCGACCGAGCCGCGCGCCGTCGCCGGCGCGCGCGCCGGGGCGCCCCCGTTCAGCGGGGCCCGGAGCCCGCCGGGTGCCAGGCGAGCACGCGGCGCTCGACCAGGGTGACCGCGAGCGTGAGCACGAGACCGAGCGCCGCGAGCACGATGACCGACGCGTAGATCACCGGGACCTCGAGCTGCTGGTTCGCGGAGGCGATGACCGAGCCGAGCCCGGCGTTCGAGCCCGACGTCGTGAACTCCGCGACGACCGCCCCGACGACCGACAGCGGAAGGCAGATCCGGGCGGCCGCGAACAGGAACGGCAGGCTGCTCGGGAGCCGGAGCCGGAGCAGCACCTCGCGCCGCGAGGCGTGGAGCGTCCGGAACAGGTCGAGCGCGCGCGGGTCGACCGAGCGCAGGCCGACGAGCGAGTTCACGAGGAACGGGAAGAACACGACGATCGCGGTGACCACGTAGCGCGGCCCGATCCCGAAGCCGAGGAGGAACACGAGGCCGGGCGCGTACGCGATGACGGGCGTCACGTTCAGCGCGACCGCGAGCGGCATGACCGCCCGCTCGACTACTTCGAGGTGCACCATCGCGACCGCGAGCGCGAACGCCACGACGAAGCTCGTCGCGAGCCCGACGGCGACCTCCTGGAGCGTGACGAGCGTGTTCCTCCAGAACATCCCGGGGTTGTGCGCGAGCTCGGAGAGCGTGGCCGGGACCGTCGCGACCGCGTGCGGCGGCTCGTGGAGCGCGACGACCTGCCAGACGCCGACGAGGATCCCGAGCACGACGAGCGGCGGCAGCCAGACCCCGACGCGCAGCCGCCGGATCACCGGGCGCCCGGCGCGCGAGCCGGGCCGGGGGGCGGCAAGGTGTCGTCGGGCGCGCCGGGCGCGCCGGGTGCGCCGGGTGCGCCGGGTGCGCCGGGCGCGTCGGACCGGCCCGCGCCGGCGCCGTCCGCGACCCCGGCGCGCAGCTCGACGCGGACGCGCCGCTCGATCGCCCGGAACTCGTCGGTGAGCTCGACGAGCTCGCCGCGGGGCCGCGGGAGGTCGACCGGCACGATCGCGCGAACACGGCCCGGCTGCGGCGACATCACGACGACGGCGTCGGAGAGCGCGACGGCCTCCGCGACCGAGTGCGTGACGAAGAGCACGGTCTTGCGCCGGGCGTTCCAGAGGTCCAGCAGCTCGTAGCGGATGACCTCGCGCGTGAGCTCGTCGAGCGCGGAGAAGGGCTCGTCCATCAGCAGGATCGCGGGGTCGAAGGCGAACGCGCGCGCGATCGCGACGCGCTGCTGCATCCCACCCGACAGCTGGGCCGGGCGCATGTCGAGGGCGCCGCCGAGACCGAAGGCCGCGAGGATCTCGGCGGGGTCGCGCGCCGCTCCCTCGCCCCCGGCGGCGCGCGGGGCGCGGCGGTTCACCTGGAGCGGCAGGCGGACGTTGTCGAGCACCGTGCGCCACGGCAGGAGCGCCGGAGACTGCGGGACGAAGCCGATGTGCTTGTTGACGCACGCGGCGCGGACGTCCTCGCCGAAGATCGAGACCTCGCCGGCGTCCGCGGCGACGAGGCCCGCGACGATGCGGAGGAGCGTCGACTTGCCGCAGCCGCTCGGTCCGATGATCGTGACGAACTGCCCGCGCTCGACCGTCAGGCTCACGTCGTCGACGGCGACGGTCACGTCGCGCCCCGACCGGTAGGCCTTCGACACCGCGCGCAGCGCGAGCCCGTCGGGCCTGGGCGCGCCGGCGGGCCGCGGCGGTGCGCCGGGCACGGTCACGGTCACCGGCTCACCGCCGCGCCGGGCGGCGGCGCGATGCACACCGAATCGGCGCACACGGGGGCGGGGACGACCGCGGCACGGGTTGCACGCGAGCACGAGATCCCGAGCTTCGCGCCGGACGCCACCGGCCAAGCGTAACGGACGGCCACCGGCCGGAATCCGTGCGGCACGCCGTCGGGCGGGCGTCCCCGCGCGCGACGGGGCGGCGGGAGCCCGCCCCGGGCGCTCGGCCGCCCGCCCACGCCGGTGTTGGTCGGGCGAGCGGGACGCGCCGCCGCCCGGGCACTGGGCCCGGGCGGCGGCGGCGGCCTCGGCCGCAACTCGATATCGGCGAGTGCCGGTGGGATCAGCCGGCGCCTTCACCGGTCGGGTCGAGGCCGACGTCCGGCTTCGCGCCGGAGTCGAACACGTCCGACGGGTCGAAGCTCGCGGTCCCGTCACCGGTCCGGTAGTACGACACGGCCTCGTCGACGCCTCCGGGCTCGGCCCCGTAGCCGCCGAAGGGCGAGCCCTCGACGTTGCGCAGCCACGCGGCGAGCTCCTCGGCGCCGGGCTCGGCACCCTCGGTGTCCGACGACCAGAAGGACATCCGCTGGGCCTCGGGCGTGTCCACCTCGACCGTGCGGTACTGGGTCGTGCCGCTGCCGGCCGGGATGAGCTTGCCGATGATGATGTTCTCCTTCAGGCCGTAGAGCCTGTCGGACTTGCCCTCGATCGCGGCCTCGGTGAGCACGCGGGTGGTCTCCTGGAACGAGGCCGCGGACAGCCACGACTCGGTCGCGAGCGACGCCTTCGTGATCCCCATGAGCTCGGGCCGGCCCTCGGCGGGGC
This sequence comes from Acidimicrobiales bacterium, assembly GCA_035534715.1. Lineage (GTDB taxonomy): Bacteria > Actinomycetota > Acidimicrobiia > Acidimicrobiales > Bog-793 > JAJZBW01. Next base: position 3,794 of record DATLRJ010000044.1, on the reverse strand, counting down.
GCTTGCCCTCCTGGAGCAGCTCCCGGTTGACCGCGGTGTAGCGCTGGCTGTCCACGCGCTCGCCGGGCAGGAACGTCGCGTCGCCCGCCTCGGCGACGAGCACCCGCCGGAGCATCTGGCGGACGATGAGCTCGATGTGCTTGTCGTGGATGGACACGCCCTGGTCCCGGTAGACCTTCTGCACCTCTTCGACGAGGTACTGCTGGGTCTCGCGGATGCCCTTGATCTCGAGCAGCTCCTTCGGGTCCTTCGGGCCCTCGACGAGCGCGTCGCCTGCGGCGACCTCCTGGCCGTGGGAGACCTCGAGGTGCGCACGCGACGACACCGTGTGGGTCTCCTCGCTCCCGTCGTCCGCGACGACGGTCACGTGGCGCCCGGTCTCGTCCTCCTCGATCCGCACGACCCCGGAGGTCCGAGCGAGGATGGCGGCGCCCTTCGGCGTGCGCGCCTCGAACAGCTCGACGACGCGCGGCAGGCCGTGGGTGATGTCCTCGCCGACGATGCCGCCGGTGTGGAACGTCCGCATCGTGAGCTGCGTGCCGGGCTCACCGATCGACTGCGCGGCGATGACGCCGACCGCCTCGCCGAGCTCGATCTCACGGCCCGTCGCGAGCGACTGGCCGTAGCACGCCGCGCAGATGCCCTGCGGGGCCTCGCACGTGAGCACGGAGCGGACGCGGATCCGGTCGATCCCGGGGTCGGCCGCGAGCCGCGCGAGGTGCTCGTCGCTCAGCATGATGCCGCTCTCGATCGTCGAGCCGTCCGCGAGGGTCAGGGGCTCGACGAGCACGCGCCCGTACGCGCGGGTCTCGAGGTAGCTCCGCTTGCCCGCCTGGTCCGGGACGATGCCGTCGATCCAGATGCCGCGCGTGCTGCCGCAGTCCTCCTGGCGGATGATGAGCTCCTGCGCGACGTCGACGAGCCGGCGCGTGAGGTAGCCGGAGTCCGCGGTGCGGAGCGCGGTGTCCGCGAGGCCCTTGCGGGCGCCGTGGGTCGAGATGAAGTACTCGAGCACCGACAGTCCCTCACGGAACGAGGACACGATCGGGCGCGGGATCATCTCGCCGCGCGGGTTCGAGACGAGGCCCTTCATGCCCGCGATCTGGCGGACCTGCTGGGGGTTCCCACGGGCGCCCGAGTCGACCATCATGTCGAGCGGGTTGAAGGCGATGAGCGCGAGCGTCTTCTCCATCGCGCGCCCGACCTCGCTGTTCGCGGAGGTCCAGATCTCGATCTCCTTCTGGCGCCGCTCGTCGTCGGTGATGATGCCCCGCTTGAACTGCGACTCCGCCTTCTCCGCCTCCTTCTCGTAGCGGTCGAGGATCTCGCGCTTGTCCGGCGGTGTCTTCACGTCGTCGATCGAGATCGTGAGGCCAGAACGCGTCGCGAAGCGGAAGCCGAGCTCCTTGATCTTGTCGAGGCTGTCGGCGACCACGACCTTCGGGTAGCGCGCCGCGAGGATCTCGACGATCGAGCCGATGCTCGTCGCGCGCTTGCCGACGATCGTGTTCACGTAGCCGAAGTCCGCGGGGAGGGCCGAGTTGAAGAACACGCGGCCCGGCGTCGTCTCGACCGAGGCGACCGGCTCGCCGTCCGCGCCGGTGCCGAGCGAGATCCCGCCTGCACCGCCGCGCAGCTCGATCTTCGCGTGGAGCGCGACGTCGCCCGCCTCGTACGCGGCCTCGATCTCGTCCATGCGCCGGAACACGCGCCCCTCGCCGGCGAGACCGTCGACCATGAGCGTGAGGTAGTACGCGCCGAAGACCATGTCCTGGGTCGGGACGGTCACCGGCCTCCCGGTCGCCGGCGACAAGATGTTGTTCGCCGACAGCATGAGGATCCGCGCCTCGGCCTGCGCCTCCGCGGAGAGCGGGAGGTGGACGGCCATCTGGTCCCCGTCGAAGTCCGCGTTGAACGCGGTGCACACGAGCGGGTGGATCTGGATCGCCTTGCCCTCGATGAGCACGGGCTCGAAGGCCTGGATGCCGAGGCGGTGGAGCGTCGGGGCCCGGTTCAAAAGGACCGGGTGCTCCTTGATGACCTCGTCGAGCACGTCCCAGACCTGCGGTCGGCGCCGCTCGACCATCCGCTTCGCGGACTTGATGTTCGGCGCGATCTCGACGTCGACGAGCCGCTTCATGACGAACGGCTTGAACAGCTCGAGCGCCATCTGCTTCGGCAGGCCGCACTGGTGGAGCTTGAGCGTCGGTCCGACGACGATGACCGAGCGGCCCGAGTAGTCGACGCGCTTGCCGAGCAGGTTCTGGCGGAACCGGCCCTGCTTGCCCTTCAACATGTCCGAGAGGCTCTTCAGCGGGCGGTTGCCCGGCCCGGTGACCGGGCGGCCGCGGCGGCCGTTGTCGAACAGGGCGTCGACGGCCTCCTGGAGCATCCGCTTCTCGTTGTTGATGATGATCTCGGGCGCGCCGAGGTCGAGGAGCCGCTTCAGCCGGTTGTTCCGGTTGATGACCCGGCGGTAGAGGTCGTTCAGGTCCGAGGTCGCGAAGCGGCCACCGTCGAGCTGGACCATCGGCCGCAGGTCCGGCGGGATCACCGGCACCGCGTCGAGGATCATCGCGCCGGGGTCGTTCGCGCGCCGGCCGCTCTCGTCGCGGCGGTTGAACGCCGAGACGATCTTCAGGCGCTTGATCGCCTTCTGCTTGCGCTGCGCGGAGAGCGGGCGCCGGCCGTCGGTCGGGTCGATGTTGTCGCGGAGCTTCTGCTCCTCCTCGTCGAGGTCGAGGCGGGCGATGAGGCTCGCGATCGCCTCGGCGCCCATGCCGCCCTCGAAGTACTCGCCGTAGCGCGACGAGAGCTCGCGCCAGACGAGCTCGTCCTCGATGATCTTGCGGCCGTGGAGGTCGCGGAGCTCGTCGAGCGCGCGCTGGGCCATGACCATCTCGGCGGTCGCGCGGTCACGGACGGCGGTGACCTCCTTCTCGACCGCGCGCTGGCGCGCCCGGATCTCGGACTCCTTCGCGCCGTCGCTCTCGAGCTGCGCGAGCTCGGTCTCGAGCGCGGCGAGCCGGCGCTCGACGTCGAGGTCGCGGGCGCGCTCGATCTCGGCGAGCTCGGACGCGAGCTCGGCCTCGAGGTTCGGCAGGTCGGTGTGGCGCTTCTCCTCGTCGACGTAGGTCACGAGGTAGGCCGCGAAGTAGATGACCTTCTCGAGCTGCTTCGCCTTCAGCTCCTCGCGGGCCTCGGTGCCCATGAGCAGGTACGCGAGCCACGATCGCGTGCCGCGCAGGTCCCAGATGTGCACGACCGGGGCCGCGAGCTCGACGTGGCCCATGCGCTCGCGCCGGACCTTCGAGCGCGTGACCTCGACGCCGCACCGCTCGCAGACGATGCCGCGGAAGCGGACGCGCTTGTACTTGCCGCAGTAGCACTCCCAGTCCTTCGTCGGACCGAAGATGCGCTCGCAGAACAGCCCGTCCTTCTCGGGGCGCAGCGTGCGGTAGTTGATCGTCTCGGGCTTCTTCACCTCGCCGCGCGACCACGTGCGGATGTCGTCAGCGGTCGCGAGACCGATGCGAAGCTGGTCGAAGTCGTTCACGTCGAGCACTTAGAAGCTCCTCTCCGCGGCACGGCGCGCGTCTTCCTCGTCGGAGCCGCGCTCGGGGCGGCTGATGTCGATGCCGAGCTCCTCGGCCGCGCGGTAGACGTCCTCGTCGAGCTCGCGCATCTCGATCTCCTCGCCCGAGGTCGAGAGGACCTCGACGTCGAGGCAGAGCGACTGCATCTCCTTGATGAGCACCTTGAAGCTCTCGGGGATGCCGGGCTCGGGGATGTTC
>DATLRJ010000043.1:0-3657 GCA_035534715.1 Acidimicrobiales bacterium | reverse complement strand
GTCGAGAAGCGTCTCGGCGACTCGGGACGGCCCGAGGAGGTTCACCTCGACCGCGCCGTCGAGGGGCGCGTCGAAGCTCACCGTCGCGGCCGAGTGCACGACGATGTCGCAGCTCGCGAGCAGCGCCCGCCCGTCGTCGTCGAGGCCGAGCCCGTCGGTGCCTACGTCGCCGGCGATCGTGGATACGCGGCGGGCGATCTCGGGCGCGAACGCGTCGCCGAGCTCCGATCGCAATCGGTCGAAGCAGTCGTTGCGGATGATCTCGCGTGCCGTTCGCTCAGCCGCGCCGAGCCGGCGACCGGGGCGCACGAGCAGCACGATGTCACAGCCCGGGACGCAGCGCAGCAAGCGCTCGACGAGCGCCGTCCCGAGGAAGCCTGTCGCTCCGGTGATCGCGATGCGCTTGCCCGCGAGGGCGTCCGCGATCACCGCAGCACTCCCGGGAGAGCGCTCCTCAACGCGACCGGTCGGCGCCGCTGCCGGGGGTCATCGCCGCCTCGCTGCCGCGCTCGTGCGGCGGGGCGGCGTGTACCGCTTCGACGGCTTCGGGCCGGAGGTCGTGCGGCGCTGCTTCGTCCCGGTGTCGATGGTTCCCGCGTACGTGCCGCGCGCCTGATCCTGCTTCTGCTTGCGCATGACGCGGACGATGAGCCAGCCGCCGAAGAAGAGGTAGAGGATGCCGTAGACGAGGCCGAAGGAGATGAGCTCCATGCCGACCATGAACGAGGCGAACCCGACGAGGGCCCGGCGGCGGAACGCCGTGCCGGCCGCGAGGATCGCGACGCCGATGAGGCCGGCGACGAGGAACTCCGGGGCGTAGTGCCGGAACTTCGCCTGGCTCGAGTGGTGCCAGAAGTAGAAGACGCTCACCGTGAGGACGAGGTCGAGGGCCGCGGCGACCACGCCGAGGGCGAGCTCCTTGCGCTCGAGGCCGTTCACGACCTCCTTCGCCGAGAGCGCGCGGGTCGCGCCGCCGCTCTTCTGCTCTCGTGTCCCAGCCTTTTGGTGCCACAGGTCAGATGCGATCTCGCGGAGCCGCTTCGGCTCACGGTGGGTCCCCGATGGCGCGCCCGCGCCCGCGCTCGTGTCGCCTGTCGCGGCTGGCTCGGTGCCGGCCCCGGCTGGCGTGCTGCTCGCCGAGGTCGGGCCGCGCTCGCCGAGACCTGGGGGAGCAGATGCCGGGGGGTCCGTGGTCGCCACAGCCGCCTAGGGTACTTGCGTGCCGAGACCCGCAGCGACCGAGGGCGTAGCGCCCCACGGGCGCCTCGACAATGCCCAGCTCACGATGGTCGCGAGCGCCGCCGCTGCAGTTGCCGGTCCTGCTCGGACGCGCCGCCCCAGACTCCGCGCAGCCCCGGGTCCCCGAGCGCGTGCTCGAGGCACGGCAGCCGGACGGGGCATCGGCGGCAGATCACCTTCGCCTCGGTGATCGTTGACGCGAGGCTCGAGAAGAACAGCTCGACGTCCAACCCGCGACACAGCGCGAGCTCTGGCCAGTGCCGGGCGCCGGTCGCGGTCGTGACGTCGAGATCGCTCGCGCCGTCGTCCTCGCTCGCGTCTCCCGCCGACGCGACGAGTCTGAGCAGGGGCACGCCAGCGGGCCGTGCTCGTGCCTCGCGGGCGGGCGACGCGCCGGGCTTCGAGCCATCCGGCTCGTGCGACACCGTCGGTCCGTCAGTGCGTGACGGGCGGGTCATCTGGGTCCTCCTCGGTCTCCGGTGTCGCGTCGGCGGTCGTCGGGTCGCCCCGTCTCGGTCCGGCACCGAGGGAGTCGGACGCACCAGCACCGTCTCCGTGGGGAACCGGGTGATTGCGTCCGAGCTCGGAGAACCGTTCGTTGAGGGCGTGGACGAGCACCTCGTGGTCGTGAGCGCTCGGCTCGATGAGCCCGAGGAGGAAGGCCTCCACCTCGAGGGGCATCGCCATCCCCCCGAGGCCGAAGTACCGTGCCCACAGTTCGTCGTTCGACAGGCCGGCGTCCGTGCGGGCGACGTCGAGTGTCGTACCGAGGTGCGTGCCCACGTCGCGGATCAGCCTTCCTTCGAACGGGGCGGCGGGGCATGCTCGGCCGACCGCACGATCTCGTTCGCGGTGAGGGCCAGGCCCGTGTTCGTGGCCCGTGACATCCCGCGCAACAAGCTGTGGGCGTCGTCGGCGGAGATGCCGTCGCGCTCGATGAGGATCCCCTGGGCGAGCATGATCGACCGACGCCCGATGAGCACGAGCTGAACCGTCCGCGAGATCTCCGCGACCGAGCGCTCGTCCGAGGCGCGCGCGGTCAAGATCGCGGAGATCTGCGCAGCGATGACGGCGGCGAGGCGCTCCTCGGGCGCCTCGAAGGCCCATGCCGAGCGCGAGCAGACGTTGAGGGCGCCGACGGCGCGGTCGAGGACGACGATTGGCGTGGAGATCACCGAGCCGAGCCCTCGTCTCGCTGCTCGTGCGACGAACGCCGGCCATCTCGTCTCGTCCGCGATCGAGTCCGTGCGGACGAGTGCGCCCGTCGTCGCGGCCGACACGCACGGCCCCTCGCCGAGCCGGTACTGGTCGGCGTCCATTGAGCTCACGAGATCGTTGCTCGCCGCGACGGTCGTCAGCTCGTCATCGAGGAAGAGCGACACGCTCGCGCCGTCGGCGAGGTCGATCGTGGCCTCTGCGAGCGCGACGACGAAGAGCAGGGCCGCCCCGACGAGCTCGTTGACCGTGCCGTGCCCGAGCATCTGGCCTATCGCGTCGCCCTCGGGCACGCTGCCGCGCCACTCGCGAGGGCTCATCTCGAGAACCATCGCGGCCGCGACAGCAGTACGAACGCGCGGTGCGGGGAACGGGTCATTCGGACGCCTCGGAGCCTGCGGGGCACGTAGTGCCGGCCAGACCCTCGCGGTAGAAGGCGATTGCAAGTGTAACATCGCCAGGCGCGATCGTGCGCAGCGGGCGGGGGCCGGCCCGCGAGTCGAGGGAGCAGATCGTTGGTCGTAGCGGACACCGAGTACAGCGAGCTTGCGTCGACGTTCGCGGACATCGCGAGGGTTCTCTTCTCGAGGCCGACGGTAGGAGCGACGCTTCGCCAGATCGTCACCTACGCGTCCGCGACGGTCGAGGGGTGCGACGTCGCGAGCATCTCAGTCGCGTCCGGCTCCGGGTACACCACGCCGGCGTACTCGGGTGACGTCGCGGTGAGCCTCGACGAGGCCCAGTACGAGAGCGGTGAGGGCCCCTGCCTGGACGCGATCGAGAGCGAGACCGTCGTCTACGCGGAGGACCTGAACGACGACGGCCGCTGGCCGGTGTTCGGTCCACGTGCCGCAGCGCTCGGGATGCGGAGCCTGCTCGCCTACCGCCTTGCGACGACCACGACGTTCGGCGCGCTCAACCTCTACGCGCGCCTTCCGCGTGCTTTCGGCGCCGTCGACCGGACGAAGGCGCTCATCTTCGCCACGCACGCGGGTATCGCGCTCGCCGCGGCAGGCGCCCTCGAGGACGCCAAGCATGCACTCGACGTCGAGGTCCTTCGCGTCGAGAACCTCCGCGGCGCTCTCGCGTCGCGCGAGGTGATCGGCCAGGCGGAGGGCATCCTCATCGAGCGGGAGCGGATCACCGCGGACCAGGCATTCGGCGCGCTGCGCCGGGCCTCGCAAAACCTGAACATAAAGCTTC
>DATLRJ010000042.1:0-5952 GCA_035534715.1 Acidimicrobiales bacterium | reverse complement strand
GGGCGGTCGAGCGTGCGGGGGTCGAGGATCTCGTCGTCGCGGTCGTCGGCGACTCCGCGGCGGTCGCGTCCGACTGGGAGCGGCCGGCGAGCCTCGTGCTGCTCGACGGCGGCCACGGCCGCGACGTCGCGTTGGCCGATTACGGCGGCTGGGCGCCCCACGTCGCGCGGGGCGGGTGGCTCGCGATCCACGACGTCTTTCCCGACCCGTCGGACGGTGGGCGGCCGCCGTTCGAGTGCTACCTCGCCGCGATCGCCGACGGGCTCCTCGAGGAGCACCCCGCGTCGCGGGGCAGCCTGCGGGTCCTCAGGCGTCGGTGAGGTCGTAGTGGCGCTTGATCCCGGGCGCCGCGAGCATGGCCCGGAAGCCGTCCTGCTCGACCCGCCCCGCGCGCCACTCGCTGTAGGCGTCGGAGTGCTCTCGACTCACCCATGTCTCGACGACGACGAACGACGTCGGCCGATCCTCGTCCTGCCAGACGGCCACGTCCTCGCAGCCGTCGAAGGCGCGCGTCGCGACGAGGATCTCCCTGAGCTTGTCGCGCACCGCGTCCTCCTGCCCCTCCGGCGCCTCGACACTCAACAGCACGAGGATGCTCATCTCAACCTCCGGCGATCGCCGCGTCCCCCGTCGGGACGCCGCGCGGATCGTACCGTGGGGGCGTGGCGACGTGCCCGGAGCCGAGAGCGGCGTGCCCGGAGCTGAGTGGGGCGGGGTGGCCGGAGCCGAGCACGGCGACGCTCCCCGGGCCGCCCCCGAGGACGTCCGCCGCGAGCAGGACCGCCGCGGCCGAGTACGTCGTGCGCTCCCGAGCGGGGAACTCGACGAGCCCGGGTCGGACGAGCCCGGTCGCAAAGCTCCCGTCGAGCTGGCGGTGAGCCCGCGTCCAAGCGAGCAGGTCTGCGGCGTCCGTGCCGCGCCCGAGGCGCGCGAGCGCGATCGCGCACTCGGCGGTCTCCGCCGTCGTGACCCACTCGCCGTCGCTCCGGCAGCGGACGCCGTGGCCCGCGACGACAAACCGCGGCCAACCGCTCGACATCCGCGCCTCGGCCGCGTGCCCACGGACGGCGCCGCAGAGCACCGGGTAGTACCAGTCCATCGCGTACTCGGATCTCGAGGCGAACGACCATGGCCGCGACGCGACGGCGCGGGTGAGCCGCTCGAGCCCGTCGCGCCAGCGCGGCCGCTCGAGACCGAGCTCCGCGGCGCATCGGAGCGCGGCGGCGATGCTCGTGCACGCGGACGAGCTCGCGGCGAGAAGGGCGAACCCCCCTGGCTCGCCGCCGGGATCCACGGCCCAGGTGAGCTCGCCGCCGGGCCGCTGCCAACGAAGCGCGAACTCCGTCGCTGCCTCGACGACCGGCCACATCTCCTCGAGGAAGCCGCGGTCCGTGGTCGCGACGTGGTGGTGGAGGACGCCGGCGGCGACGTAGGCCGTGACGTTCGTGTCGAGCCGCGGCTCCTCGACCACTCCCGTCGGTCCGTAGTAGGCGTGCCAGGCGCCGTCACCGCGCTGGGTCGCACGGAGCCACTCGTACGCGCGCTCCGCCGCGGCGCGACGCCCCGTGGCGGTGAGCGCCATCGCGGCCTCGACGTGGTTCCACGGATCCGCGTGGCCGCCCTCGAACCACGGGATCATCCCGCTCCGCTGCTGCACGGCCTCGATCGTCGCGGCGGTCTCCTGCACCTCGTGCGGATGGTATGGGCCGTCGGTCGCCCGCGAAGCCTCGCTCACCGGGTCACGCCGGCCGGGCGGTGCGCGTCGCGTCGCGCTCCTCCGGCGCCGCCACCCCTCGAGGCGCGCTCACGGACCGGCCGCTCCGCCTCGAAGGCACGGCCACCGGTCGGGCCCGCATGCGCTGGGCGTTCGAAGTAGACGACGACGCTCTTTCCGAGGAGCGGGCACAGGAGCCGTTCGGCCACCCGCATCGAGCGCGGCGACTTCACGATGTCCCAGACGAGCAGCCGGTGGTACGCCGCGACGAGCCAGTGGTCGTCGCGACTGACCCCGACGAGGCACCGGAGCCACCAGTAGGGCGAGTGGAGCGCATGGGCATGGTGCGAGCCGACCGCGCGGAGACCGACCGCGCCGAGGCGGCGCCGGAGCTGCGAGCGCCGGTATATGCGCAGGTGCCCGCCGGGAACCTCGTGGTATTCGCGCGAGAGCACCCAGTTCACGACCTCGGGCCAGAAGCGCGGCACGCTCACCGCGAGGACACCGCCGGGCCGGAGCACCCGGGCGAGCTCGGCCATCGCCGCCCGATCGTCACGCAGGTGTTCGAGAACCTCCGCGGCGACGACGCGGTCGAAGCTCGCGTCGGCGAACGGCAGCCACAGCGCGTCGCCTCGAAGCACCGCGGAGCGCGCCCGCACCGGGAGCTCGCCGGCGTCGCGCATCGCGGACAGCGTGCCCGAGACGGTGCGGCACTCCGCGCCGTCTGCGTCGAGAGCGACGACCTCCGCGCCCGTCCGTGCGGCAGCAAAGGCGTGACGGCCGGCGCCGCAGCCGAGGTCGAGCACGCGCGAGCCCGGCCCGATGCGCGCCCGGCGCATGTCGACGGTCAGCACCTCGCGCCCAGGGACGCGCCACGCCGGTGCGCGTCGAGCAGCGACACGTACTGCTCCGCGGTGCCTCGGGCGGTCGCGCCCCAGGTGAAGCGTTCGAGGACCCTCCGCCGCCCGGCCGAGCCGAGTCGCGCGGCGAGCTCGGGCTCGTCGAGCAGCAGCCGGATCGCTCCGGCGAGCGCATCGGGCTCGCCGGGCGGCACGACGAGAGCGGTGTCCCCGTCTGCCCCAACGACCTCCCGCAACGCCCCCCCGCTCGTCGCGACGAGGGGCACGCCGCACGCCATAGCCTCGACCGCCGGGAGGGAGAACCCCTCGTACAGCGAGGGCACGACCGCGATGCTCGCCTGCGCGTACCTCTCGACGAGGCGCTCGTCGCTCTCGCCTGTGACGAACTCGACCACGTTCTCGAGGCCGAGGCGGGCGAGCACGGCGGCGGCCGGGCTGCGCTCCCGCAGGCGGCCGACGACGAGGAGGTGCGCGGCGGGATGGTCGGTCCGGACCTTCGCGAGTGCCTCGAGGAGGGGCACGAGCCCCTTCATAGGTATGTCCGCGCTCGCCGTGGTCATGATCCGCCCGGGTACGCGCGCGACTCCGGGAACGGGCCGGTGGAGAGCGGGGTCGACACCGACGTGGACGACCGCGATCCGCTCGGGGTCCACTCCGATGCGCGCGACGATGTCGTCGCGCGACGACTGGGAAACCGTGAGTATCGCAGGAAGGCGTCGAGCGACGCGCGCCTGCATCGCTGCGAATCCGTACCAGCGGCGGAGCTGGAGGCGGCGGCCGCGGCTCGGCGCGTGGTCGAGGTCGACGGCGCGGTCGACCTCGACGGGGTGGTGTATCGACGCGACGACGGGCCAGCCGCTCGCGACGAGGCGCAAGAGGCCTGGCCCGAGGCTCTGGTCGTCGTGCACGAGGTCGAAGTCGCCGCGGCGCCCGGCGAGGAGCCGGGCGGCCCGGAGCGAGAACGTGCGTGGCTCGGGGAAGCCGCCCGTCCACATGGTCGCGAGCTCGAGCAGGTCTACGGATGACTCGACCTCTCGAGGGCGCGGGACGCGGAACGGCTCGGGCTCGCGGTAGAGATCGAGGCTCGGCACTCGCACGAGCTCGACTCCGTCGACGAGGTGCGGGTAGGGCTGCCCGGAGAACACCGTCACCGCGTGGCCGATCCGTGTGAGCTCACGTGTGAGGTGTCGCGTGTACACGCCCTGACCACCGCAGTGAGGGTTGCCCCGATAGACGAGGAAGGCGACACGCATCGCCCGATCGCGGCCCGGTGTCCCCAGGTGCGACGCCGCGCTCAGTGGTGGCCCGTCCCGAGCTGGACTGCCTTGACGAGCAGGAGAACGACCGCGAGCACGAGGTAGATGCGCAGCGTGACCATCGACCACCGGCGCCCGCGCGACCAGCGCGGCCGCTCGAGCAGGGCGAGCGACGGCATGCGCCAGGTGTCGCGTGGCTGTGCCGGCTCGTCCGGGTCAGGTGCCGGCGCCGCCCGCCGGGTGCGCACCACGACAATCGCCGCGACGGCGACACAGGCGCCGAGCACGGCGCCGAGGCCGTCGACGAGCACGCTCACCGCGATGCTCGGGAACACGGTGGTCGCCATCAACACGAGCGAGAGCGCGACGAGCACGGCGACGATGAGCCCGGCGACGACGTTCAGCCAGAGCGAGTTCACCCACGGGCCGAGGACGGCCTTGTCGTTGCAGAGCAGCAGGAGGAAGACCGTTGCGCTCGGAAGGAGCACGCCGGCCAGCGCCTGGACCGAGGTCGTGATGAGCCCCAGCGGAGCGTGTGGCACGAGGACGACCGCCGCTGCGACGCACACGAGGGCCGAGAAGCTCGCGTAGAACTGCTTCGCGTCGGCGAACCCCCGGTGCAGCGAATGCTTCATCCCGAACACGTCGCCGAACGCGTAGCTGGTCGCGAGGGTGACGGCGGCCGCGCCGATGATCGACGCGTTGAGGAGGATGACCGCGTACAGGGTGCCCGCTCCGTTGCCGAGGAAGTGCTCGAGCCCGCGGGCGACCGACCCGGCATTGTGAAAGCGCCCCGCTAGCGCGGTCCCGCGGAACGCGAACGCGGCGGTCGCGACGATCAGCGTCGCGGCGAACACGGTGATGAGCGATCCAATGACCGTGTCCGCACGCTCGTAGCCGATGTAGCGCGGCGTGATCCGCTTGTCGACGATGTTGGACTGCTGGAAGAACAGCTGCCAGGGCGCGACCGTCGTGCCGACGATCGCGATGACGAGGAGCACAGCGGTCGAGCTCACACCGCCCTGCACGCCGGGGACGAACATGCCGTGGACGATCGGGGCGAGGTGCGGGTGGCTGAAGACGAGGAGCGGGACGACGAGGAAGTTCGCGACGACGAACAGGAGCATGAAGCGCTCCCAGCGGCGGAAGCTGCCCGACGCGGTCATCGCGATGAGCCCGACGGCGGCGACCGGGACCGAGATGTAGCTGCTGATTCCGAAGTAGCCGAGCGCGAGGCTCACCCCGATGAACTCGGTGACGATCGTGAGGAAGTTCAGCAAGAACAGGTCACCGACCGAGAACGCGCCCCAGAACTTCCCGAAGCGCTCGTTGATGAGCCGGGCATGGCCGACTCCGGTCACCGCCCCGAGTCGCACGACCATCTCCTGGTTCACGACGAGGACCGGGATGAGCAGCGGGAGGGTCCAGAGCAAGCTGAGGCCGAAGTTCTGACCGGCCTGCGAGTAGGTCGCGATGCCGCCCGCGTCGTTGTCGCCGACCATGACGATGAGGCCCGGTCCGACGATCGCGAGCAGCGTGAGCAGACGAGCGCCGATCGAGCGGCGGGAGCCGGGATCGCCGACCCGGATGGTGCCGAGAGCGCCCTCGATGTCCCCGAGGTGCGCCTCGTCCAGCACCGCGCCGCGGTCGGCCACGGGTGGCTGCGAGTGGACGAAGACGTCCTTGGCCATGCTCGGGTGACCTCCCCTCGGATCGGGCGGTGCGGCGTAGGTTGCAGGTGCGCGCACGCCCGCGGAGATCAGCGCCGACGGCGTCGCGCCGTCAGGTCACCTCACGAGGGGTGCGCGCGGTCAGATGGTCGGACGACCGACTCTCCGCGCTCAGGGCTCCTCCTCCGTCCGCCCGGCCGCCAGCCGCATCTCCGAGGGAGGTGGCGTCCGCTGGGCGACGGACCCGCCGCGGCTTGCGCCGCGGCGCACCTCTCTCGTCAGAGCTTTGGCGCCCGCCGGCGTAGGCGCCGGGCTCACGCCCGGTCCAGCCACTTTGGACCACCCCTTCGTCCGGGGTGGCCTGGTCTGACCCGGAGTGTCTCTCGACAGGTGGGGTCAGTGGCCTGTGTCCGACGAGCCGCCTCACCGAACGAGGTGCGACTGCTTGCCCG
>DATLRJ010000041.1:0-19853 GCA_035534715.1 Acidimicrobiales bacterium | reverse complement strand
CGCAGGGCGGCGCCGGTCGCCCACGCGGCGCAGGGCGGCGCCGGTCGCCCACACGGCGCAGGGCGGCGGCGCCCGCCGGCGATGCCCTAACGAACTCCTAAGGACTTCGCCGCCAGCGGAGCGCTCGACGGCCTACGCTGTCGGCATGGGTGACACGGCAGGACACGGCGCATCTCCCGCCGGGCCCGACACCCGCGCATGGGCCCCGTCGTCGTGGCGCGATCGTCCGGCGGCCCAGCCTCCGGGGTGGCCCGACCTCTCCGCCGCGGCCGAGGTGCTCGCGGAGCTCGCCGGCGAGCCTCCGCTCGTGTTCGCCGGCGAGGCACGCACGCTCACACGCAGCCTGGGCAACGTCGCAGCCGGGAACGCGTTCGTGCTCCAGGCGGGAGACTGCGCGGAGTCGTTCTCCGACCAGTCGGCCGATCAGATCCGGGACAAGTTGCGGGTCATCCTCCAGATGGCCGTCGTTCTCACCTACGGCTCGGGCGTGCCCGTCGTCAAGCTCGGGCGCATCGCGGGCCAGTACGCGAAGCCCCGTTCGTCCGCGACCGAGCGCGTCGGGGATGTCGAGATGGGCTCGTTCCGCGGCCACATCGTGAACGACGACGCACCGATCCCGTCCGCGCGCGTGCCCGATCCACGGCGGATGCTCACCGCGTACCACCGCTCGGCCTCGACCCTGAACCTGCTCCGCGCGTTCACCAAGGGCGGCTTCGCGGACCTTTCCCAGGTCCACGCGTGGAACCAGGAGTTCGTCGCGACGAGCGCCGAAGGCCGGCGGTACGAGGCCATCGCCGAGGAGATCGACCGCACTCTCCGATTCATGCGTGCCTGCGGCGTGGACCTCTCCGCCGGCGCGCCGATCCAGCAGGTCGACCTGTACACGAGCCACGAGGCTCTCCTGCTCGACTACGAGGAGGCGCTCACGCGCCGGGACTCGCTCACCGGCCGCTACTACGACTGCTCGGCGCACATGCTCTGGATCGGCGAGCGGACGCGCCAAGTCGATGGGGCGCACGTGGAGTTCCTCTCCGGCGTCGGCAACCCGATCGGCGTGAAGCTCGGGCCGACGACGGAGCCGGCGGAGGTCCTCGCTCTCTGCGACCGCCTGAACCCGGGACGGGAGCCGGGGCGCCTCACGCTCATCTGCCGGTTCGGGGTCGCGAAGGTCACCGCGGTCCTTCCGGGGATCGTCAGAGCGGTTCGCGACGCGGGTCATCCTGTCGTCTGGCAGTGCGACCCCATGCACGGCAACACCTTCACGGCCGAGGGCGGGCGCAAGACGCGCCACTTCGACGACGTCCTCGGGGAGATCCGGGGCTTCTTCGCCGTGCATCGGGCCGAGGGGACCTGGCCGGGGGGCGTGCACGTCGAGCTCACCGGGGACGACGTCACCGAGTGTCTCGGGGGTGTCGAGGACATACTCGAGGAGCAGCTTCCACTGCGTTACACGACGACGTGCGACCCCAGGCTCAACGCGCGCCAGTCCATCGACCTGGCCTTCAGAGTGGCCGAGCTCCTGCGCACCTGATGCGCGGCCCGCGGCTGCGTCACCACGTCGTCCCGGCGGCCGTCCTCGCGGCGATGCTACCGACGACCGTGTTCGCCACAGCGGCCTCCCACTCGAGCGGCTCGACCGCGTCGGCAGCCCGGAGCTCGGCACGGGAGGTCGGCGGCGAGGCGCATCAGTCGCTTCACGTCGGGCCCGACGCGGCGATGACAGCTTCTGGACGCGCCACCGGTCCCGTTACGCCGCCCGGCGCCTTCGACGCCGCCCGGCTCCGGCCCGCCGCGGCAACCGCGTGCGTCCCGGGTCCGACGCCACCGACGACGACGCTTCCCCCTTCCACGACGACAACCGCGCCCACGCCCACGACCTCTCCCACGACCACGACCTCTCCCACGACCACGACCTCTACCGTGCCGACGACCGTTCCCTCGACGACGACCGCCGTGCCGACGTCCACGACTCAGAACCTTCTCGGCAACTCGCGCCGGCTCGCGCGCCAACCTTCGCAGGCGACGACCACGACCACGACGACCCTCCCGCCGGTGACGTCCACCGGGACGCCGACGGCCCCATCTCCGACGACACTCCCCGCCGCAACGACGACCACGACCGCTCCCGCGCGACCGTCGACTCCCGCGGTTGCCTCGAGCGCGTACTACCTCGTCGAAGACAACGGTGACGTCCACCCCTACGGCGGCGCCGTCTACTTCGGCTCGACGGCCTCGACTCACGTGCCGGCTCCGATCGTCGGCGCGGCCCCGACGGCTGACGGCGCGGGCTACTGGCTCGCGACGGCGCGTGGCGGCGTCTACCGTTTCGGCGACGCCCGCTTCTACGGGTCCGCGGTCCACAAGCGCACCGCCAGGCCGATCGTCGCGATCGCGTCGACACCCGACGGGCAGGGCTACTGGCTCGTGAGCAACTCCGGCGCGGTCTACAACTTCGGCGACGCCGCGTACTGCGGGTCGACAGCACGGCTCGCGCTGCGGAACTCGGTCGTCGCGTTCGCCACGACGCCCGACGGGCAGGGCTACTGGATCGTGACGGCCAAGGGCGCGGTCTATGCCTTCGGAGACGCGGTGTTCGCCGGGTCGGTTCCACTCGCACACCTGAAGTTGCGCGCAGCTGTCGTCGGCGTGGCGTCGACCGCGGACGGCCGTGGCTACTGGCTCGTGGCTGCGAACGGGAGCGTCTACAACTTCGGCGACGCCCGCTTCTACGGCTCGGCCGTCCACGTGTCGTTCCCGAAGACTGCGCCCCACCCCGTCGTCTCCATCACCTCGACGTCCGACGGCGCTGGCTACTGGCTCGCTGCCTCCTCCGGCCGCGTGTTCGACTTCGGCGACGCCCGCTTCAGCGGGTCGCTCGCACGCAGCCAGCCGCGCCCGCCGCTCGCGGTCGTCGGCCTCGTCCGGACCGTGCCGGCCGGAGCGACGGCCGCGACCTCGCCCTTCCCCCACGGCACCTTCGGCGTCGACATCAGCAACTTCCAATGCGCACGCGGACGCGCGTCGTCGATCCAGTCCGACGTGCCCGCGACCTCCGCGATCGCCGTGCTCCAGGTAGCGGGCTGGCTCGACAGCTCCGAGAACTCCTGCCTCGGGTCCCAGGCCGCGTGGGCGGTACGAGCCGCCGGCACCGGCGCCGGCGCGTCGCACTACAGCTTGTACCTGTTCATGAACTCCCCCGGCACGAACGCGGCGGCGACCGCCCAGAGCGCTGATGGCCCTGCTGGCGCGTGCGCCGCGCTCGCCCCGAGCGGCCAGCCTCAGTGTCGCGCCTACAACTACGGCTACAACGGGGCCAAGGGTGCTCTCGCCTACGCGTCGGAGACGGGCGTGACGTCGAACGTGTGGTGGCTCGACGTGGAGAACGACCACCTTTCCTCGACAGCCAACAGCGCGTTCCCCGCGTCCTACTGGTCGGCATCTACGGCGCTCAACGACGCGACCATCCAGGGCGCGGACGACGCGCTCCGCTCCGCGGCGATCACGGTCGGGATCTACTCGACGAGCGTGCAGTTCCCCCGGATCGCTGGGAGCTTCGTCCCGAGCGGCCCACGCGTCCCGCTCTGGGTGGCCGGCGTCCCGTGGACGAACCCGCCCTTCACCGAAAGGGGGCTCGACTCACCTCGAGTGCTCGCTGCCTGGTGCGCCGGCACCGCGGTGTACGCGGGCACGAGGAGCGCCGCTGCATTCGCCGGCGGCGTGCCGTGGCTCTTGCAGGAGACGCCAGGAAACGAGCCGTCACCACACGGCCTCGACCCTGACTACGCCTGCTGAGGCTCGGCTCCACCTGCCCGGGAGCGCAGGGCGGACCGGGGTCCGCGGGCGGCCGCGATCGCGTCGTCGGGAAGCGGCTCCGCGACGACCCACGGCGGTGGCGCCGCCACGAGCTCGGGCGCGTCGCGACCGTCGAGACCGCGGCCGAGCAAGTGCGCGCTGTCGCTGTAGCGCACGAGCCGCCATTTCGAGCCGACGTGCTGCCACTCCGTGAGCGACGCGTGCTCCGGGTGCAGGCGCACCCCGGCGCCGTGATCGGCAAGGCCGAGGAACGAGATCATCGAGGAGTCGATGACACCTCCGTGCGCGACCACGACGACGAGCTGCCCCGCGTGCGCGTCCGCGATCGCCGCGAGCGCGGTGGTGGCCCTCTCGACGAAGCCCGCCCAGCTCTCTCCTCCGGGCGCGAGCGGGACGTCCGGCTCGTCTCCCGGCAGGGAGCGCCGCAGGTAACGGTCGCCGTACTCAGACCAGGTGAGCCCGTCGGCCTCTCCCGCGTGTCGCTCGCAGAGCGAGCAGGACTCGACGAACCGAGCCCCGCCGAGCGCGGGCGCGACGATCGCGGCAGTCTCGATCGCACGCGGCAGCACGCTCGTGTAGAACGCCGCAGCGCCCTCGAGCTCGCGCGTGCGCTCGAGGCGGGCCGCGAGCGCCTCCGCCTGGCGTACGCCGCGCGCCGTGAGTCCGCGGCAGCTCCCGTGGCCGCCGATGTACTCCTCGGCATTGCACACCGCCTCGCCGTGACGGATGATCACGAGGCGCGTGCCGAGGCGCGTGCTGTAGTCATCGGCCACCGTCGCGCTCGGGGAGTCCACGCAGGCGAGGCTAGCGGGCGGGCTCGAGGCGTCCCTTCGGCGAGCGGACGGGCGCGGGTCAGTCGAGCACGTCGACGAAGCGCTCAAGCTGGCGCAGGTTCCTGCACTCGAACACACCGTCGGTGAACGGCGCGTAGGCGGCGATGATCGAGTCGCCCGTCCCCCAGTACGGGCGCGGCTCCGGGTTGAGCCAGTACACGCGGCGGGCCCTGCGGGCGATCGCGGCGAGAGCGTCGGCGTTCGCCGCGTGGTAGTTGTTCCGCGCGTCACCGAGGACGACGACGTTCGTCCGTGAGGTGATGTCGCGGCCCCAGCGCTCGACGAAGGTGCCGAGCGCGTTGCCGTAGTCCGAGTGGCCGTCGAGGTGCACGACGTCGGCTTCCGACGCGACTCGCGCGACCGCCTCGGAGATCGAGCGGGACCGGGCGAAGATCGACGTGACCTCGTCGACGCCGTCGACGAAGACGAAGCTGCGCACCTTCGAGAACTGCGACGCGATCGCGTAGACGAGATAGAGCGTGAAACGGGCGAACGCCGCGACCGAGCCCGACACATCCGCGACGACGACGATCTCGGGCTTGGCCGGCCGCACTGTGTGGAAGCGTGGCTCGACGGGCACGCCGCCCGTCGACAGAGAGCGCCGGATCGTCGAGCGGAAGTCGAGGGACCCCCGGTGCCGGTGGCGCCGTCGCCGCGCGAGCCGGGCGGCGAGCGAGCGGGCGAGGGGGTAGAGGGCGCGGCGCAGGCGCGCGAGGTCCTCGCCACTCGCGTGCATGAAGTCGACGTCCTCTACGAGAGGGCGCCGGAGCGAGCGCGCGACGGCTGCGGCCCCCCGGTCCTCCACGAGAGCGCGCCGCACCTCGGCCTCGACGAGCCGGCGCAGTTTGGCGGCGCGCGCGGCTAGCTCGTCGGCGACGAGCCGCTCGCCGAGCGGGCCGGCTGGCGCGTCGAGGATGCGGTCGCCGCCGGGAGCGCCGGGTGCCGACGCGGCGCGGAGGAGCTCCGCGAGGAGCCCGTCCAGGTCGAGGCCGCGCAGCGTGCGGTAGAGGTAGTACGAGACGCCGACGGGCCGTCCGGGCTCGATCCCCGCGTGCAGCATCGTCGCGGCGCGCGCGACAGCAGCGAGCTCGGCGGCGGCGCCGCTGCGAAGCGCGCCCGCCGCACGCTCCCTCAGCCGGGTCGCGTCCACGGCTCCCGCTCGCGCCTCGCCCGACGCGCCTGCGGCGGGGCCAGATCCGTCGGAGTCCGGCTCTCCCTGCTCGCGAGGCACGGCCGCTCCCGGGCCGGCGACGAGCTCGCTCGCGCCTCGCACCGAGAAGTAGACGTCGAAGGTGGTCTCGAAGACCTCGACGTGCGCCGAGGTCTTGACGAGCGTCGCAGCGAGCGCGCTACGCAGGACGTCCCGGTCGGTGAGGGTCACCCGCGAGACCGCGTCCGCGGCGTCGACGGCCTCCGTGAGCGACACGGGCAGCCCCGCGGCGCGGAGCTCCTCGACGAAACCCGTGAGCACGTCGAGCACGGTCCCGACCAGCCCTTAGCGCGGGGAGCTCGTGCCGGCGCCCGACGTCCCGGGCGCCCTCGTCGCGAGCTCGGCAGAGACCTTCTCGATGTCGGCCCGGTACTTGAGCAGGAGGTGCAGGGTCGATTCGGTGACGGACGTGTCGACCCGCTCGATCCCGAGGAGCACGAGAGAGCGCGCCCAGTCGAGCGTCTCCGAGACGGACGGGTGCTTCTCGAGCTCCATCTCGCGAAGCGACCGCACGACCCGGACGACCTCGTCTGCCAGGCGGTGCTCAATTCCTGGCACCTTCGCGAGGACGATCGCACGTTCACGCTCGACGCTCGGGTAGCCGAGGTAGAGGTACAGGCAGCGGCGCTTCAGAGCCTCCGACAGCTCGCGCGTGTCGTTCGAGGTCAGCACGACCATCGGGATCTGCCGGGCTCGGACCGTGCCGAGCTCGGGGATGGACACCTGGTAGTCCGAGAGCACCTCGAGCAGGAGGGCCTCCGTCTCGAGCTCGATGCGGTCGACCTCGTCGATGAGGAGCACGACCGGGTCCGTCGCGCGGATCGCCTCGAGCAGCGGCCGCTCGAGGAGGAACTCCTCGGAGAAGATGTCCTGCTCGAGCTCGCGCCACCCGCGCGCGCCCTCGCCGCCAGACTCCTCTGCGCGCTCCACCTGGATCCGCAGGAGCTGCTTGCGATAGTTCCACTCGTAGAGCGCCTTCGCCTCGTCGAGGCCCTCGTAGCACTGGAGCCTCACGAGCCGCGCGGAAAGCAGCGCCGCGACGGACTTCGCGAGCTCGGTCTTGCCGGTCCCGGCAGGACCTTCGACGAGGATCGGTTTGCCGAGGCGCTCCGCGAGGTAGACGACGGTGCCGATGTGCTCGTCCGCGAGGTAGCCGACGGCGGCGAGGCCCTCGACGACCTCGGCGGGTGACCCCAGGCGCGCGGCGCCGGAGGGCGTCGCGACCGCGGTCACGAACGCACCTGACCGTCACCCTCGACGACGTACTTCACGGTCGTGAGCTCCCGGAGGCCCATGGGGCCGCGCGCGTGAAGCTTCTGGGTCGAGATCCCGATCTCCGCGCCGAGGCCGAGCTCGCCGCCGTCGACGAAGCGCGTCGAGGCGTTCACGAGCACCGCAGCCGCGTCGACCTCGCGAGTAAAGCGCGCAGCGGCGGCATAGTCCCTCGTGACGATCGCCTCGGAGTGCCCCGTCGAGTATCGGGCGATGTGCTCGATCGCGCCGTCGAGGTCGTCGACGACCGCGACGGCGAGCTTCATCGCGAGGAACTCGCTCGCGAAGTCCTCCTCCGTCGCCGCCGCGACGCCCGGGACGATGGCCCGGGTCGCGTCGTCGCCCACGAGCTCGACGCCGCTGAGCGCCGCGGCGAGGCGCGGGAGCGCGAGCGGCGCGATCGCCGCGTGGACGAGGAGGGTCTCGGCCGCGTTGCACACGCTCGGCCTCTGGGTCTTCGCGTTCACGACGATGCGCTCGGCAACGTCGAGGTCCGCGGATTCGTCGACGTAGACGTGACAGTTCCCGTCGCCGTCGACGACGTAAGGGACGGTAGCGTGCTCGAGGACCATCGCGATGAGCGCGGGCCCCCCACGGGGGATGAGGCAGTCGATCGTGCCGCGCAGCTTCACGAACTCCTCGACGGTCTCGTGCGAGACGTCCTCGACCAGCTGGACCGCGTCGGCGGGCAGTCCAGCCCTGGCGACTCCCCGGCGGAGAGCGGAGGCGATCGCGCGGTTCGACCCGAGCGCTCCCGCGGAGCCGCGCAGCAGCACCGCGTTGCCGGACTTGAGGCACAGAGCCGCGGCGTCGGAGGTCACGTTCGGCCGGTTCTCGTAGACGATGCCGACAACCCCGAGCGGCACGCGGACCCGGCGCACTCGTAGCCCGTTCGGCCGCACCGACCCGTCGACCACCTCGCCGACTGGGTCCGGCAGGGCTGCGACCGCCGACAGGCCCGCGGCCATCGCCGTTATCCGGCTCGGGTCGAGCCGGAGGCGATCGACGACCGTCGCGTTCACGTCGGAACGCCCGGCGCGGTCGACGTCCTCGGCGTTCGCGGCGAGGATCTCCTCGCGCGCGTCCTCGAGGGCTCCCGCGGCCGCGGCGAGCGCGGCGTCCTTGTCGAGCCTCGAGGCGCGCGCGAGCTCGCGCGAGGCGACCTTCGCTCGGGCACCGAGCACGGAAAGCGCGGGCGTGGCCATGCCACAACCTACCGACTCGGCGGGGCGGGCGGGCGGGCCAAGGCGGCCCCGGCCACCGCACGTCGCGGCATCGACGCGGTGCGTGCCGGCGCGGCCCGTGGGCGCATCGGGCGCACCCCGGTCACACGAGGATGACGAGGTCGTCGCGGTGCACGACCTCGCGCGCGAGCTCCGGCGGGAGGTCTCGCGAGTTGCGACCGACCCACGACGCCGAGCGTCGCGACGGGAGACCCGCGAGGCCCTTCGCGAACACGGCGCCGTCGCTTCCGACGATCTCGACCGCGTCGTCGGCGGCAAAGTCGCCCTCGACCGCCCGAACACCTGCGGCGAGCAGCGACGCCTCTCGTTCGACGAGCGCGTGCCGGGCGCCGTCGTCGACCACGATGCGTCCCGCCGACGGGAGGGCGAAGGCGATCCAGAGCTTGCGGGCGCCGAGCGTCCGCGCTCGCGGCGCGATCAAGGTCCCGACACCCGGCTCGCACGCGATCGCTCCGGCGAGGACGCGCTCGCGCGCCGCGGCTGCGATCACCGTCCTCACCCCCGACCACGCGGCCATCCGGGCGGCCGCGAGCTTCGACGCCATGCCGCCACTGCCTCCTCGCGTGCCGGGCCCTCCTGCGGCACGCTCGAGCTCCGCGTCGATCTCGGTGACCTCCTCGACGAGCGACGCCGTCGCGTCCCTGCGAGGATCGGCGGTGAAGAGCCCCGCCGTGTCCGTAAGGAGCACGAGCACGTCCGCACCGACGAGGTTCGCGACGAGCGCGGCGAGACGGTCGTTGTCGCCGAATCGGATCTCGTCGTCCGCGATCGCGTCGTTCTCGTTCACGACAGGCACGACGCCTAGCTCGAGCAGCCGCTCGAGCGTCGCGCGCGCGTGGAGGTACTGCCGCCGCTCGCCGAAGTCGAGCGGCGCGAGGAGCACCTGACCCGCGATCAGCCCCTCGCTCGCGAATGCCTCGTCGTAGACGTGCATGAGGCGGTGCTGGCCGATCGAGCTGAGCGCCTGGAGGGTGGTCGCGTCGGTCGGTCGGCCTCCCGGAGGACGGAGCGCCGCGACTCCAGCGGTGACCGCCCCCGAGCTCACGACGACGCAGTGGTGGCCCGCGGAGCGCACGGCGGCCACCTCCGCGCAGAGCTTGGCGACCGCGGGAGCGTCGACAGATCCGTCGGCACCGGTCACCGATGACGTGCCGATCTTCGCGACGACGATCACCGGGACGCTCGCAGACGCGCGGCGACGTCCCGGCGCGAGCCGATCCCGGCGCCACCGCTCAGCCCGCGATCGGCGGGCAGTTGGTCACGCACCGTCGTCAGCGATCGGGAGAGAACTCGAAGTGCAGGGCGCCGATCCGCACGGCGTCACCGTCGCGCGCGCCCGCCCGGGCGAGCGCACGGTCGACGCCGAGGCGCTTGAGGCGCCGCTGGACGTGCTCTAGCGCGTCGGCGTTCGTGAGGTCCGACAGCGCCACCGCGCGCGCCGCCTGACGGCCGAGGACGATCCACCCCTCGCCGTCGCGCTCGACCACCACGCCCTCTAGCTCGGGCCGATGGAGCACCGGCGCGCTCGAGGGCGCGGGTGCAAGCTCGCGCGCCGAGGCTACGAGCAACGCCAGCCGCTTCGTGAGCTCCTCCAGGCCCTCGCCTGTCGCCGAGGAGATCACGGCCTCTCCCTCGTAGCTCGCGGGCTCCGGCCGCTCGCCGACCGGCACGGTGTCGGCGCGAGATCCGATGACGAGCCGCGGGCGAGCGAGGAGCGTGCTGCTGTACCGCCCGAGCTCGTCGAGGAGCACGCGCACCTGGTCCGCGGGTGCGCGGCCCTCGCTCGGCGCGAGGTCGACGAGGACGACGAGGACGCGGGCGCGCTCGACGTGGCGAAGGAAGCGGTGACCGAGCCCTCTGCCGTCGCTCGCGCCCTCGATGAGCCCGGGGACGTCGGCGACGACGTACTCCGTCGCCCCCTCCGCGGGGCGTGCGCCGTGGTGGCCGACGCGCACGACGCCAAGGTGGGGTTCGAGCGTCGTGAAGGGGTAGTCCGCGATCTTGGGCTTCGCGGCGGAGATCCGCGAGATGAGCGTCGACTTCCCCGAGTTCGGGAATCCGACGAGCGCGACGTCGGCGACGAGCTTCAGCTCGAGGTCGAGCCAGAGCTCCTCGCCGACCTCGCCCTGCTCGGCGAAGGCCGGCGCCCGCAGCTTGTTCGTGAGGAAGCTCGCGTTGCCCCGCCCGCCACGGCCGCCTCGCGCCGCGAGCAGGCGG
Organism: Acidimicrobiales bacterium; assembly: GCA_035534715.1. GTDB lineage: Bacteria > Actinomycetota > Acidimicrobiia > Acidimicrobiales > Bog-793 > JAJZBW01. The sequence goes on along the minus strand of DATLRJ010000041.1, from coordinate 9,264 downwards.
TCTCCGTGGTGAGCGAGGTCCGCGAGGACGTCGCCGCCGAGGGAGCGCACGACCGAGCCGACGGGCACGGGAACGACGAGGTCCGTGCCGTTGCGGCCGTGCCGACGGGCGCCGCCGCCGTGCGTGCCGTCCTCGGCGCGGCGATGGGGGTGGTCGCGGAACGACAGGAGAGACACCGCCGCACCAGTCGCCTCGAGATAGACGTCCCCGCCGCTCCCGGCGTCCCCGCCGTCCGGACCGCCCTTCGCGACATGGGCCTCACGCCGGAACGCGACCGCGCCCGCTCCTCCGTCGCCCGCCTTGACATGGACCTGCGCCTCGTCGACGAAGCCGGCCATCAGCACTCCCTCATCGTCGCCGACCAGCGGGCCCGTGTCGGGCTTCACCGCCGCCGGCGGCCGGACGCGCCGAAACGGAGCGCCGGTACGGCCGAGCGGGCCTCAGGCCTCTCCGGTGCGGACAGCGACCAGGCGGCGTCCCCGGCGAGAGCCGAAGCTGACCCTTCCGTCGGCGAGGGCGAACAGCGTGTCGTCGCCACCTCGGCCGACGTTGTCGCCTGGATGGAAGTGCGTCCCGCGTTGGCGGACGATGATCGAACCCGCGCGCACAGCCATGCCGTCGGACGCCTTCACGCCGAGACGCTGCGCGTTCGAGTCGCGCCCGTTCCGGGTGGAGCCGCCGCCCTTGGTCTTCGACATCTCCGGACCCTCCTCAGGCCTTCGTCGACCGCGCGCGCGGCGGCGCGGTCGGTGCGGCGATCGCGGTGATCTCGATCGTCGTGTAGTGCTGGCGGTGACCGAACCGGCGTCGCGCGCGCGCTTTCGGCTTGTAGGTGAAGCCTGTGATCTTCGGTCCCTTCGACTCGCCGACCACGCGAGCCGACACGGTCGCGGCGCCGAGGTCGCCGGGCGCGGCGTGCACCTCGTCGCCGTCGACGACGAGCACGGGCGCGAACGTGACCTCCTCGCCGAGCTCCGCCCGGAGCAGCTCCACGTCGACGCGGGACCCGACCTCGACCCGCTCCTGCTTCCCACCAGTTGCGATCACTGCGTACATAGGGTGGCCATGCTAGCAACCTCCAGGAGGCACCACGGCCGGCCGCGGGACCGGACCGCTGCCGGAGGAGTCTCAGTCGCGCAGATCGTGAAAGACGATCCCGCGCCCGTTGCACACGGGGCACACCTCGGAGAGCGCCTCTACGAGGCCCTCGCCGATGCGCTTGCGCGTCATCTCGACAAGCCCGAGCTCGGAGATGTCGAAGGCCTGCGTCGGCGTCTTGTCGCGTGCGAGCGCGCCGCGCAGAGAGGCCATGACCTCCTGCCGGTTCGACCTCACCTCCATGTCGATGAAGTCGATGACGATGATCCCGCCGATGTCGCGCAGCCGCAGCTGGCGCGCGATCTCCTCCGCCGCCTCGAGGTTGTTGCGGAAAACCGTCTCCTCGAGGCTCGACGAGCCGACGTTCTTCCCGGTGTTCACGTCGATGACAGTGAGCGCCTCCGTGCGCTCGATGATGAGCGAGCCTCCCGAGGGGAGCCAGACCTTGCGGTCGAGCGCCTTGTGGAGCTGCTCGTGCACGTGGTGGCGCTCGAACAGCGGGAGCGGCTCGACGGCCGTGTCGAACAGCTCGACGCGGTCCGCGAGCGACGGGTCGATGTCCGCGACGTAGGCGCGGACGAGCTCGTAGAGCTCGCGGTCGTCGATGACGATCCCGCGGTACTCCTCGGTGAACTCCTCCCGGATGACCCGGAGCGCGAGGTGCGGCTCGCTGTAGAGCAGCGCGGGGGCCGGGAGCCGCTTCGCCTTCTCCTCGATCTCCTCCCACTTCGCGAGGAGCTGGGCGACGTCGCGGCGGAGCTCGTCCTCGGTGATACCCTCGGCCGCCGTCCTGACGATCACGCCGTGGCCCTCCGGCCGGATGTCCTCGAGGACCTTTCGGAGTCGCTTGCGCTCTCCGTCGTCGAGGCGCTTCGAGATGCCGGACGCGCTCGAGTTGGGGACGAGCACGACGAAGCGGCCGGGGAGCGAGACCTCCTCGGTGAGGCGTGCGCCCTTGAGGCCGATCGGATTCTTCGTGACCTGGCAGACGATCGACTGGCCGGGGCGGAGCAGGTGCTCGATACGCGTCGCCCCCGGGTCGCGCTCGACCGCGTCGTCCCGGTCGAACTGCACGTCGCCCCAGTAGAGGACGGCGTTCTTCGGGGTCCCGATGTCGACGAAGGCAGCCTCCATCCCCGGAAGCACGTTCTTCACTCGCCCCCGATAGAGGTTGCCGTCAATCTGGTTCACGTCGTCCTGGCTCCGGGCGACGTGGTGCTCGATGAGCGACCGCCCCTCCAGCACGGCGATCTGGGTCGCGTCCGGCTGGACGTGGACGCACATGAGGTAGCGACCGATAGGCCGGCCGTTGCGCTCGCGCCCGCGGCGACGCTTCGGTTGGCCCGCGCGCGACTCCGCCTCGTCGCCTGTGTCCGCGTCCTCGCCCGCCCCGTCCGACACGGCCGATCGCGCCCGACTACGCGGGGCGGCCTCCGCGGAGCGCGCCGCGGGCTCCCGCGCCTCCGAGCGGCTCGCCACCGCCCGACCTCCCGACCGCGCGCCCTCGGGACGGCCGCCGTCCGGACGGCCGGCCTCCCCCGCGGCGGGCCGCGACGCGGCGCCCTCGCCACGCGGCGAGGTCTGGCCCGAGCTCCGCGTCGCGCCGCCCCGGCCACGGCCCCCTCGCCTCCTACGTCGCGGCTTGGTCGGCGTGCCGTCGCCCGCGTCCGGGGTGCCGTTCGTCGGGGCCGCGGCCGACCCGACGAGCGGCGCGCGCACGGCGGGTGCCGGACGGGTGTCGCCGATCTTCGGCCGCGGCGGCGCGTCAGCGGGCCGGTCCGGGGAAGGCTCTCGGATGGGCGCCGGCGGCGCTGAGGCAGCGCCCGACGCGGACAGCGGAGCGGCCGCGTCGTGGCCTGTCGTGGGTTCGGACATCGAGTGAGTCCCTTCTCGGGCGCGCGTCGGAGCGACGCGCGCGAGGCGCCGTGGGCAGCGCCGCGGCGGAGCGCGTCGCTCCGCGGCGTGCGCTGGCAGCGCCGGACGTCGGGGGGGTGCCACAGACCGACGCTCGATCAGCGGCGGTCGCCTGCGACAGGGGTGGGGCGGCGGGGGCCGCGGACCCTCGCGACACCATGGCGCGGGTCCGGCGGAAGACGGGGACGCATGGGAGACGGCCGAGGCGCCTCGCGAGGCGAGCATCGCGGCGGGGCCAGTGCGTCGTCATCCTGTGCCTCAGTCTATTGCCAACCCACTAGCTGCGGAGACACGTTGCGATCACGTGACGAGGGGGTCGCGACCGGGTGCCGTCTCTGCGTTGCTCGGGGGGCGGAGGCGTGCGGTTCCTCCGGGATCGGAGGCGTCCGCCGAGGCACGCTCAGCTCGTCCGACCGTGGCCCGCTCGGATCGGTGCCCCCGAGATCGAGGGGGCGGGAAGACGGAGCGGCGCGACTCCGTGAGCGTAGAGGTAGTTGAGGACCTCTCGGACGACGGGAGCAGACGCCTGCGCGCCGTAGCCCGCCTGGGCGATCTCGACCGCGACTGCGTAGCGCGGCGCCTGACCGCGCGGGCCGGCGAACGCGACGAACCACGACGTCGGAGGGGCGTTGTGCGTGATCGTCGCCGTGCCCGTCTTGCCGGCCACGAGCCATTTCGCAAGGTCGAAGCCCTGGAACTCCGCGTACGCGGTGCCCTTCGGGTTCGACACGACGCCTTCGAAGCCCTGGAGCATCGCCTGGTAGTTGGTCGGGGAGATCGCGACGTGGTCGACGACCTTCGGCGCGATGCGCCGCACGGCACCGTCCGGGCTCACGAGCGCCGCGGCCATCTCCGGCGCGTAACGGGTCCCTCCGTTCGCGAACGTTGCGTACGCGTTCGCGATCTCGATCGGGGTGAGGAGCGTCTCGCCCTGCCCGAAGGCCATCTCGACGTTGTCTCCGACGTAGTAGGAGGTGCTCGGGTACGCCGCCGGGTCGTAGGCGTGGAGCTGCCGGCGGAGAGCGGGGCTGTCGACCTGTCCCGCCGAGACGTTCGGGAGGTCGATTCCGCTCGGCACCCCGAGACCGTAGAGGGCGGCCTCGCGCTGGATCGGCATGAGCCCGTAGCGGCTCTGCGCGTCCCAGAAGCGTTGGCCCATCGTGTAGAAGAAGATGTCGCTCGACTCGGTGAGGGCGGAGACGACGTTGACCGGGCCGAGGACCTCGCCGCCCGCGTTGTGCAACGTGATGTTTCCGACGGTAAACGACCCGGTGTCGTCCACGTAGTCGTACGGGGTGATGAGCCCGTCCTGGAGCGCGGCGGTCGCGGTCGCGATCTTGAACGTCGACCCGGGCGGGCTGCCGTTGCTCACGGCGTAGTCGACGAGTGGCTGGGGCTGACTTGGCGGCGGAACGAGCGCGGCGTACGCCTTGTTGGAGATCTCTGGCACCCAGACGTTGTCGTTGTAGCCCGGGTACGACGCGAGCGCGAGCACGTGGCCGTTGCGCGGGTCGATGACCGCGGCCGCGGCGTACGGTGCGGGCTGCGCGCCCCCGGGTACCGAGCCTGATCGGAGAGCCGCCACCTGGCGGGCGAGATCGCCCGAGAGGCTCCTCTCGAGCCCGTTGTCCATGTTCAGCACGACCTCGTCGCCCGGCGTCGGCTCGGTCGTCGACCGTGTGCCGACGTCCTGTCCGACGGCGTTCACCTCGATCGTCGACACGCCGGGCGTGCCGTGGAGCGCGAGCTCGTACTCAGCCTCGAGGCCGCTCTGGCCGAACTGGGTGTCTTGGGGGATGTAGCCGTATGCTGCGTACTTCGCCGTGGAGTAGTGCGCATACTCCGACGCGTTGATCGCGCCGACGTACCCGACGACCTGGGAGGCGAGACTCTGCTCGGGGTAGGTGCGCAGATAGGTCTTCGCGACGCTCACGCCGGGAAACTCCGCCTGGTGCTCCGCGAGGTAGGCAACGACCGAGTACGGCACGCCGACTGCGACCGGCGCCGGAGCGAACGGCCCGATCTGGTTGCTCCTCACGGACGCGTCGATCGCCGCGACACTCGTGCCGAGGAGGGGCGCGAGGCGCTCGATGACCGCGGCGTCCTGGACCGGGCAGAGGCTTCGCTCGGACGTCGGGCACGCGAGAGTCACGACCTCGCTCGCGTCGTCACGCGCGAGCACCTGTCCGCCGCGGGCGACGATCGATCCGCGGGGCGGCTGGATAGCGACCGTGGTCGTGAATATCTGAATCGCCCGCGAGCGCGCTGCGGCGTACCCGATCACTTGGATGGACCAGAGTCGCAGCACGAGGACGGCGAAGAGCCCAACGACGACGACGGCGATCACAGAGAGTCGCAGCCCTAGATGCGCGCCCTTGCGCCCGCCACCCGCCGCGGTGCGCTTCTCGGGAGGATCGGTCCGGCGGCGTTGCGGCCGCACGGGCAGCGGTCGGCGCTCGAACGTTGAAGGCTTGGCCAACCCGAGACGTCGCGAGCGGCGGCGCCGCAGTCTCAACGCGTCGCGCTCCCACCGCTCGGCATCGGATGGCCTTCAAGCGTTCGGTCCGCCGCTCCCATGACCCAGCGGAGCGACCCGACGCACGGCGCAGCGAGCACGAAGGCGCCAGCGGTGACGACGAGCACGACAACCGCCCCCTGGCGGTCGAGCATCCCGGGCTGGCCGAGGAGATCGCCGAGCACCGCGTAGAGCAGAGTTCCCGCTGTGCCCCCCGCGACGCAGGTCGCTACCTGGACTCCCCGGCCGTCGCGATCGCCCGGGAGCGTGCGGACCAGACCCGCGGCGAAGCCGACGAGCACGAACGCGAGGGCCGACAACCCGTAAGGGGTCGGGAGCACGAGGTCCGCGACGAGACCGACGACGAAACCTATCGTCGCGCCGCGAGCGGACCCCGCGACGGCGCCCGCCGCGGCCGCGAGGAGCACCAGCACGTCGGGATGTGCACCGTGGACGACGATCTGGTCGAACACGGCGACTTGGAGGACGAGGCCCACGAGCGCGACGAGCGCGAGTCGGGACCAGCTCGCGAGGTTCACGGCTGTGGCAGCCATTCGAGCACGCTGACGTACCGGATCGTGTCGAGGTCGACGAGGGGACGAGCGGTGACCGTCGCGGTGAGCCCTCCGGCGGATGTCGAGACCGAGAGGACCCGTGCGACAGGGAGACCTGCAGGGTACGCGCCGCCGTCCGTGCCGCTCGTGTACACGGTCTGGCCCGTCACGGGAAGCGGCCCGGCGATCTCGGCGATGCTGATCGGCTCGCCGAATCCCTGGCCGTCGGCGATCGCGCTGCCCGACCGCCTGCCCGTCCCGAACGTGACCCCGATGCTCGAGGCCTTGTCCGTGACGAGGCGCACCATCGCGGTCGACGACGATGCCTCGACGACCGTCCCGATGAGGCCGGCGCCGGACACGACGGGCATGCGTGGCCCGACGCCCGCGCCGGTACCGCGGTCGAGCTCGACCGTGTACTGGAAGTTCGAGGTCGGCGCGGAGATCACCTCCGCCGGGGCGGACGCGATGTTCGCGACGAATGGCAGGTGCGCGAGCGCCAGGACCGCATCGGCCTGGCGCGCGGCGAACGCCTGCTCCGCGCTGCCTGCTCGGAGCCTGCCGATCTGCTGCTGGAGACGCTCGTTCTCGCTCTGGAGCGCACCGTAGTGAAACGCCCCGGCGAAGACGTCGCCGACGGGATGGAGCGCCGCGGCGATCCCCCGCTGGACCGGCGAGAGCGCGTCGCGGACGCCGTTGCGGATGTGACCGATACCGCGGCTGACCTCGCCGTGGTAGTCGAGGGTCAGAACCGTGATCGAGGCGAGCACGAGCATGAGCAGCGTGAGTCGCTGGCTCGTCCTTCGCGTCGGAGACGCCACGAGGGCGGAGCCGGCCGCTCAGCGGCTCGTCGAGGAGACCAGCACCTGGCGCAGTGCGTCGAACTCCTCGAGGCACATCCCGCTGCCGAGGGCCACGCAATTGAGCGGGTCGGGGGCGACGACGATCGGCATGCTCGTCTCCGCCTGGAGGCGGACGTCGAGGCCGTGGAGGAGCGCGCCTCCACCGGTGAGCACGATGCCTTGGGTCATGATGTCCGCCGCGAGCTCGGGGGGCGTCTTGTCGAGGGTCACCTTGACTGCGTCGATGATCGCAGCGAGCGGCTCTTCGATCGCCTTGCGGATGTCCTTCGTCGAGGTCACGATCGTCTTCGGGAGGCCGCTCACGAGGTCGCGGCCACGGATCTCCGCGTGCAGCTCCTCCTCGAGCTCGCACGCCGAGCCGAGGGCCATCTTGATCTCCTCGGCCGTCCGGTCGCCGAGCGCGAGGCTGTACTCCTTCTTCACGTAGCTGATGATCGCCTCGTCGAGCTCGTCGCCGCCGATTCGGATCGACTGGCTCGTGACGATGCCTCCGAGCGAGATCACCGCGACCTCGGTGGTGCCGCCGCCGATGTCGACGACCATGTTGCCGGTCGGCTCGTGGACCGGCAGGCCCGCGCCGATAGCCGCCGCCATGGGCTCCTCGATGATGTACGCCTTGCGCGCGCCGGCGTACTCCGCCGCCTCCTGCACGGCGCGCTTCTCGACCCCGGTGATGCCCGACGGCACGCAGATGACCATGCGCGGCTTGGAGAATCGGCGCGGGTGTACGCGCCGGATGAAGTACCGCAGCATCATCTCGCAGATCTCGAAGTCCGCGATGACGCCGTCCTTCAGCGGTCGGATGGCCTGGATGTTGCTCGGCGTGCGACCGATCATGCGCTTTGCCTCGGCGCCGACGGCGAGCGGGTGACCGTCCCGGACGTTGATAGCGACGACGGACGGCTCGTTGAGGACGATCCCCTTGCCGCGGACATAGACGAGGGTGTTGGCCGTGCCGAGGTCGACCGCCATGTCGCGGCCACCGAATCCGAACATGTTGTCGGGCATACTTCCAGCTCCAGATCGTTGGGCGACCGCGCAAGGTTACGGGATGGCCGGGGACGTCACAAGGCGCCCCGGCCCCGCCGCGCGCCGCGCACGTGGCGCCGACTCCTCGCCGGCGACCGCCCTACGGCTGCCGGCGGGGAGCTCAGCGGAGGTCGGGGAAGAAGAGTGCGATCTCCCGCGCGGCCGAGTCGGCGCCGTCGGAGCCGTGGACGAGGTTCTCGGTCGTCTCGGTCGCGAAGTCCCCCCGGATCGTGCCGGGGGCCGCGTCCGCGGGATTTGTCGCACCCATCAGGCCCCGAACGACGCGCCAGGTGTCCTCGGGTCCCTCGACGACCATGACGAGCGCCGGCGAGCGCGAGATGAACTTCACGAGCGTGTCGAAAAAGGACCGCTCGCGGTGCTCCGCGTAGTGCAGCTCCGCGACGTCCGGGTCGATGACGCGCAGCTCCGCCGCGACGACCCGGAGGCCCTTGCGCTCGAGACGACCGAGGATCGCGCCGACGAGGCCGCGCTCGACGGCGTCCGGCTTGCAGATGACAAGGGTCCGGTTCATGGCCGCAGGTAACCTAGCCTGCGCGCGGCCGCCCGCGCGACACCGACGACGTAGAGCGACCCTGTCACGAGCACGAGGTCCTCCGGCGAGGCGCGGCGCATCGCGTCGTCGAGCGCGCTCTCGACGGATTCGGCGGTCGTCGCGTCGATCCCGAGGACTGCGGCGGCCCCCGCGATGTCGTCGGCGGGGAGCGCCCGTGGAGACGGCGGGGAGCAGGCGACGACCGTCTCGAGCCGGTCCGTGCGAAGCGCCGCGAGCAGCTCGCGGGGGTCGCGTCCGCGAAGGCAGCCGAGGACCGCGACGATGCGCGGCGCAGCCGCGAAGTCCTCGTCGAGCGCGTCGCGCAGCGCGTCGACACCGGCACGGTTGTGCGCCCCGTCGAGCACGACGAGAGGACGCCGACCTGCGATCTCGAGCCGTCCGGGCACAGTCGCCGCCGCGAACGCCTCGGCGACGACGTCGCCGCTGAGCGGAACGCCGAGCAGCGCCTCGGCCGCGGCGAGAGCGGCCGCGGCGTTGTCTCCCTGGTGCGATCCGAACAGCGGCAGGTAGACCTCTGTGTAGGAGCCGCCCGGCGTGCGGAGGTCGAGGACGCGACCTCCGTGGGCGGGCCGGTTCGCGACGCAGCCGAAGTCCACGCCCCGTTGCCAGAGAGAGCGTGCGCCGACGGACCGGGCCTCTGCCGCGAATATGCCCGCGATGTCGGGGTCAGTCTCTCCGATCACCGCGATCGCCCCGCACTTCACGATGCCGGCCTTC